>JAADHS010000136.1 GCA_013151745.1 Gammaproteobacteria bacterium | reverse complement strand
GATGAGGGTATCTATTATCTCGATGAAAAATATTATAGTGATGAGTTTGGCCTGTCGGTTGAACCATGTAACAAAATGAGTTTTCTGGGGGGGTATTAAATGTACGATAAACCAAAAAACAGCGTTAGTTTCAAGGTGTATGGGCGTTATGCTTTGTTCACTGACCCGGTAACAAAAATTGGTGGTGAAAAATGTTCTTATCATTTACCCACCTATGAAGCCATTAAAGGCATCCTGAAATCTGTTTATTGGAAACCATGCCTTGTTTGGTATGTCGACAGGGTAAGGGTGGTTAAATCGCTACGTACTCAAACCAAAGGGACAAAACCTTTAGTATGGAATGGCGGCAACAGCTTGGCCATCTATACCTTTCTTCATGATGTTGAATACCAGGTTGAAGCGCACTTTGAGTGGAATGATTATCGACCGGAACTAGCCAAAGACCATATTTCTGGAAAGCACTTTGCCATCGCCAAACGCTCAATCGAACGGGGAGGCAGGCAGGATATATTTCTGGGGACTCGTGATTGTCAGGCCTATGTTGAGGCGTGTGAGTTTGGTGAAGGTAAAGGTGCTTATGATGATATCGATGAGTTGGGTTTTGGGTTAATGTTTCATGGCTTTGATTACCCGGATGAAACGGGTAAAAATGAGTTGCACAGCCGATTTTGGAATGCGACCCTCAAAAAAGGTGTTCTGGATTTCCCTCGACCTGAAGAGTGTACTGTGAGTCGTTTTATTCGTCCTATGTTGCCTAAACAATTTGAGGAGGGTGAAAACCTTTTATCGGTAGAAGTTGAGGAGGCGAGCTTATGAGTTGGATGGCGAAGTTGTATGAAACCTACGAGGCAGGAATACAGCTTGATCTTCCAGACTCTGGTCAGCTGATGCCGATTAGCCATACTTTACAAAATGCACATGTCAAGATCACAATTGATGGCGAAGGGGGGTTCAGACGGGCCGAGGTGCTGGAGAAAACACAAATTGTATTGCCTGCAACTGAAAAATCAGCAGGTAGGAGTAGCGGTGAAGCGCCTCATCCATTAGCAGATAAAATACAGTATGTCGCCAAAGATTACCTTGAATACGGTGGTAAAAAGAAAGGGTTTTTTGAAGGATATTTTAACCAACTTGATAGATGGTGTAATTCAAATTATTCCCATGTTAAAGCAAGAGCAGTAAAAAAATATATTGAAAAGGGCAGTGTAGTAAGAGATTTACTTGAAAGTAGAGTTTTATTTGTTGATGAAGAAAATGTTTTATTATCATTTTGGCCAAAAGATAGCGAAAATGACACTCCTAAAATATTCAAAGTTTTGCCAAAAGAAAAAAGTATTCTTGATCAGGGTAATGCGTTGGTTTGTTGGTGTGTTGAAATCCCGGGTGATGTTGTCAGTAATACCTGGGAGGATCATGGTTTACAAGATTCGTGGGTAAAATATGAATCGGAAAACAGTAATCAAACTGGCTTGTGTTATGTTACAGGAAAAGAGATGCCGCTAGCGGTTAATCATCCTGCCAAACTTCGCCATACCGGTGATAAAGCAAAACTTGTTTCATCAAATGATATGTCAGGTTATACATTTAGAGGACGGTTTACTGATAATAAAAAAAGTATCGAAAAATTTGGTGCTCAGTCAGTTGGGGTTTCTTTTGAAGTAACACAGAAAGCCCATAACGCCTTGCGTTGGTTAATTTCCCGTCAGGGGTTCAGGAATGGTGACCAGGCAATTATTGCCTGGGCGGTTTCAGGCGCAGACATTCCTCAGCCAATGGAGGATATCTGGGACAGCATGTCTGAAGAAATACAAGAAGTGCCCATTCCGTCACCAGTGGTTGACAATAAAACTGATCACACAAATGATCTGGGCCAGTCATTTTCCTTAGCGCTGGGTAAATATATGGCTGGTTACAAGGCGAAACTCCAAGCAACAGATAATATCATCATAATGGGGGTTGATTCCGCAACGCCGGGCCGTATGGCAGTCACTTATTATCAGGAGTTTTTTCCTGATGATTATATTGAACGGATCTCAAGATGGTACAAAGAGTTTTCCTGGTATCAGCGTCATAAAATCGAAGAAGATGTTGGTAAGGTAAAACCTGTTTCCAGGACTGTATGGCCTGTTTGTCCTCCATCTCCGCGCGCAATTTGGGAAGCTGTCTATGGAAGTGTTGTAAATGATTCGCTTAAGAAGAGCACGATTGAGCGTATTTTGCCTTGTATTGTCGAAGCACGTCCTTTCCCGCAAGACCTGGTTGAGAAGGCAGTGCGGCGTGTCAGTAATCGCAGTGCGTATAAGTCTGATGAACAATGGTTATGGGAAAAACACCTGGGAATAGCATGTGCCCTGTATCGAGGGTTTTGTAAACGTCATCCAAAACAAAGCAAGGAATATATTATGGGATTAGACGAAGATAACAATTCAAGAGATTATTTATATGGTCGTTTGTTGGCAATTGCGGAAAGAATAGAAGATGTTTCTTTGAAAGTGTCTGGTGAAAATCGTACCACGACAGCAGGGCGTTTAATGCAACATTTTTCTGACAGACCAGCATCGACCTGGAGAAATATCGAATTGGCATTACAGCCTTATATCCAACGTTTGAAGAATAATAGAGCCGGGTTTTTACATAATATTCAAATTCTACTGGATGAGGTTATGAATAAATTCGAGAAAGGTGATTTTGCACATGACAAATCTTTGAGTGGAGAGTTTCTATTAGCATATCATGCTCAACGGTTCGACTTTCGTAACAAAAAATTATCAAATGAAAATAATGAACCACAAATGGAAGGAAATAATAAATGAGTTTACAAAATAAAATTGATTTTGCCCTGATTTTTAGCGTTAAAAATGCCAACCCCAATGGTGATCCACTAAACGGGAATCGTCCACGTACCGACTACGATGGTTTTGGTGAAGTCTCGGATGTTTGTATTAAGCGAAAAATACGAGATCGCTTACAAGATAGTGGCGAGCAAATATTTGTTCAGTCTGATGAGAAGAAAACAGATGGAATGCCTAGCTTGAAAGTCCGTGCAGAATCAGACGAGCATGGACTGGGTAAAGACGCCTTTAACGTTAAAAAAACAACACCTGTAGAAACAGCGCGCTTAGCTAATGAAAAGTGGATAGATGTTCGTAGTTTTGGTCAGTTATTTGCTTTTAAGAGTGATAACAAAGATGGTGTTTCAATTCCCATTCGAGGACCGGTTTCAATACAATCCGCGTTTAGCGTGGAGCCCGTCAGTATTACCAGTACACAAATTACTAAAAGTGTTAGTGGCGAGGGGGATGGTAGTAAAAAAAGCTCTGATACAATGGGGATGAAGCATCGTGTTGATAAGGCTGTTTATGTCGCTTTTGGTGGAATGACGCCACAACTTGCAGAACGGACGGGTTTTAATGAAAATGATGCAAACAAGATAAAACAGGTTCTTCCAAAGCTGTTTGAAGGTGATGCTTCCTCTGCGCGTCCTGAAGGTAGCATGGTAGTTGAGAAAGTTATTTGGTGGAAGCATAACTCTAAGTCAGGCCAGTATTCGTCTGCGAAAGTTCATCGAACACTTTCTGTGAATGCTGATGGAAGCTATGTGCTTGCTAATTTGGATGAGCTTGAACCAGAAGAAATCGATGGATTTTAAATAAACTACAAAAAAATGGCATGAAAAAACTCATCCGAAACTCCACTGCTGAATTTCTGATTTTTACCTCTCAGGCGGGTGAAGACAGCATTGAAGTTCGGGTCGAAAATGAAACCGTCTGGTTAACACAAAAATTGATTGCTGAGTTGTTTGGTAAATCAGTCTCTACCATTAATGAGCATATCAAGAATATCTATGCCGATAATGAACTGGATGAAAGTGCATCGTTGAGAAAATTCGGAAATTCCGAATTTTCTACCAAACCAACCAATTTTTACAATCTGGACATGATTATCTCTGTCGGCTATCGGGTGAATTCCAAACGTGCCATCCAATTCCGCCAGTGGGCAACCCAGGTGCTGCGAGAATTTGCATCAAAGGTTATGTGTTGGACAACAAACATCTGGAAAATGGTTTCTTTCTGGGCGAGGATTATTTTGAAAGACTGCTGGCTGAAATCCGCGAAATCTGGCTCAGTGGACACCTGTTCTATCAAAAAATTACTGATATTTATGCCGCCAGTTTGGGTTACAGCAGACAGGATGAAAGACCGTCATAAATGAGCGATGAAACACAAACCATTATGCTCTCTGCCCTGCAACACTACGCGTATTGCCCGCGCCAGTTTGCATTGATTCATCTCGAACAGGTCTGGGCAGAAAACTATTTTACTGCCCATGGCAATTTATTGCATGAGCGTGTTGATAGTTGCGATCCCGAGCAACGTGGTAATACCCGGTATGAACGAGGTGTTGCGGTGAGCTCTCATCAACTGTGTATCAAGGGCAAGCTGGATTTGCTTGAGATTGAAGGTAAGCCGCCAACCCGATATTTTCCGGTGGAATACAAACGCGGTAAACCCAAACGGGAAGACTGGGACAAAATTCAGCTTTGCGCACAGGCTTTATGTCTGGAAGAGATGCGTGAAATCAAGATCGAGGAAGGGGCTTTGTGGTATTGGCAGGTTCGAAAACGGGAGCCTGTGTTGATCGATGACGCATTACGTGAGGTCACACTTGCCGCTATTGAAGCAACACATCAAGTGCTGTTATCAGGTAAAACGCCACCCCCC
>JAADHS010000230.1 GCA_013151745.1 Gammaproteobacteria bacterium | reverse complement strand
ACGCCGTGTTTTTTGTGCCCGGCGTTGGCGAGATGGACAAGGAAACGTTTGCTCAGGGTGCTGCGGGAGGATCGCCTGAAGAATCCCCAATTGATTTTGATCTCGATAGCAAGCTTCGGGAACTAAAGGTGTTTGGTGACCAAGCCTACCTCTGGATTGAATCGACTCTTGTATGTTCCCCTAAAAACGGGGATCCGGCCACACTAATGGCAGGACATTCTCTTTCGATTCTGGAAAAGCGAGATGATCGCTGGCAGATAATTCGAGATGCAAATACGATGACAGTGGTTCCGGAATAGATGTTTCCGAATGTACGACATAACAAATCGCTCAACGCGAACGTGGCTACACCACGCCGGTTAGCTTGGCGTTATATGTACTTGATAAGCGGTTTATCGCTGGTAGAAAAAAATCATCCAAAAGTCATAAGGACGTCAGGTATTTTGAAGCCGGTTTGCCTAATTTGACAGCTTATTCGATCAAACTTTATCAATGTCAAATAATTCGTTGATTTTAGAATAAGGAAAAACCATGAAATCTATTTACCTTTCAATATCTCTGTTATTTTCTGTGTTAATAATGAGTAGCGGAAGTCATGCCCAAGATGACTTTCCAGTGCTAGAAGGCCCTTATATTGGGCAAAATCCTCCAAGCTTAACGCCTGAAGTTTTCGCCCCTGGTATTGTTTCGAAAGAGCATCAAGACTGGACCGGTAGATTCACACCCGATATGAAAGAGTACTACTTTACTAGGAACATTAAAAAAAGTAGAAAAAGTACGACATTTGTTCTTAAATCCGAGAATAATCGATGGCACAAGACTGTATTGGGACCTCGGATGGGTGGGTCTATTTCGCCTGATGGTAAAACGATGCATTCTGGAAATAAGTATAGGGAGCGCACTGATAATGGTTGGTCAGAGTTAAAGAGTCTTGGCTCCCCGTTTGAAGACATCCCCATCATGGTCCTTACGGCTTCCACTAATGGCACCTACGTTTTTGATGAACGAGAAGAGATTGGTACCATTCGGTATTCCCGATTGATAGATGGAAATAGGGAAGCACCAAAAGCATTCGACAAAAAAATCAACTCAGGAAAATGGACTGCTCACCCCTTCATTGCCCCAGATGAAAGTTATATGATTTGGGACAGCGAACGAGAAGGCGGGTACGGCGATTCGGATTTGTATATCAGTTTTCGACAGCGAGATGGCTCATGGGGTGCCGCCATTAACTTAGGGGATAAGATAAACACAGAAGGTCCGGACACTGGAGGTGTCGTATCGCCAGACGGAAAATATTTTTTCTTTAATAGAAAGATTAGCTCAGAAGATTCCGATGTATATTGGGTGGATGCACAGATTCTTGAGACACTTGGGCCTAAATAGTGAACCATATAACTATCGCGGTAAGAGCGACGCCAAAAGACGGCGTGCCTTCTGCGGGCGTTATATGCACCCAATAAGTTGATTATCGCCGTCAGAGAAAAATCATCTAAAGGTCATAAGGGCGTCAGGTATTTTAAAGCTGGTTTGCTTAAAGTGACTGCTTGCTCAATCACATTTAGGCGTTATATCAATGAAAGCGACTTCAATATGGAGGTTAAATAACTCGTTGATTTCAAATTATAGGTAAATTATGAAACGTATTTGTATTTCAATTGCTTTACTATTTTTTATTATAACTATGAGTGGCAATAGTTATAGTAAAAATAGACTCCCAGTCATAGAAGGTTTATATCTTGGACAAAAGCCGCCAGGTTTGATTCCTGAACTTTTTGCTCCTAGTATTATTAAGAAAGGATTTAGGGCCGCAGGAGCAGCTTTTACCCCCGACTTAAAAGAGTTCTATTTCCGAAGAAGAGGGGGAGAATACAAAAATAATACGTTGGTTGTCATTCAATACAAAGGTAATCAATGGATCGAGTCTGTTGTGCCACCCAGAGCTGGGCAACCATTTATTTCTCCTGACGGTAATATTTTGTACTTGGGAAACATGTATAGGGAGCGAAATCACTCGGGTTGGTCTGTGGTGAAAAGTCTTGATGCACCTTTCAAAGACTTCCCTATCATGCGTCTCACTACTTCATCTAAAGGCACTTACTATTTTGATGAGGCAACTAAATTAGGCAATATTCGTTATTCACGATTAATAGACGGCAAACGTGAAGCACCGAGGTCTATTAGTAAAGAGATAAACACTGGTAAATGGACTGCTCATCCCTTCATTGCTTTAGATGAGTCTTACATTATTTGGGATAGTGAAAGAGACGGTGGATATGGTGATAGTGATTTGCATATTTCTTTCCGGCAGCAAGATGGCTCATGGGGGACTGCGATAAACTTAGGAGATAAGATAAACACAAAATTCCAAGATCAATATGGCAGTGTGACACCAGATGGAAAATACTTTTTCTTTCATCGGTCGTATGGAAATAGAGGCGACAAAGCCGATATCTACTGGGTAGATGCTCAGGTTATTGAGAATCTTAGACCCGAATAATGAACCATATAATCAGCTGTTAGGAGGCTATGTAAAGTATGTGGGTTGATTCAGCAATAGAGATTCTGTGGATCTGGTTGCTGTCGCCATTGCTCTATCCTATGTACATGGCCGAGACGTGGGTCGACTTTTATCCGTGGTATTCGTTAATCTTTGCAGTCGCACTTGCCGCGTATGTTTTACTAAAGAAAATCGCCCGTCCGAGCTGGTTCAAACCAGTCGTTGTCGTGCTGCTGATGCCCGGTACTATTATCTGCGGTTCATTTACAGCCGTCCCGTGGCCGATGGCGTTGCTATTTTTCTTTGGGGAGGGTAATTGCGCTACGTTTCTGTCACTATCAATATGTTTGTCGCTAAATACTCTTGTCGTATACGGCATTTCCTCGATCTGGAAGAGACTCAAGCGCGTACAGAACCTAACAAGTGACTGTGGTTCCAAGTCAAGCCGACTAGGCTAATTTGGGGTCCCAGTGTTTGCCGGTTTTCACCATCACGTTCAAGATTGTCAGCATTTTTCTCGCGCAAGCAATCAACGCTACCTTTTTCGGTTTGACGGCGTCCTGTAGCGCCAGGTATTTTCTCTTCAACTTTGGATTGGACTGGATCGCTGACATGATCGCCATGAATAGCACCGTGCGCACCCGGGCCCGTCCACCACGAATGCGGCGTTTACCCCGGTAGTTGCCGCTTTCACGATTCATGGGTGCGACACCGACCAGAGCAGCGATTTGTTTGCGGTTGAGCAGACCCAATTCCGGCAGGTCACTCAATAGTGTGTAGGTCAAGATCTTGCCTACGCCATTAACACTCATCAGCAGGTCTCTTTTCTCCTGCCATTCGACGGTCTGGTCAATCAGCTGATCGAGTTGCTTTTCAAGCTTCTTAACCTCAGTCCCAAGCTGCTTGAGATGCCGGTTCAGGCTCGCGTGGAGCGCCTTGGGCAAGATCGACAAGCGATTCTTTTCCATTGTCGACATCTCCAGCAACTGACTGCGCCGGGCCAATAGATCGCTGATCAGACAGACCTTTTCAGGTTTTAAGATTGTCGGCTCAGGTTTCACCGCATCGCCGAAATGGGCAATGACCCGGGCATCAAGCCGGTCCGTCTTGGCCAGTTGTCCGATCGCCCCGGCAAACCTTCTGATGTGTAGTGGATTGGCAATGGTGACCGATAAACCTGCTTTCTGGGCAGCGACCACAAAGGGCAATTCCAACCGACCGGTCGCTTCAATGACAATCCGGGTGGGCTGGATCTTCTTCAGTTCCCGGACAGCTTCACGTCTTCCTGCAAGCGTGTTCTCGACACTAAAGAACTGATCCAGGGGACGTACATAGATTTCCAGCTGGGTTTTGCTGGCATCCACTCCGACATTTATTTCGTTGAATGTATTCATGATAAGCTGACTCCGCCTTGCAATACGGGCTCGAGGCCCTGATGACTGTTCGAGTTGTTACTTAGGAGAAGCGCAGTGCCCGCACTTGTTAACGGTCTCTCAGCGATGAGGATCCACGCATGCATCGAGCTACTGCACCTGGGCCTTCAGCCGTTACTGAAGGTGGGCCTCACTTTACCCGTTTTGCTACAAAAACAACCATACAAGCGCATGAAGTCGTTCGCTGCGCTCACTGCGACGCGGCTACCGCCGCGCGCCTTATGCATGCGTTATGCGTCAAAGGAGTAGCAATGAAAGCAAGAAAGTGGCTTGATCGTGGTCTTGATCGGAGCGACCCCATTGATTTGCTCACTGACTCCTGGCGTGGTTTCAATAACCTTTTTTTTCAATGTTATGGTGGGAGTGAGCGAGAGAAAATAAAAAACTTTATAGCTCAGTCAGTTTCTGAAGAAACAGCCAGTCAATTGATAACTGGGCATAAACACGAAATAGAATATTTGCTTTCACGCCCAGTCATTGATATGAGCGGTAACGGCAGGAATACGTCTCGCTCAATTGAAGCTTATACAAACGCAAATAGTAGTATCGAAAAGCTAAAGGAGATATTCCTTATTATATATCAAGTGCGTTGTAACCTTGAACATGGACAAAAATCACCTGATAGAGAAAGAGACGTTCAACTTTGTGCCTCGGCATGGCCTTTCGTAGCTGAGGTTGTAGATGCAAACGCATAACAAGGCACTCCAGTTGACCGCCAAAAGCGGCGTTTCGCTTCGCTACGCTCTACTTATGGTGTCAAGTCAACTGAGTTTGGTCGTTAGGCATCCCGATACAGTCGAGGCAGCTATGGAATTTGCGGCGGTAGCGGCGCTCGTTGTCGCAGGTCTTTGGTCTCTTGCCAAGGGCAGACGATCGAAGTATTGGAAGAAAATCCGTGATTGTTTCGAGCTTGCTGATTATCCCATCGATCGAGCACAGCCCGACAAAGAGGCGGGCGGCTGGTTCAAAAGCAGTGGCGGAAAACGGTTCATTAAGACATGGGTTACCGTCAATCGAGATGGAATCGCCGTACGGCCCTTTGGTTTTCTGTCCAGACTAGATTCATTTCGAATCGGTTGGGAGCGCATAGCAAAGGTAGAATTTTTGGCTGAATATAGGCATAAGGAATGGGGAATGGATTACTTCGGCCGAGCCAAAGTTACGTTTTCCGACGACGGCGACACGGTCCTTGAGATTCCGTGGCGTGAAATGTTCAGTGAGCAACTTCCAGCGAGCTTAGGATATAAAAGCGAGACTGCGCCATATGTAAGGGATGCCTAACAAGTTGAAGCAGGCGGACGCCAAACCCGCTGCGCGGCTTTGGCGCCGTTGTTCAGGGCGTTATATATGCACCTAATAAGTTGTTTGTCGCCGTCAGAACAAAATCACCTAAAAGTCATAAGGACGTCAGGTATTTTAAAACCGGTTTGCCTAAAATGACCGCTTGTTCAATCACATTTAAACGTTATATCAATGAAAGCGGCTTCAATATGGAAGTTAAATAATTCGTTGATTTCAAATTTAAGGGTAAATTATGAATCGTATTTGTATTTCAATTATTCTGCTGCTTTGTGTATTAACGATTAGTAGCAAAAGTTATAGTCAGGATACATTCTCTGCCTCTGAAGACCTGTATTTTGGGCTAAAGCCTCCAGGCATGGTAGCGGAACCGCTTGCACTAGACATTATGTCCAAAGAAGGTTGGGAGCTAGGAGGTATGCACGCTCCAGATATGAATGAGTTTTACTTTATCTCCTCTGCTGGCATGCCCTTGGGTCCTCTCGTTGTCAGCTTCCGTAAGGAAAATCGTGTCTGGAAGAAATACAAATTTTTTTCTAGCGGTGGCAATATTATGTACCAGAAAGATAAATATATAGAACGAACCGACTCTGGTTGGTCAGAGATAAAAAGTCTTGGTGCACCTTACGAAGACATCCCCATCATGCGGCTTACTGCTTCGTTAAAAGGAACCTTGGTTTTTGATGAGAGAACGAGTGATGGAAATGGTGTTCTTCGATATTCACAACTAATAAATGGTAAACGTGAAGCCCCTAAACCGCTTGATAAAGTGATTAATACGGGTAAATGGACCGCTCACCCGTTCATTGCTCCAGATGAGTCTTACATTATTTGGGATAGTGAAAGAGAAGGTGGATATGGTGATAGTGATATGTATATCAGTTTTCGACAGCAAGATGGCTCATGGGGCGATGCCATTAACTTCGGGGATAAGATAAACACAGATGGCGAGGACGGTGGCGGATACGTAACGCCAGACGGAAAATATCTTTCTTATTGTCCGCGTTGTAGCCCACCATTTGATAGAAAGTGGGTGGATGCGCAGATTATTGAAGACCTCAGACCCAAACAATAAATCATATAACAATCGCAGCAAGAGCGACGCTAAAAGACGGCGCGCCTTCTGCGAGCGTTATGCCGCTTGCTGGAGCGTATCGCGAATTGCGAGTATCTTAGAATCATGAACGACGAAATCGAAATCATAATGTCGCCGCTGTGCCAATCGTTTGAAAGGGATGGTATTGCTTTGCAGGTTGAGATTTACTGCTCCTCGGAAAGCGAATGGTCGTTGGAAGTTGTAAACCCAAGTAATACGTCTATTGTCTGGAACGACACTTTTCAATCGGACAAAGCAGCACTTGAAGAGTTTTTACAAACTATCAAAACCGATGGGATTCAATCTTTCTTGGATAGTCATGGCGATGGTACGGCCTAACCAGTGTGAGCAACGGACGTTTGACCCGGCAGTCAATTTGCTGTCGCAAATCGCCAGCCACGTCAAACGCCGCTGTGGCGTTATGAGTAAGAGGCCGTTTCCATGATCAAGTCGACAAAGCGTGAATGGCTCGTCCCTGCCGCGCTGATTACTCTCAGTATTATCCCAATCCTTCAGGGCACTGTTCGTCTGGTCGGCCTAGCTGGCGGCGTAGAGATAACAGCAGAAAATGCACGGTACTTCGAGGCACCCCTGCCAGCTGTTCTGCACATTGTTGGTGTTAGTATCTATTGCGTCCTGGGTGCCTTCCAGTTCGCGCCGGGATTCCGATACCGCAAGCCAGGGTGGCATAGAGCTGCTGGGCGGCTTTTGATCCCATGTGGACTTACTGCCGCGCTCTCGGGCCTTTGGCTGAATCAGTTCTATCCTCCTATCGAATTTGACGGTCCGCTCATTTACGGTATGCGGATTCTCGTGGGTACGGCATGGGCGCTGTTCATTTGTCTCGGCTTTGCAGCCATTCGGCGACGTGACTTTCAAAAGCACAGTGCTTGGATGATACGAGGTTATGCCCTTGGCCTTGGCGGCGGTACTCAAGTACTGACGATTTTACCTTTTATTTTTCTTCCCATCAGTTTCGGCGAGTTTACGAAGGATATAGCATTGGGTGCTGGCTGGGCCATCAACTTTGCCGTGGCCGAGTGGATAATTCGAAAGGAACAACCCACCAGCAATCTTCCCTTTGTGAAGGGTCGGACCTCCGTAACTGGTTGAAATAAAAAGATAATGAACGGAAACTCAGCCTCAAAAGGGCTTAGAAAGCTGTTTTCTGTATCAAAAACATACATTTAAGAAAATAATCAAAATGAATAAGTATTTGCCAAAAGTTGGCTGCTAATTTTAACTAGAACCGGTTGGTGAAAACTAGCTCGCTACGCGCGCCATTTTCGCCAACGGTTAAACGTTAGATGGTAAAGGAGACGGTGATGGAAATGTCAGCTAGATTTTGGAACGTAGTAGCAGAGCGCTATTCGAAAAAACCCATTGATGACGAAGCGGCATATCAAAAAAAACTGCAAGTCACTCGAGAATATTTTCGGCAAGACATGGAGGTATTGGAATTTGGGTGCGGGACAGGTTCGACAGCCATCGCCCATGCCCCTTACGTGAAAAATATTCTAGCGATCGACGTCTCATCGAAAATGCTTGAAATCGCTCAAGGTAAAGCTGATGCGAAAAATATCGAGAATATCACTTTTAAGCGCTCAGCTATTGATACGTTCAGCGTGCCTAATAAGACTTTAGACGCTGTATTGGGGCTCAGTATTTTACACTTACTGGATAACAAGGAAGAGGTAATCGCTAAGGTGCACAGAATGCTAAAACCGGGCGGTATTTTCATCACCAGCACAGTATGCATTGGTAATCTCATGAAATTTTTAAAGTTTATATTACCAATTGGAAAATGTTTTGGATTGATAATCAAGGTTTTTACCACGAAAGAATTGGAAGACAGTTTGACTGAAGCCGGATTTAAGATTGACTACCAAATGCGATCAAATGAAGGCACGGTAGAGTTTATTATTGCTACGAAGGTGAGTAGGAGTGATTGACTGCAAATGCACACATGTTGAAAAGCCATCTA
>JAADHS010000004.1 GCA_013151745.1 Gammaproteobacteria bacterium | reverse complement strand
TTGTGCACTTAGTCAATACTAAGCCTTGAAACAATACCGAAACAATCACCACCACATAAGTCATCGCTACGATCAGTTCACGCTCAGAACTAGACGGCAACGAGAGTGCCATAGCAATGGAAATTCCCCCGCGTAAGCCACCCCAAGTTAATAGCATCATAATATTGGGTGTAAAACGACGAAATGGTTTCAGTAACAGAATGGGTACACCTACGCTGAAATAGCGAGCAGTCAGCACCACCGGCACTAATAACAGGCCAGCGCTCAGGTAGTGCCATTCGAATGGCATAATCAAAACTTCCAGGCCGATCAGGATGAATAGCAGTGCATTAAGCAGTTCGTCAAACAGCTCCCAAAATTCATCCAACCGTATACGCACCCGATAAGAGAGCTTGAGCAGGCTTCCTATCAGTAAGCCTGCCGCGACAACAGCAATAGGTCCAGAAAGATGCCAGCTATCCGCTAGTGCATAGCTACCACTGACCAAAGCCAATGTGATAAAAATTGCCACCTGTGAGCTTTTCACACCTTTGAGTAAATAGTAGGCCAATCCGCCACACAAAAGCCCGAGTATTGCGCCACCGACAATTTCACGAAACAGCAATGTCGATAGCGTCATCGTAGTGGGTGTCGCATCACCAATTGCAATACCGAGCAAGGTCAAAAACAGCACAACCGCAACACCATCGTTGAACAGAGATTCACCCATAATTTTGGTATGAACGCTTTTGGGTAGATTCATAGATTTAAGTAAAGACATCACGGCAATGGGGTCGGTGGGAGAAATCAAAGCACCAAACAATAAACAGTAGATCAGTGGGATATCTAAACCCAATGCCTGCAACAACCATTGACTCAAGAAACCAACGATGGCTGTGGATAACACTAGGCCTAACGTCGCCAAAAGAATAACGACTCGTTTTTGAGTCAATAAATCATTAATATCCGCCCGTATAGCACCCGCAAAGAGTAAGAAACTCAATATACCGTGCAATAAAAAAGTGCTGAAATCGAAATGTTGTAACACAACACGTGCAGTTTCATCGAAAGGCAGGCCCGCTTTGCCCAGCAAGACCAGAAGTAATGAAAAAAGTAGCGAGAATGACATCAGCGCGATTGGTACTGGCAGCTTAAAAAAACGCTCATTGATGTAGCCAAAAAACGCGGTCAAGGTTAACAGTATCGCAATAAAATCGAACGATTCAATATCACCCATTGGGTCTCTCGTAATATCTTGTCAGAGATTTTTTGAAACGTTTTAATGTATTCATATAAAGTTATAATTGCTGTGTCTATTCGGTATCCGGTAAAAAATCACCTGACATGTTGATGGCGTGTGTAGTTAGGTGCGGTTCAGTTTATTATCACTTGTTATCCATTTCACTGATTTATCAAACTCATTGAAGTCGAATTTTTTAACTTTTGCATTGATGAAATGACTGCCAACACGCTCCGCAAAAAAACCTATTGAGGAGTCCGTTACAACGGCCAGATTCGAAACTCTCTTATGATACTCTTTTATGAACTTTAAATGAGTTACTAATGCTGAAAATGAATCCCAACCAGGAAATGTTTTTACATGAATGATTACGCCATTTAAGCTTCCTGATTTCTCCAAATATTGATCGATAATTCTAGCTGCGGAAGTAAAGTCCTTTTCAGATAATTCAGCATCAGGCTCTAAAATGGCAATATTGTTTGCTTCGTCAAAATTTATGTTTAACATTTGTCTTCTCCTTTGTGGTTTTAATTCTTGGTTTGAGCTCTCTTTTGGCTATTTTTTGCAGGATACTCTCTGTTATTGCCGCAGCAAAAACAAAACCAATAAGAATCATGATTACTTGACTCGATATCTGGCTGACGTAAATCAAAGCAAGCACCATGGCAAGTAAGCTCAGTATTGCTGCAAGTAAAACGGCCCAGCGTGATGCGCCCGTTTTAGATATAATTTTTAAATGCCCGATATGAGTGATCGCATGAATAAATAGAATGGATATAGAGCCAATGGCTGCAATTTCACTCAGGTCAAACAGCAGTGACAGGATGATAATTAAAACACCACTAATGATTAGTCCTTCCCGGCTATGTCCGATGGGTTCACCAAAGATAGCGGGCAACTCACCATCTTTAGCTAGTTGATAAGTTACATTGGTGACGGCATACAGGTTGGCATTGATGGCCGATGCCGTTGCTATTAATGCGGTAATCGCTACCACGGTAAAACCTATTTGACCAAAGATGGGCAGTGCGGCTTCAGCCAATGCAAAATCTTTCGCTGCAATCACTTTTTCTACCGATAAATTACCAAAGACTGCAAAAGCGATTGCCACATAAAGCACCATGACCAATCCAATCGCTGTCATGATGGCTCTTGGCAGTGTCTTTGCCGGGTCAGGCATATCTTCAGCAGTATTGGTGATGACACGAAACCCTTCAAATGCAAAAAAAGTGATGGCAAGACTAAAGAATATATCGCTACTGGGTGGATAATTATCCGGAGAGAGTAGTGCCGGATTTAGGTAAGTGATTCCAGCAACGGAGAAAATACTGAGCACGATAAACTTAATAGCAACGGTAAGTCTCTCCCAAATGGCGACATCTTTTGCTCCTTTAAGATTGATCACCACAAACAAAATAACAATACCAATCGAAAAAAAATGATGCCATAACTGCGAGGCCTCTCCTGGTATAAATGTCACGGCATAATTGCCAAAGGCCTTGGCAATGAGGCTTAAGGAAACAATGGCGGAAAAGAACAGCATGATGCTCATGGTGCCGGTAAAAAAACCGACACCATAGGCCTGTGACAGATACTCGACGATACCACCAGAAGAGGGAAATCTGGCCCCCAGTTTTCCTAATGAGTAACCGCTAAATAGCGCGATAACCCCGCCAATGATAAATGAGATATAAACAGCACTTCCAGAGATCGCACTGGCTTCGCCAAGCAGCGCAAAAATTCCTGCCCCCACCATTGCACCAATTCCCATGGAAACGGCTGACCAAAAACCAATTGGTTTTTTTGATGTGTGCATGATTTTGTTAGTCGCCTTTTGGGTTTCTTTTAACCATAACAAAAATCCACCGATAAGCGTACCGATGAACTTTTAAAAATACCAATAAGGCTATTTAAACCACTTTCTGACGCGATTCCAATAAGAAGCGATCTCTTTTTTGGCTGCTTCCAAGGTGCTTTTTGAGCCGTCCCCTTTTTCGAGAGATTCACTCAGATTGTCGATTTTTTGGTGCAGTTTCCGTACCTCTTTGGCGCGGTTCTCGCCGGTGATCCGCTCATATTTTTTCAGATCATCAGAAGCCAGTTTCAGTGTGATACGCGCCTCTTCACTTTTACCTTCACTGATTTCCAGCTCTGCCAGTTTGAGATTGTCTGCTGCTTCGACCAAAGGCATCTCCATCTCATGCAGTTCGAACACAACCCCATTGCTCTGAAGCAATGCGAGGGCTGAATCTGCATAATGGTTTTTGCCCTTGTTCAGCTCTATTTTTGCTAAATTCAGTGCATCTGCAGCCAATGTAATATTCAGCCTCATGCTTGAATGGCGCCACATAGTAAAATTTTCCAGAGGCGCAATGGTTTTTTTTTCGCCCTCTTTAGCGGTTATTTTTCCATCTCCTGGTTTAGCTGTGTTCCGAGCCTGAGCTTTTTTCTTGCTCTGAATCACTGGCTCTGTCACATCTTCGATGTATTGCTCATCAAATATCGCTACAAAATTTTTGCTTACTTTATCGTCAGCGTTATAGGTAATATCACCCGCCTCGATTTTAGTGGTGACCTTATATTTTGGCATGGCATTTTGGATGACATTGACCAGAGTCAGTCCTTGATCAATCTCATTTAATGCTGCTGATTTGTCTTCTCTGGCAATGGCTAGACGTGCTTTGTCAGTATGTAACAAAATACGCCCTGCTGCCAGTGACAGCGCCTGGGACTCTTGTGCAGACAATATAGTGACAGGCTTTACGTCCGTACTGGCTGTGATGCGAGCCTTATCCACTGCATGTGTAGGTAGACTTACCAGTAATGCAGTCGCTAGTACCGCGATACTTAATGGCTTTAGCTGAAATTGGTTGGTAGTTTTAGGCATGACTGAATCTCCTTAAATTTATATAGTTATTAATGCTTGGCAATGTCGATAATCCTTTGCCAGCGCTAATTATCTACAACCTCCCAAGACGGGTCTGCAACCTGGGTTACACTCTACTAAGAAGATAATAAGGAAGGCTGCCAATAGCATTCATTAACTGAGATGAATGGCGACATCCGTTGGTTTATTCGCTGCCAGCACATCATGAGCACGCTCGACCTCTTTTTGGTTCCCATGAACAATAATCAAATAATGATCGGACTTGAGTGCAGTTTCGTAGCGGATGATGCTGTTTTTGGGGATGCCGATACTGTAGAGCGCTGCGCCTAAAGCGCTGAGTCCACCCACTGCAACGACACCTTCCAAAGCGCCCACCAGCGACACGACTAGAGGGCCAGCTATTACCACCGGCCCCAGCCCTGGAATCCAGAACATGGCCGCACCGAACAACAGACCCCATACATTGCCCCAAAAGGCACCCTGAACTCCCCAGAATTTGACCCGTTCACCAGTATTGTAAAAGCCAACGGGATGCTCTTTCTGGTGATACCCTTTGCCGACGATGGAGACTTTTTTGATATCGAACGCGGCCTTTTGCAGTACCCTAATTGCCTCTTCTGCCTGCTCATGGGTAGGGTATAGCGCAGCGCAACTATTTTTATCTACCATATTAATCTCCTTCAACAATAAACCCGAATCATGAAGACAAACGTCCACACCCCCTTGAAATTAGGATTATGTAACCGAAAAGCAGTAAATTCTGCTACCTGGGTTACACTAAATCAGCAGGGAAACGCGTTAAAAAGTTAATAGTGGTTTTTAGATTTTCCAGAGAATGGTTTCTTCGCAGCATTGTGAGAATGATGCATAGCTTTTTTCAGCAGGGCATCAAGCTCTTGCACCACCAATTTTCCACGGTGGGAGATAATAATACCCTCCCGCTGCCAGTGCTGTAGCTGCCGATTGACCACGACCCGTACACTACCGATCATTTCTCCCAGAGCCTCGTGGGAGAGATCATGAATCAGGCGCAAAGAGTGATGTGAATTGTCAGTATCAACGTAACGTAATATTAATCGAGCTAATCGAGTCTCGGTATCATGCAGCGCCAAGTCGCCAGCAATATCGGCAAGCAAATGCATTTGTCGACCGAGATAAGGCAGGAAACCGTAATTGAACTCCGGGTGATGTTCAATCCATCGGCGAGCCTCTTCTACTGGTGTGGAGAGCAGTTCCAAGTCATCCTTTGCATCCAAAGTTACCGGGCTCGGCTTACCATCTAGCAGGCTGATTACATCAAAGGCATCACCCTGATCCAATAAAAATAAAGTCACCATGCGTCCGGTTTCGGGGTTGATTCGCCCCACCTTCATACGCCCTGAAAGAATCACATGAAAGCACTGCTCACTCTCAGAGCCGGTGACACAGCGGCCGTGTTTCCATGTTTCCCGACGAAAGTGACTGAGCATATCCAGCAGTGTCGCATCCGATAATGAACTAAACAAGGGGGAGCGCCGCAGCTGTGCGGCAACAGCGGTACTATCAAAAAAACGTGTAGACATAAAGGGTTCACCTAGTTTGCAGTGGTAAAATTATTTACTCAGGAAGAATATGGCAGCTTTTGGGTTACACTTTGTGCTGAGTTCGCTATACGCCAACGTTGGCCAATACGCAGAAATAAATAAGTTAACCCTAGTAGTGCTGCGGCTCCTGTCCACATGCCAATTTCAATCCACTCAGGCTGTGTATCTTTCACTGGCAACATAATGATTTCCCTCACCATAACAATGAGTGCCACTTCAATAAATACGGCTGCATCAATAGCTTTGCCGTTTAGATAGCTGATCTCTGTATTGATCAGTTCCACCATGGTCCATAGCAGTAACAAGATCCCAAGAGCGTGCAGAAAGCCTTTAATCAGAGAGTGAAGTTTTATCGCCAAATAAATTTCGTGAAAGAAAAAAATAGTAATAATGATGGTGGCTGCCGCCAACGCCAAACTAATAACGATATGAGCAAAATTACTCGTCCAATCTAAAAGCACGATAATTGGTCGTTTAAATAAAGTCATATCTGCCTCCCTGTTTTACCGAGGACGTATACATCATCTAGCGCCTTTTTGTAAAACATCTCGCGAAGAGATGCGTTGTATTTAGTTTTTCATTTATTGAATAATTAGAAACAGTGCACCACTGCTTCGGTAAATCAGGTGGTTTGGTTCGATAGTGTTAGCCTGGGTACTTCATGAATCAAACGACATTTCGTCGATCATATTTTTTATCCTCCAGAGCGGCTACTTGAATCCTCTGATATTTAAGAGCAAATCGACCAAGAAAAGTTCATGTTATAATGAACATTATGTTCTTTTTAATGGACGGTCGATTGAGCTTCATTTATTTTCTTGCTTTAATTCATGTGGTGATACCCCTAACAAGGAAGCCTATCCATTTAGTTATGCCGCCATTTTATACGGAATTAATCCATTATTAATGAGTGATAAACTATGCCCGTAGCAAAACGAATTAAGTCATTACGCGAATCGAAAGGTCTATCGATACGAGCATTGGCAGAGGCATGCAACGTCAGCCCCTCGGCACTCTCTCAAATCGAGCAAGGAGTTACCTCGCCTTCTGTAGCAACACTGGAAAAACTGGCTCACGGCTTGCGACTGCCCGTTGCCGCCTTTTTCGCTGAGAAAGAAGAAGGTTCAGCACTGGAGATCATTGATACTGGCAGCTGTCCCTCCTTTAGTTTGCGCGGGAATGCCGAGATTACACTATTAGCTGCACAACAACACACCTCTGGCTTCGAGCCCATGTTGGTACGACTTCAATCTGGCGGCGCACTTGCGGAACAACCCTTTCTTGTCGGCGTGGAGTCAGAGTTTGTCTGGATTCGCAGCGGTCGAGCACAGCTCTATTATGATGGTAATGATTATGAAATCGAAACAGCTCAGTCGGTGCATTACGACCCGCGCCGTAACCACAACTGGCAAAACCCCTACGATGAGGCGTGTGAAATGTTATTGGTTCGGCAACGATGATACACCTGCCTCTTTTCGCAGCATCTCACTACGACAGGCATTACCGACCCCTTTAATGCCCTTTAGTTTGCCCGCTGCGGCTTCTTCAAAATAGCTATTGATCTCTTCAGCCGTCACCGGACGTGATGCTTCAAAAACAAAGTCAGTAAGCGAGGCATTGAGCAAGGGCACACGCATCGCATGCCCATTGAGTTTGCCCTCTAGTTCAGGAAAAATTCTTGTAATTGCCTAAAATTTTGAATTTCGATACAGGTCAAGAGCTTGTGCTGGGTGAATGTGAGCACTTGCAGGATTTAGGTATTCATCAACCACACTGCTGGGACTGCCTCGTGGCCTTTAATTGAACAAGATCGGCCTGTATTTCTTCATTGGTCACACCACACTGACTAATATGCTTAAGCTGCAATTCACAACAACCCGTCACGATCCGATAATAGACCCACACACCTTCACGCCGAGTAGAAACCAAACCATTGTTGCGCAGGTAAGCCAAGTGGCGCGACACGACACTTTGAGATAACTCGAGTGTTTCTACTAAGTCGCAGACACACAATTTCTTTGCGATAGCGGCTTCGTCCTGAGGTGATGGAACATTACCTGAATTTTAATCGCCGCAGGTATGCTATCTTACTGCTTTTCGCACCACGCGAAAGCCAATAGACGACGTGCGATTGTTAACGCTTGCCATAAGACGGTCAGTGGCGCGAGAAGCTTCTAGGTCTTCGTCCCATGAACCACCGCGGACAACACGTTTGCCAAAGTGGCAATCATGAGTCCACTCCCGACCGTTTGTGGGTGCGGCTTCATAGTTGGTATGATAGCAATCCTTTACCCACTCGCGCGCATTGCCACTCATGTCATATAAACCAAATATATTTGCCTTTTTTTGCGCCACGGGTTGTTGGTAAGCAAGGTTTTTCGATGAATACCAAGCGACGACACTCGCTGTTCCTTTGCCGCAGTAAAGATCATTTTCGCCAGCGCGACAGGCGTATTCCCATTCAGCTTCAGTGGGCAACATGTACTCTCCTTGATCACTATCCGGTTTGTTTTGGTTTAACCAATGCAAGAAGTAGCTGGTATCCTGCCATGAGACGAATACGACCGGGGCATTATCGTCATGCCCATTAGCTTTCATAAATTCGTCCTCAAGAATATTGATCATGCTTGATTCGATAATGTAGCGTTTATACTGCGCCAAGGTGACTTCCGTCGACATAATTTGAAAGGATGAGACCTCTACGGTGTGTTGCGGTAATTCATTGGGGTTCACATCGAACGTTTTCGAGGCCGCTCCCATTTTAAAGCTGCCACTTGGGATAGCGACAAATTTCATTCCTAAAAAATTGGTGAATTCTTCAGCGCTCACAGTTGATGTAGACACATAAGCGATAAATACCAATGCGACAGCTAACTTATTAATGGAATAATGAAGCGGCGTTAACGGTAACAATGCTGACCTCCTTTGTGGTATCCCCATCCTATTTGAGAATCCGGCATTAACCTTATAGTGGCATAAAAAAATTAGGCGCAGGCGCTTTCACGCATAGCGGCACCGCATTTTTGGCTTTTTTTTAATCGGAAAAACCAAATCTATAGGGTATACCTAATTTTTAATTTCCACAGGTATCGATGCAGCAACACGAAAGCCGTTACCGTAGTACCAATTACCAGGCTCCCCCGCCAAGCGATAGGTTGCACGGGCGAAATTTTCGCTGAAACGCCAAGAGCCGCCACGCAAAACACGTGCAGCGAGAGTCTCGCTCTTGAGTTGTACGCCACGACGATCTTTAATACCCGCATCATACCGCAACCGCTCAATTGTTAATGCCGCTTCAACTTTTTTCATTTTTCCCTTGCGAGCAGACTGACTTACCATTTCGATTTCCCGCAGCAATATTTCATCGTCATCCATACTTAATGCATTCCATGCACTGCCATCGGTTGGTGCACCCACGTAATTATCGTGATAGACATCCTCCACCCACTGCCAAATACTGCCAGACATACCGTATACGCCCCAGGCGTTAGGTGCTTTACTCGCAACTTCGCGCTGATTTTCTGTTCCTTCACGATTGACCCAGCCTATGTCAAACACATTATCGCTACCGCAATAACGTTGTTTACCTCCGGCACGGCAGGCATACTCCCACTCCGCCTCTGAAGGCATGCGATACGTGTAAGGGTCGTTTTTGGGTTTATTCTCATTCAGCCAGCGGATAAAATCTTGTGCCTCGTGCCATGAGACCTGTACCACGGGCGCATTATCATCAAAAGAGTTAAGCCGTTTAAATTCTTCGGTATAAAGCCCCCAATCGTCTTTATTTTCCACCTCGCCAATCGCATTAAGGTATTTTTTGTACTGTGCAGCGGTAACCGGTGTGTTCGCTATTTTAAAGGCTGGGACTTTTACCGTGCGTTGCGGTGTCTCATTGTCATTTACGTTTTTATCTAATATACCGCAACCAAGCCCGACTACAGGCAAACCAAGAAAAACACGTTTACGGTTTTCTTTTTGCATCCCCTCGGTCACCATACACGACCCCATTTCAAAACTACCCGAGGGGATATCTACCAATTTGATACCAAAAAAATTCGTGTGTTCACCGGCAGCAGCGCCGCCAGTTAACACCAATAACAAAAGCGTGACTAGCAGCTCTTTACGTTTCGAGCTACGTATACCGTTTTCATCAAAGGTTTTTATTTTTATTCTACCCATAAACTACGAAAACCATCGTAAAAAGGCAGCCGACGTTAACGCCGTTGCACCAAACCCCGTTAACCCATACCAAACACGATAACGCCCCTTATTGCTCCAATTCTCTGCACTTTTTATATAAAACAAAACCAGAGAAATAGCTAACACCGCGCAGATCAACTTTATCACCAAAGCGGCCTGCGCCGTTGAATGCAAATCTGGTGTTTCGCCATAAAAATAGAGGCTAATCGCACCAAACAGTAAACCACTGAAGGTTTGCGCGCCCCATCCGATGAGCACCAGCCAAGCAAATTTTCGTTTGAGATCCAGATTATTGATCTGTACCTTGAGTCCAGCCAATGCGCCGCCAACAACTATTAAGGCACCAAAATTATGGACTAACTGAGTCAAGGCATAGAAGAGATTTTCCCATTGCATCGTTTACAATCGCATAATTTTAATACAGGTTTCTTGGCCAATGGGTGTGTGCGCCTTATTGACAACTTTTAGACAAATTGAATGTTTGCCGACTGGCAAAGGGTTGAGAGTAAAAGTAGCTTTTTTGCGGCGTAAAATGCCTGCTTCTTTATGATTAATATAAATATGAGAATGATCACCACCAGGATTAGGCTTGATTTCATATTTAACAGGAATGGGTTCCCCCTCCTGGAAACTCGCACCATCTACAGGAAAAAGAATTTTCAGATTGGGATCTGCTACTGTAGGTGATACCCACATTAACATACTAATTATAATAGTTTTGTAGGTATAGGTATATGTTGATCCTTTTCGTTTCATGCCTCCCTCCCCTCTAAGAAGTGATCTAAATTCTATAACATACGGCAAGTAAGGTCGAGGACATCTATTTAATCCAAAATTAACGAGATACGGGTTATTGTTAAACCCTTAAAACCCCTCAAATATACCCATAGCTATAATGTTGCAGGCTTTTTCACGCACACCTACACCTTTTTTTCGGCTTACTTCGCAACTGCTTTTGCGTTGCCTTCTGTATTCATAGAGTCTCAATCAGAAAAACCGAATCTAAGACGTCTCCGCGCAAGCTAACACTTTGCATGTTAACACTTGAGCCATTCACAAGCATTTATAATCCTATAGAAAACGCAGTTAGAGGCGAATGTATCCCAATGGCATTTTTTTCAGGGCTATAAGTGCAAGGTTGCTACCGGCATCCTGCTTTTCGCTACATTCAGTACATCCATGTATTTTATATTGATTCGAATAACGTAGCGGGAAAAACTGTGGTGGAGTCTAAGGATGAGCAAATATCGCAAAGCATAGGGATGTACGAAAGCGTACACCTTGTTGGTGATGTGGCTTTTTTCTAGATAACTAGGTGGATTAACTGCGTTTTCTAAAATAATCGTAAAAATAATAGCTTATCAATGCAAATATAGCCTCTAAAGAACCTTAGGCTAAATTCATAACGCCATGGGTACAAATACGGAAAAAAGGAAATGTATAAATTTTCTAAAGGATTTTTTGTCGGTACCGATATCCTTTTGTTAGTAGAAAAAGGACTGAAGAGCCGAGCCAGGGTGACAGAATTTTGCCAGGCAATCGTCAATATTTTGTCGTTCAGTCATTTATTTGACGAGCGCTTTTTTTTTACGCTCTTGCTTGGTATGCTTTTATTCCATTAAGAATGCGTTATTGCTTCCCATAAAACCTGAACATTTTTGCTTTTTTTTTGCTCAACCCTCTCTATTTTACGATTAATCTTAAAAAATGCAGATATTAAAGCGCAAGATACGGGTGCGAATAACGTAGTGTGGGGGGGATCGTAATTATCTTTTTGGAGGTAAACGTTGTTTCCGCATAGTTAGGTGGGTCAAGTGCCTGGGGTCAATAGCATTTTTTAGGCTAAATAACATCGCCACTATAAAAAATTAACTATAATTCAGTCGGTTACCTGATGTTTGGCTTGTTGAAACTGGATTTTCTTTTTTGCAAAAAAATGGGGCGCTGGCGCGCCCCGAAAAGAGAGGGAGGGTAAAGAAGAAATGACGATTTCGAGAGATTACAAAAACGTCACACTGTACAACAATGCATGACGCATGCCAAAAAGTACTATTAAATGCTGGGAGTAATCATGGTTATCGGGCTCAAGCACATACAATAGATTTTTAGGCAAAAAAATAGGGCGCTGGCGCGCCCCAAAAGAGAGGGTAAAGAAGAAATGACGATTTTGAGAGATTACAAAAACGTCACACCTTACAAATAAAGCACAAGTTATGCCAAGTAAAAGCCCTGTAAAGTCTCATGTTCCTAAACCGACTCTCTTAGCTAAGCCCTTCACCTATTTACGTGCAAAGATAGCCAGCCCTTTTAATAAGTTCAGTGCTTCACTAAGCTGATAATCTGTTTCTGTTAATGAGGCCGTCTCTGGCTTCTTTTTTCCCAACGAGGGTTCTTCATTTGTTTTCCCCGTCGAATTATCGCTATTTTCAGGCTTTACTAAATGCCTGGATAAATCCGCCTCTTTTAACATGCTTAAACCGTTTCTTTCGGTTTTGGATACCTTGAAATCTTCAAGTTTGATATCCGGTATGATGCCTTCGGCTTGAATAGATCGACCTGCTGGGGTGTAGTAGCGCGCGGTGGTCAGCTTCAGTGCAGAACCATTATTCATCGGTAAAATAGTTTGTACTGATCCTTTACCAAAAGTCCGCTCTCCCATAATGAGCGCTCGTTTATGGTCTTGCAAGGCACCGGCGACGATTTCCGATGCCGATGCCGATCCTTCATTGACAAGCACAATGAGCGGCGCACCTTTGAGCAAATCGGATTGCGTCGCTTTAAACTTAAGCTGAGAATCTTTCACTCGGCCTTCGGTATACACAATCAAGCCTTCGGTAAGAAAAGCATCAGAGACTGAAACCGCGGCACCCAGTATGCCACCCGGGTTGTTACGCAGGTCAAGCACCAGCCCTTTCAGGTTATCGGTACTTTCTTTTTGTAGCTTACTGAGCGCATCAATCACATTTTCGCCAGTATGGTTTTGGAATTGGGTGATTCTAATATAGGCAAACCCAGGCTCGAGCATTCTTGATTTAACGCCCTTAACCTGAATGATGGCGCGTGAAATAGTGAACGTAAGCGGGTTATTATCCGCCTCTTTTCGAACCACCGTCAGATTCACTTCGCTACCTGGCTTTCCTCGCATCAGGTTAACCGCTTCGTTCAAAGTGAGCCCTTTTACCGGAGTTTCATTAATGCGAATAATCAAGTCGCCTGATTTGATGCCTGCTTTTTGCGCAGGGGTATCATCAATAGGAGCAATGACTTTAATAAAGCCATCCTCCATACCGACTTCGATACCCAGGCCGCCGAACTCACCAGAAGTTCCGACTTGTAGTTCTTTGAATGCGTCAGGGTCTAAATAGGATGAATGCGGATCCAGCCCTGAAAGCATGCCCCGTATCGCGCCTTCAAGCAACGAAGCATCACCAACGGGTTCAACGTAATCCGTTTTAATTTTTTCAAAGACTTCGGTAAATGCACGCAACTCATTAAGTGGCAGCGGTGCTTTAGGGACAGTACGCTCAGCGAGGACAGTTGAGCTGTTTATTAACAATACCCCCGCTACGAGATAATAAATAATTTGCTTGGTTGATTTTCTTTGTTTTGATATTCCCATTTTTTGCTCCTGCTGTGACCATACCGTCTTTTTCGAGACTATGCGGGAATCGTAATCGTTTTCCGCCAAGTTTGCTTGGCTGCAACGATGTCTATTCCTGGATAGCCTCTTGGCAGCATAGGTGGTTTAGTTATTGAAATACAAGTTTTATTTGGTGCGCGATTTAATCAGTGAACGTCCACTCATTTCGCCCGGTTGCTCCAGCCCGAGCAAGTCAAGCAAAGTCGGCGCGACATCTGCGAGTGTTCCGCGAGCCGCCAATTCGGCAGAACGTCCCACATAAATCAAAGGAACGAGGTTGGTCGTATGAGCGGTATGAGGTGATTGGTTTTCATCAGCATATAATTGTTCAGCGTTGCCATGATCGGCGGTGATCAGCATTGCACCATCGACTGCAATGACGCTCTGAAGTATCGTACCCAAACATTGATCGATCACCTCAATGGCTTTTACCGTGGCCGTATAATCACCAGTGTGACCCACCATGTCAGGATTAGCATAGTTACAAATAATCGTATCGTAGGTCTTATTGGCAATCGCTGTACATAGTTTTTCTGTGACCTCGTGAGCACTCATTTCGGGTTCAAGGTCATAGGTGGCAACATCAGGTGAAGGGACTAATATGCGATCTTCTCCTTCATACGCCGCCTCTTCACCGCCATTAAAAAAGAAGGTGACATGAGCATATTTTTCGGTTTCAGCAATACGCAATTGTCTGAGGCCTTTTGTAGCAATATATTCTCCAAAGCCATTACGAATACTGGTTGCCGGATAAGCAACCACGCACTGAAAGTCTTTATTATATTCAGTTAAGCTTACAAATGATGAGAGCTTAGGTGTGACCTGACGAGTAAAACCTGTAAATTTTTTTTCAATAAATGCGCGAGTCAGTTGTCGGGCTCTATCCGACCGATAGTTTGCAAAAATTACGGTATCCCCATCATTAACACGTATGGTTTCAGCGTTGTTTGATGAGACCCGCGTTGCTTTCACAAACTCGTCCGTTTCCCCTCGCTCATAGGCCGCATCAAGACCTGCTATCGCCGTTGTTGCAGTATAGTCGCTTGTGCCTGCTGTGATCAGATCATAAGCAAGCTGAATTCTTGGCCAACGATGATCTCGATCCATTGCGTAATACCGGCCAATAATAGAGGCGAATTGACCCTGCCCCAAGCGCTCAAATACCGTTTCCATGAGATGAAGAGAGCGAGCCGCACTTTTTGGAGCACAGTCTCTGCCGTCTAAAAAAGCATGCACATACAGTTTTTTTGCCCCTCGATCCGCCGCTAGTTTAACCAAAGCGTGAATTTGCTGCTCGTGACTGTGAACCCCGCCTGGAGATAACAATCCAAGTATATGTACGGCCTTGTCTTGACTGACCGCTTGATCAATACTTTGGCATAGACTGTCATTTGTAAAAAAAGAACCTTCCTCAAGTGCTTTGTTAATACGTGAATATTCTTGATAAATAACTCTTCCAGCACCCAGGTTGAGGTGACCCACTTCCGAATTGCCCATTTGATCGCTAGGCAATCCAACTTCAGTGCCAGAACAATTTATCAACGTATGGGGATAAATTGACCACAGCTTGTCCCAGGTGGGTGTTTTTGCACCGAGAATGGCGTTACCGTATCGGTTTTCGCTATAACCCCAACCATCCAGAATTAATAAAATGACAGGTCGAGTTTTTTTCATAAGGCCTTTAACTTTATTACATATAATGATTTTTAGCTTTAAATTATACTGCTTGCTCGTAGCGAAGCCCAGTTTACGCTAGAAAACTGTTCGAGAACAAACTGATTTACTGAGAGCAAGCCACATTGATTCAGTTTTCCTCTCATTTTCGTTAAAAATAGACCTATTATCCTAAAAAACGAACTTATTTGAGTTAGACTATGCCCGTGGCGCATTGGGAGCGTGAATGCACTCCATTGTTTTTTAGTTGTAATCACAGGGTTTGTTGAATGAGTGACTTTTTTGGTTTTCTTGTAGATCACTGGATCTTATCATCGCTATTTATCTTCATATTATTTGCTTTAATCATGACAGAATTTCGAGGCCGTTTATTAGGATTTAAAGATATTCCGCCTAATGAGGCCGTCAGATTAATGAATCAGGACAACGCGATTGTACTTGACGTGAGAGATGAGGCCACTTTTAACTCAGGCCATATTCTGAATGCTAAAAATATACCGGTTGGTTTGTTAGAATCACGGTTGGGAGAGCTGTCTGAATCTCGAAGTAATCCGGTTTTATTGGTATGTCGCTCAGGGCAAGACTCTGCTCGCGCAGGGGGCGTATTACAAAAACAGGGATTTGCAGAGATTTACAAATTAGCAGGCGGGATGATGGCGTGGGAAAATGCTAATTTACCTTTGATTAAATAACCTTTTTCGTATTGCTATTTTATTTTATCGCTCTAAAATTTAGGAGTTATCACATGTCTGAAACAGCGGATCAAGCAGCAGGCAATCAGTCTCGTTTTCAGATTCAAAAAATTTACACACGAGATGTTTCTGTTGAGACACCTAATTCTCCGCAAATATTTCAAGTTGAATGGAAACCGGATGTCAATGTTCAGCTTGGAAACAGCGCAAAAAAAATAGGTGACCAAGTTCACGAAGTCATCACAACGGTGACAGTAACGACCAAATTAGACGATAAAACCGCTTATTTGATTGAAGTTCAGCAAGCGGGTATTTTTACTATTGAAGGTTTTGCAGACGAAGAATTAGGACAGATGGTAGGAAGC
Organism: Gammaproteobacteria bacterium; assembly: GCA_013151745.1. GTDB lineage: Bacteria > Pseudomonadota > Gammaproteobacteria > JAADHS01 > JAADHS01 > JAADHS01. Next base: position 12,458 of record JAADHS010000004.1, on the reverse strand, counting down.
TATTGCCCCAATATACTGTTCCCTTATGCCCGTGAAGCCATCTCTGATTTAATAGCAAAAGCGGGCTTCCCCCAGCTTTTGCTTGCCCCTGTTAATTTTGATGCTATCTATGCCCAACATCAACAACAAATACAGGCAGGCGAGCAGGCTGAGCCATCAACGACGCACTAAGAGTGCTGTTCGGGAACAGATTAACCTGCTGCGCCCCAGCTATTTTGGCCAGTTTTTCCGAAAACAAAATCCGATGTAATTCTGGTATCTTACAATTGCCTTATCCCTCACTCAACCCCGTACTTGTATTATGAGTCGCCCCATTGCCGTGCTGGGTGCGGGCTCATGGGGGACAGCACTTGCTCTGGTGTTAGCTAGAAACGGGCATAACGTTTATCTATGGGGGCATAATAGCGAGCATGTTGAGCAAATGGCTCAGCAGCGCTGCAATCAACGTTATTTACCCGGCGTGTTGTTTCCCGATACACTGCACCTCAATCACTCAATCAGCCAAATTCTGGCCCTAACCAGCCGCATTCTGATTGCTGTACCTAGTCATGCTTTTAGAGAGGTCGTGCAGGCTATTATTGCGACTGGCTGCTCAATATCACATTGTGTATGGGCAACAAAAGGTTTTGAGAGTGGTTCGGGAAAATTGTTACATACTGTGTTTCTTGAAGAAATGGACAAACCCTTTCCATATGGCGTGATTTCCGGCCCCACTTTTGCTGCGGAAGTGGCTGCAGGACTGCCTACAGCGGTCACTATTGCGGCCTCTGATCAGGCTACGGCAGAAAGTTTCGCCCAACTTTTTCATAATGAAAATTTTCGGGTTTATACCAGCCCTGATATGACTGGCGTAGAAGTGGGCGGTGCGTTAAAAAATGTATTTGCCATTGCGGCTGGCATTTCAGATGGACTGGGTTTTGGTGCTAATGCCCGTGCCGCATTAGTCACACGTGGGATTGCCGAAATGGCACGCTTTGGCGTTATCTTAGGCGGTGCGAGAGAAACTTTTATGGGGCTGTCCGGAATTGGCGATCTATTAATGACCTGTACTGATGATCAGTCACGCAATCGTCGGTTCGGCTTGGCGCTTGGGCGAGGAGAGACAATACAAACCGCCATAACTCACATTGATCAAGTGGTTGAAGGTTATCAGGCCGCGCTTGAAGCGCATCGTTGTGCGAGTAAATATGGCCTTGATATGCCGATCATCGAGCAAGTTTACCAAGTATTATATTGTGCTCGCAAACCGGTAGATGCGGTTTCTCAGTTGCTGGGACGTGAACAGAAAGCGGAAATTCCAAGCTAAAAAACAGGCACGAAATAATTTTCGTCGTTTGGCATTCAACTTTCCCTTCTTAAGTTGTGCTCCACACGGAGGACGCGATGTTGATGAGCTTGATTTCATGCAGACCTGCTTTATCGACACTGAAAAACTTTCCATAAACCCTTTAATTAACAATCGATTAGAGAAAATTTATAGAGACCGTCAATCATAAAGGCGACACTGGCCTTTCTCCATAAAAATTAAGCAGGCTTCCTGGTTGACGACGGACACTGGCTCGTGCGATGCTTCTGGTTTAAACAAAAACTAGACATAACGGAGGTTGAAAATGTACAGCGTACGACATCACCTAAGTAATGATTTTCCTGAGTTTAAAACAAGAATCGAATATCTCAAAAACAGTGATGCTGAATTTATCCGGCTACTCAATCAATACCACGCTACAGATGAAAAAATCAGCGGGCGTGAAAAATCGATAAATTCATCAGAAGGCGTTGAACCCTTGAAACGATGGCGAGTACAATTGAAAGATCGCTTATACGCCATACTAAAAAGCTGTGAAAATTCACGGCAACATAAAGGCATGTCCTCTTCCCGCATGGTCGGCGGAGCCGTATAACGGCTCCCCCCTCTTTGTGGGGCCGGCCAGCAGACGAACCTCATCTCAAAAATACGGTGACCCTTCGCCTGCTGGCTCGTTTTACATATTACTTTGTTCGGTTTTTTGTACGACTGGATAATAGTGCAGGCTCTTCATAAGTCAGTTCTACTCGGCGATTATCTTTATAAGCCACTAACTTATCCAGAGGTTGGTCATCACCAAAAGCTTGAGTTTTAACTTGTTCCGGGCGAACACCCATCTGAATCAATAAATCAGCGACCTGTTGGGCGCGTTGCTCGCTTAGTACTTGATTATATAGGCTATCTCCCTGACTATCCGCATGGCCACTGACCGTCAGTATTGCCTTGGGAGTGCGGTTTAGGTACAAGGCATGTTCGGTCAATTTATCCATATCCGAAGAGCTGATTTCAGCACTGTTAAATTTGAATTTAACCACTCGATATTGAGGATAGGCAATAGCCTCAACCTCGTTCACTGCAATATTGATGTTCGTCTCAACACTTTCAATCACGGGTTGCTTATCCTCTTTGTTGTTGTCGATGAGAGGAGCAAAACCGGCTACTGCTGTTTCTGGCGATGCGTCAAAGGGGGGTTCACTGTTTATCTTTGTTTCCTCCGTTGATTCAGCGACTTCGACAACAACCCGTTCGGTTTTTTCATGCAATGCAACTCCTGTCTCTTCAAACCCTGTTGTTGCTTGAGTTTCTCCACTTTCGGTTGATGTATTAAGAGGGTTAGCAGACCCATCTGACGAAGAAGAGCGTGTGGCCATTGGCGCTTCTGTCGTCGCTGAAATATCTGAAAATTCTCCTTTCTTCATTGACGTTATTTCAACACCGTCACCGGCACAAGCGGCCATCATAGTGAATGTAGCAGGGAGTGCCAGTGTTATCAGACTCTTTTTAAATGTACGTTTTGCGCTGTCATTAATCATATTGTGCTCCTTATGTAAAAAATTTGAGCTATTTTGCTTGGCTCCAGAGACATTAAAACCTTAAAAAATGACAATATGCTTATTGAATCGAGACACAATGAAGTTCAATTCTGATGAATTAAGGAATGAGAATGAAATAACTTATGCAAGTGGCGCACAAATTGGGTTTCTATTTGAACGTTCTGATTGAGAAAAAACGCAGCTCTAGTGGGCTAAAGTGAGTATTTTTTGATTGAAAAACGTTCAAAGAAGAGCCGAAGTTGTGATGCCAGATGCTTGAGTTCATAACGCTACGGGTATATCGAACAAGCTCTTGATTCGCCTATTTTCAGGACAAACTGAACCGTAACCGCACTTGTCTACAACTCACAGAGAAAGTAACAAGTGAAACGGCTTTAAAATAAAGGCTCGGTATCGGGTGTCGTGATGTCTATTTGTTGGGAATCGTCCGCTTTAAGGCCTCTCTTGGGAATATACGAACCGCGAAAAACTTCAAACATGGCATCAGGGGTATTGCTGTGCGCACGCAAGCCAGTTTTTCGATCGATGCGAACGGTGATGATATCCGGGGGTTGCTCAGGGCTGGATTCAGGGACGCCGTTGAGTGCTTTTTCCATATAATAGAGCCACATAGGCAGAGCGGCTCGACCTCCTGTTTCACGGTTTCCTAGAGGCCTCGGGTCATCGAACCCGACCCAACTAATAGCAAGTAGCTTGCTATTAAAACCAACAAACCAGGCATCTTGTTGATCATTTGTCGTACCTGTTTTCCCTGCGATATCTTGTCGACCCAGTTTCAAGGCGCGTCTGCCCGTCCCCCGCTTCACGACATCTTTCATCATCGAATAAATAATGTATGCATTTTGCGCAGAAATTGTTCTAGGTGCCAAATTGAGTTCCGGGATGGGATCCAGAGTCTCCTCATCAATACCCGGATTCACGTGTAGAGCAGGGGTGACCTCACATAGAGGACAAACAACAGGCGGGTTCGCTGTAAAAATAACCTCACCCCTAGCATCTTCAATTCTCTTTATAAAATAAGGTTGAATGGCAAAGCCACCGTTGGCAAAAGTAGCGTGGCCTCTTGCCAATTCTAGAGGTGTCACCACCCCGCTGCCAAGAGAAAGTGACAGGTCGCGGGGTAATTGTGCGGTGTCGAAACCAAAGTTTTCAATATATTTTAATGCTGTTTTTACACCCACACTACGGAGCAAACGGATTGAAACCAGGTTGCGGGAACGGGTCAGAGCTTCTCTAAGTCGTGTTGGCCCAAAAAACTTACCACTATAATTTTCAGGTCGCCATGCCGCTTCAATTCCTGGGTCATCAAAAACGACAGGCGCATCATTAATAAGAGAGGCTGCCGTAAAACCACTGTTCAAAGCAGCAGAATAAATAAAAGGCTTAAAACTAGAGCCTGGTTGGCGTTTTGCCTGTGTAACACGATTATATTTACTTTGATAAAATGAAAACCCGCCGACTAATGCTCGAATAGCGCCATCTTTTGGCGAGAGAGAGATGAGTGCACCACTGACTGTCGGGGCCTGGGCAAGTCGCCATTCGTCTTTGGCCGTTTGTGTCACCATCACAATATCGCCAATTTTGAGGATATCGCTTGCGGTTTTAGGCGTCGGACCGCGACGATTGTCACTCAGGTAGGTTCTTGCCCATTTCATGTTGCTCCAGTTTATGACCCCATTTTTTTCTTCATTGAAAAACAAGTGCGCACGCTGCTCTTCCATGGCGATCACTAAAGCAGGTTTAAGCGGACCAATACTCGTTACTTTGGTTAAATACTTTTGCCATTCCTGCGGGCTGGCATTGCCTACCCAATCCAAATGCTGGATGGGTCCTCGATAACCATGACGTTCATCATAATCAAACAAGGCCTGTTGCAGTGCCTGGTTAGCCGCTTTCTGTAAAGGTTTTTTTATGGTGGTTATCACTTTATATCCCGCGCTATAGGCATCGTCGCCATACAACTTAATCATATGTTTGCGAGCCATTTCAGCAACGTAAGGCGCTACAATTTTTGTTGTCTGGCGATGAAGTTTAGCTGTAACGGGCTCGGCAATAGCCTGTTCATAGGTTTCATCATTAATATATGCCAGGGTATGCATACGACCTAGAACATAATTCCTACGAAGGAGTGCGCGTTCAGCATTAGCGATTGGATTATATGTAGACGGTGCTTTGGGCAGACCAACAATCATTGCGATTTCAGCTAGCGAGAGCGTTTCTAATTTTTTATCGTAATAGACCTGTGCTGCTGAGGCGACACCATAAGCTCGATTGCCAAAGTAAATTTTATTTAAGTAAAGCTCTAATATTTCGTTTTTTGTGAGTTCTTGTTCAATTTTTAACGCCAGTAATATTTCGGTTATTTTTCGTGTGTAAGTTTTTTTTCGACTCAAAAAAAAGTTTCTTGCCACTTGCATGGTGATCGTGCTGCCCCCTTGCGCTTTTTCACCCGTAGTGAGCAAGACCCACGCAGCCCGCATTAATCCTTGATAATCCACCCCGGGATGTTCAAAAAAACGGCTGTCCTCAGATGAGGTCAGCGCCTTGACCATTTGTTCTGGTATGTCTTCAAAGCGAACGGGTTGGCGTTTTTTTTCACCGAACTCACCTAATAAAACCCCTTCTTCAGTATAGATCCGCAATGGCACCTGAAATCGAACGTCTTTTAAAACTGCCGTTGAAGGTAAATCAGGAGCTAGGTAAAAATAAACGCCCGCGATAGCCAGGCTTCCGAGAAATGAAAGTAATAACAGGCTTTTAAAGCCAATTTTGACTAATTGTTTAAATTTTTTCATAGGTTTTAAAATGACTTGCTTGGTATTTCAGGATAGTCGCTCATGATTGCCACTAATGTTTCTATTCCCTCTACCGATAACCCGTAGAGAAGTGTATTAGGGTGATGTTTTAAGCAGATGATTAACATACGTCTTGTCTTGCGAAAACATCGTTTATATTTCAATTCAGGATGAATGATAAATCGAAATGATGCCATTACTCAAATCGAGTCCAAACAATTACCTTGGCTTGGATATTAGTTCTACAGCAGTCAAACTCATTGAACTGAGTCAAAGTGGTTCACGCTATCGAGTTGAATCCTATGTTGTTGTGCCTCTGCCTCCTCAAGCTGTAGTAGAAAAGAATATAGCAGATGTTGACGCTGTTGGTAGCGCGGTCTCTCGTGCAGTTAAATTATCAAAGACCAAATCACGCCTCGCAGCGGTTGCCGTTGCCGGGTCGGCCGTAATCACCAAGGTTATCACAATGACGGATACTTTATCCGACAAAGAGATGGCAGCGCAGATCGAATTGGAGGCTGACCAGTATATTCCTTATCCTCTTCAAGAAGTCAACATGGATTTTGAAGTCATCGGCCCATCAGAAAAAAAATCAGATTCGGTCGATGTTTTATTAGCGGCCTCAAGAAGTGAAAATGTGGATGTGCGTGTTGCCGTTGTTGAATTGGGTGGACTTACTGCAAAGGTCGTCGATGTTGAAGCTTATTGTCTGGAAACGGCCTTTTCCCTGCTGGGGCAACAATTACCCGATCATGGCGCGGGAAAAACGGTAGCCGTCGTCGATGTGGGTGCCACCATGACGACACTGAACGTTATTCACGATTTTAACATTATATACACACGTGAACAGGTTTTTGGCGGAAAGCAACTGACGGAAGAAATTCAACGCCGTTATGGGCTTTCTGTTGACGAAGCTGGGATGGCAAAAAAACAGGGGGGGCTGCCAGACAACTATACACTGGAGGTATTATCTCCTTTCAAAGAGGCGATGACACAACAAGTCAGTCGATCGTTACAATTTTTCTTTTCATCGACGCAATATAACAGCGTGGATCACATTATTTTAGCGGGGGGTTGTGCTTCAATTCCAGGCATCGATGAGCTAACAGAAGAGAAATTAGGTACTTCAACAAGTATCGCCAACCCCTTTACCAGCATGTCTCTGTCCCCAAAAATTTCAGCCCAGGCACTGAGTGCGGATGCGCCCTCACTACTCATTGCATGCGGACTGGCTATGCGGAGTTTTAGCTCATGACAACTATTAATTTATTACCTTGGCGCGATACGTTAAGAAAAGAGCGTCAGCAGAAATTTTTTACGGTACTTGGGATTTCTGTGGGTGTGATGTTGGCAGTGATTGGCGCAGTGCATTTGGAAGCTGCAAAAAGACTAGATCATCAAAATATGAGAAATACATTTCTCGAAGAGCAAATAGTAAGAGTTGACCTGCTCATAAAAGAAATTAATACGCTGGAAAAGAAAAAACAAAATCTCCTCGATCGTATGGAGGTTATTCAGCAGCTACAACAAGGTCGTCCACAAATAGTTCATATTTTTGATGCGTTGGTAAAAACACTGCCTGATGGTGTGTATTTAACCAGCCTTAAACAATCTAACGGCGTATTTTCTATTCAGGGTTACGCCCAATCAAATGCACGTGTTTCTGCATTCATGCGTAATTTAGATGGGTCTGAGTGGTTTTCAGAGCCCAAGTTGAGCGTGATTGAATCAAGCAAAAAAAAGAGCGGCCGACGTAATAGTAAATTCACACTGAATGTTTCCCTGACCAATAAATTAAAAGAAGAAGAGAATAGCTAATGGATTTATCTGCGATTAATTTCAGGGACATTGACCCCAATGATATTGGTAGTTGGCCGCTGTCTCTCAAAGTACTGGTTATTGTGGTGGTCTGTGTAGGTGTGTTATCTGCAGGATATTTTTTCGACACCCAAAAGCAATTAACAGAGCTGGAAAATATAGAAAAAAAAGAAATTGAACTTAAGAATACATTTACATTCAAGCAAAATAAAGCCGTTAATTTACCTTTGTATGTCAAACAAATGGAAGAAATGGAACGTTCTTTTGGCGCGATGTTAAGACAGCTTCCCAGTAAAACAGAGGTTGCTGAATTATTAGTCGATATTTCTCAAACTGGACTGGCTAATGGATTGGAGTTTCAACTTTTCAAACCTAAAGATGAAATTCCGGCTGAGTTTTATGCCGAGCTGCCTATCAAAATCAGAGTCTTGGGAAGTTATCATGAATTTGGCAATTTTATTAGTGACGTTGCCGCCTTACCTCGAATTGTGACATTGCAGGAAATTGCAATACGGCCTGCCAAGGGAGAAAAAAAGAGTGTTGAAAAATTAGTTATGGAAGCAACCGCAAAAACTTTTCGTTACTTGGATGAATCTGATGATGAAGACTCATAAAGGCCAGGATGTTGAAATGCAGCGCATGATAAATCTTCAAATAAATAAAATTCTATATAGCCTAATTTTACTTGTTTTGATGGGATGTAGTGTCTCTGATATTTCAGATCTTACTATGTATGTAGAAGAAACGCGTAATGCTCAAAAAGGCCGAATAGAAGCCTTACCCCAATTCAAACCCTTTGGTTTATATGAATACAATGCTAGCAGATATCGTGATCCGTTTACCCAGTGGGTTGATTCATCACAAAGCCATGAGTCAATGAAGCGAGTATCGAAAGGACTACAACCTAATTTTAATCGTCGAAAAGAATTACTGGAAAAATTTCCTCTGGATGCTTTACGCATGGTCGGAATTTTATCACGAAAAGAAGGTAGATGGGCCATCGTAAAAGCCCCGGATGGCATGGTCTACCGAGTACAAAAAGGTAATTACATGGGACAGAACCATGGAAAAATAATAGTACTAAAGGAAGAAGGTTTATCGCTGACCGAATTACTACCTGATGGGCTTGGTGGCTGGCAGGAGCGCGAAGCAGCATTAAAATTGGAAAATTGAATTAAACCTAATTCAATGTCAGGTTTAAAGTTAATTTATTTTTTATACACCAACTGAACAGTGTTGGTGCACTGATCCTTAAGATAAGGGAGTCTATATTTTATGTTCATTGAAAGGAGAGGGATGGTGACCCAAGTTAAGAGTCCTGTGATGATGCTGATGCGTTATTATGCGTTATTTTTAACCTTATTGGTAGTCTCACTACCTCAATCTTTGTTCGCTGAAGAGGGGGGGAATGCATTAATCGATGTAGGCTATTCCAGTCTTCCTGGCAATCGCGTATTAATAAAGATATCAATGGAAAAACCGGTCTCTATGCCGAACAGTTTTAGTATAGATAAGCCTGCTCGCATAGCACTGGATTTTCCCAAAACCATATCTCGATTGAAAAAAAAATCGACATCGATCAGCTTGGGGGCAGCGAGAAATATCACGGCGGTAGAGGCGCAAGGTCGAACTCGAGTCGTTCTAAATCTCATTCGCATGGTCAAATACGATACCCGCATAGACGGTAATAGTGTTTTTATTACACTAGAAAGCCCAACTTCCGTCATCGCCAGCTCGACGACAAAAAATGCAGGAAAAGATGAAGAGCAATCCATAAAACATATAGATTTTCGTCGTGGAAAAAATGGTGAAGGTCGAATTACGGTTAATTTTGCAAATACAGCATCGGTGGTTGATGTGACTCGAGAGGGTGGGAAAATAATTGCCTACTTTTCAAATACCAAACTCCCAGAGAGACTAAAACAGCGTTTAGATGTTGTTGATTTTGCAACGCCAGTTAACTTTATTGAGAGTTTTCCAAAAGCCGGTGGCGTAAAAATGGAAATTGCAACTCAAGGGCATTATGAGCATCTTGCATTTCAATCAAACGATATTTTTACTTTGGAAATACGTCCGCTGACGGTCGAACAAAAGAAAAAAGTAGAAAAAGAAAAATTTGGTTATACGGGTGAAAAATTATCACTTAATTTTCAGGATATCGAAGTAAGAGCCGTGTTACAGCTTATTGCAGATTTCACTGGGTTGAATTTGGTCACCAGTGATACCGTCAATGGTAGTGTGACCTTAAGATTGAAAAATGTACCCTGGGATCAAGCCCTGGATTTAATTTTGAAAACAAAAGGGTTAGCAATGCGACAAATGGGCAACGTCATTCTGGTTGCACCAGCAGAAGAAATTGCGGCACGTGAAAAACAAGAACTGGAAGCGGAAGCGAAATTGCGTGACCTGGAACCCTTGCAGTCTGAAATCATTCAAATTAATTATGCAAAGGCAGCCGAAATCGCCGCTTTATTAAAAGCACAAGAAAATACGATGTTAACGGAACGCGGCAGTGTTTCTGTCGATGATCGCACTAATACGTTGCTGCTCATGGAAACAGCGGGGAAAATTGTAGAAATCAGAGCACTTGTTAGTCGGCTTGATATTCCCGTAAGACAGGTCTTAATTGAGAGCAGAGTTGTCATCGCCAATGATAATTTCACACATGAAATTGGTGTTAAGTTTGGCGCAACAGGCGTTAATCCCAGTAGTGATGGCATGGTTGGTTTTTCTGGCAGTTCAACCGGTGTCGATACTATGGCATCAAGTGCCATTACGAACCTAGCTACCAGTGGTAATGCCGCACCTATTGCTTTGCCTACATTGACCGACAGACTCAACGTTTCTCTACCCAGTATTAATAGTGCAGGGCGGTTTGCCTTAGGAATTTTAGGTCCGGATTTCATGATTGACCTGGAACTATCTGCGATGCAAAAAGAAGGAAAGGGTGAGGTCTTGTCTAATCCAAGAATTATCACTTCTAATCAACAAGAGGCTTTTATTGAGCAAGGCGTAGAAATTCCTTATCAGCGAGCGGCTTCAAGTGGAGCAACAACCGTTTCGTTTAAAAAAGCAGTGTTGAGTTTAAGAGTCACTCCGCAAATTACGCCAGATGACAGGGTAATTATGGATCTCAATGTGAATAAAGACAGTGTTGGTGCCGTCTTTTTGGGTACGCCCAGCATCAATACCCGGGAAATTAAAACCCAGGTTTTAGTCGCAAATGGTGAGACGGTTGTGTTAGGCGGCATACTGGAAAAAACGAGTACCAAAGGTGTGACGAAAATACCCTTTCTCGGTGATATTCCCTATTTGGGCAGATTGTTTCGTACGGATCTTAATGTCGATAACAAGGAAGAGTTATTGGTCTTTATTACTCCGAAAATTCTGAAAGAAAATTTGAATTTACGCTAAAGGTATAGAGAGGCGAATGGCAATGAAAACCAAAATTGATTTCAAAACAAAGCCCATCCCTTTTTCGGGAAAATTACGCAAGGTGTTACGACCTGTGATATGGGCAGGGTTCAGCGTGCTATTGGTGGCTTGTGGTGGCGATGCCTTTACAACACCAGGCAATACCGGTTCCGTCACGGATCCCATAACAGATCCGGTTATCGACCCTGTTATTTCCAAAGCTGCTAACATTATTTTGCTTGCCAGTACGCCTACTTTGGGTTCTGCCAGTACCGCTGAAATTCAGTTAACCGCTCAAATAAAGGATGTGAATAATGCTTTAGTCGAGGGTGAAATCGTGACTTTTAGTGCAACGGATGGGGGGCTGTTGGTTTCTGCTGGCACCACTAATGCTGCCGGTTTGGCGACAGCCAGTTTATCCACGGCGGGCGATCCTGCTAACCGCACCATCACCGTTACGGCGACTGCGGGAGAGCAAAGCGCGAATGTAGATATCACGGTAACCGGTACAACTATTAGCATCAGTGGCGAAAGTTCTGTTGTGTTCGATGATAACATTGACTTAACTATTTTTTTGAAGGATTCAGAGGGTAATGGTATCCCCAACAAAACGGTTACGGTCAGCTCGGCTAACAACAATACGTTAAGCGCAAACTTGTTGATGACCGGTGCCAGCGGTGAAGTCCCAGTAACCTTAACGGGCACTCAGGGTGGGGCCGATGTAATTACCGTCTCCTCTCTGGGCTCAGTTGCGCAATACACCATCAATGTCTCCGCTGACCAGTTCGACTTGACGTTGCCCGATGTCGATTTAAACATTGGTGTCACACATACCATTATTCTTGATTGGCAACAGGGCGGCAACCCGGTAGCGGATGGGCAAGTCGTAAATTTTTCGGCCACACGGGGCAGCTTATCTGCTTCTTCGGCGACGATAGCCAATGGTCAGGCGAGTGTCACCATCAATTCCAACAATGCCGGTCCATCATTGATCACGGCCTTTGTGAACGACGGCCCCACAACCAGCGCAAGCATCGATTTTATCGCCACGACACCAGCCAAGTTGACGTTGCAGGCCGCTTCAGCCACCATCGGACCTAATGGTCAAAATGATGCAATTACTGCTGTGGTACGTGATGCGAACAACAACCTGGTCAAAAAAATCCCTATTAGATTTAATATTGTCCAAGATAACAGTAACGGTGCCATCTCCAATTCTACCGACACGACGGATACCTTGGGGCGAGCTTCGACGATCTATACCTCCACCGCGGTGACCACCGCTCGGGATGGCGTTGTTATCCAGGCAGAAGTGGAAAACCGCCCGGATCTTCCTCTCCCGTGTGATCAAAGCGAACTCTGTACGACAGTCGCCATCACGGTGGCTCAGGCCGATCTGTTTGTGCGTCTCGGTACCAGCCATTTGATGTCAGCTCTGGATGCGACGCGTTATAACAAGCCTTATAATGTTCTGGTGACGGACTCTGCCGGTAATGCACGAGCCAACGTGGACGTGAAATTAACGCTGACGCCCAGTAATTATCTCAAGGGTCGGCGTTTTCTGGGCTCAGA
>JAADHS010000224.1 GCA_013151745.1 Gammaproteobacteria bacterium | reverse complement strand
CTGGCCACCCGCCGCTCCTTGTCCAGCAAATGTGTCTGCAATAACGCCAAAATTGCAGGCGCATTATCCGCCGCCAGCAGACGCCAGACTGACTCCTTGCGCAAACGTGAATTAATCGCAACACGCTGGGCGGCTTTCATGTTTGATCACCTGATTTTCGTTTGGTTTTTATGGGAAATGGCATATTAGCATGGGAATTCGTGTGTCTTTCACACCCGGCGTTTTACCTTTATTACCACGGCTCAGACCACTCTTTTATTTTTCCATCCGCTGAAACCGATTGCCCTTTGGGCACAATATGCACCTCCATATCGAGTGTGGCAAGAAGACGAAAAGGTTTCCAAACACACATTGTCGGGCTTCAAGTCAAACTTGGAGACCGTGTCCTGACGTACAGTAATCTCTTCAGCGATGATGACTTGCGACATACCCTGCCGCTTATGCTGATCCCGATAATATGAGCCAGACCTGCTGGCGAATGAATAAGCATAAGCCCTCTCTGTGTATCGGGTATTGATGCCTCAGAATTATAATACGCGCTTAAGCGTGTAAAAAAGAAAATACACGCTAATCCGTGTATTTGATGAAGTCTATTCAGACAGGCTTTATTTGCTGCACTCTGGTCTGGGAAACCTTGGTTTGGGAAAGATCATGAAAATAGAAATGGTGGCCATGCCCTGAAGCTCTATTTCAAGCTTTTATAATCAAAGAACGAACGCCTCCCAAAAAACAGGAAGTCATTACATGCGCGCCTAAGTATCAGCCTATTTCACAAAATAAGTCACCTCGGGCAACCCTTCGAAATGACTGTCCGAGGTGACCAGAGGCACATCAGCCTGTCAGGCCGTTGCGTAAATAATCGCATCAGCAAACGACAAGCGATGCATAAGCGCCAATAAAGTACTCAACGGAATAACCATGCCCTGCTCTGTCAACGCAACGGCTTCCAATGCCTGAATTTCGCCCCTTTCCCGTTTTGCCCATTTGTAGAGCTCGAACTGGAGAGAAGTTGGAACCACCACCGTCTCAACTTCATCCAGTCAGGGCTGAAATTGTTCAGCCAGACAACCATCAGTAAACCACTCGATCCAACCACAAGTATCCACCAGACAACCCATTACGCACGATCCTTGCGATCACGATATCCCGCAGGGTTTGCCCCCCTGAACAGACCACGTGCTTTAGCCAGTGAACGTCTCGGAACAAGTTGTTCGATGACATCGCCCTTGGCAATGAGAGTAAACTTCTGCCCTGCTTGTAAACCGAGCTTCTCGCGGATAGCTTTGGGAATCGCCAGTTGGTACTTACTGGACAAGGTTGCTGAAATCATATTTTCGCCTTTACTTTTTTGCATCGATGAGAGATATGTAAAATATAGCAGATTTCTCAAAGGAGAGGTGGTCCCGCTTGTCTGCACAGCCAAACCCAGTTCTATAAGTGGATCCCAGCTCATCCTGGTTAAGCCACCCCGGATAGGGGCAGTGTGTTGAAGTAGACCTGATCCGGTGTCTGTCGGTCAAGACTGGAATGGGGGCGGCCAGCGTTATAGAAGCTCAGATAATGCCCAATCGACGCCCGTGCCTCTGAGACTGACTCGTCGGCCTTGAGATACATCTCTTCGTATTTGATGCTTCGCCATAACCGTTCGACAAAGACGTTATCACGCCAGCAGCCTTTGCCGTCCATGCCAATCCACCACGGCAGCGAGATACACAAAACCACGCGCCATGGGAATGTAAGTGATGTCCATCGCCCACACCTGGTTCGGCCGCTCTACCCTCAAGTGCCGCAGCAGATACGGACAGACCCGGTGCGTCGGATGTTTCTTGCTGGTGTTGGGCGCCTTGCGGTACAGCGCCTCGATGCCCATACACCGCATCAGCGTGCGCATGTGGCGACGTCCGACCCGGATGCCCCTCAATTTCAGCAAGTCGCGTAACATCCTGCTACCAGCAAACGGATAGCCCAGGTGCAAACGATCAATCAGCTTCATCAGTGCCAGGTCGCTCTCGCTGACCGGTCGCGGCGGATCATCGCTTTGCGCCCAGCAAACCCGCTTTGCTGGGCGCACGTTCTAAAAAATCATTTTCCAAGGTTAGCTCATCAATTTTGGCATGTAATGATTTCACGTCAACCGGGGGCGAAGCCGCTGCCGGTGATTGCCCAAACACCCCGGACATTCTTTCCAATAGCTGGACCTTCCATTGGGTAATCTGATCAGGATGCACATCATGCTGCCTGGCCAGCTCAGCCAGCGTGTATTCACCTTTGGCAGCCTCTAAATGCCACCTTGGCCTTAAATTCCGGTGAGTGATTTCGGCGAGGCCACCTCTGTCCATCCTGGAATCGCAATACATGACACTCCTCTTCAGCTCTGCAAAAACCTGTTTTTTTGGTTATTGCTCGTGGCGACGCAAAAATAATTCGGTGTAAAACAAGGTTATTACTTTCAAGCAGTCGGGAATTTGTATCGACCAGCAACAAACGAAAACCAGTAAATGTGTAAAAGAAACCGATATTGCTGAAAGCGCGCAAAATGTAAGCACCAAACTAACCACGGAATACCAAAGGGGTTTATCATTTTTTGATATTGCACAATTTTATTCTTATAAATTCAGCCTGTTTATTTTTTTAACCACTACGAAGCTGGAGGCGTATCGATGTGACCGAAAAACACACCGCAGAAAATTGAGCATTACAAATCAGGAAACTGGTCGATGAAGACTACCCACAAGCCACAACAATCCGACTGGTTATGGATAATCTGAATACCTATGCTGGTACATCGCTGTACAAGGTATTTGAGCCAAAAGAGGCAAGTCGATTACTCGACAAACTGGCATTTTTCTACACAACCGAAGCATGGAAGCTGGCTAAATATGGCTAAGGCACTTAAATGTCTTTATTTTTAATTTTGTTTTTTTCAAAATCGGGAGCTCTATAAATCATATTTTTTTAATTTCATAATTTTAATTCTTCCTCGATTGTGAAGTAGCTATTGAATTCGGAAAAAAAGTTTCTATACTCCGGTACTTGTGGTCAGCGGAATGGTAGGGAAACACAATGTGGAAAAACTCAATACAGGATTTTCCGCATTAAAAGCAAACACTTAAGTGGCAACAGGAGATATACTGATGAACAGGTCAAAAAAATATTTAATTGCAGCTTTGGTAATAGTGGTTTTGGGTGCATTGTCTGTAACCAGCGCCCAGGCTGACTCTGGCTGGAGCTCACGAACCTCTGAAGAATATCCACCGCTCACTGTATCCAACTTACACTTGATAGATGCTTTTTTTTGCTCGGAAAGATATTGTGACAATTTATATATCCGAAAAGCACATATTAATCGCCAGTTTGGCACAAATTATTGGTCGGGCTATTTTTCCGAAGAAGGTACCAATTTCAGGACCTGTGCAGGCAATGCCTTTATGACAGGGGTAAGCTGCAAGGGAAGTTATTGTGATAATATTTCCATACAATGCACAACACTACAAAATACAACTAAAAACCATTGTGCATGGACGCCATATTTTTCAGAAGAAGCCGCCTACAATTATTTACCGACTGGCACATACGCCGCTGGTATGCGCTGCCAGGGCAGGTATTGCGACAACAAAAGTATATACGCTTGTCACATGCATTAATTGCATTTACGGAAATATACCGCATTTGACCGGAAAGTTTTCGCAAATGATGGTGTGATAGATGATGCATCTGACGGGTGTCAGCGATAAAACAATATCGCCGACACCCACCGCATCAACTACATCGTGCCAATGCTAAACATAAATGAAAGTCATCATTACCACATTGATATAGAGAATATGACATGAAATATAAATCATTATTTTTTATCTCATTAACAGTAATAATAACCGTGATTGTGACGCTAGCCACACAGGAAAAAAATAATACTCCAGCCAGGCTACAGGCCAATCTTGAAAGTTCAAAAAATTCTGATGATTTCACCTCAATACAATCTGTTAGTAATCGCATCTCTGCTGTTAATAAACATGTGACTGTAAATCAACAGCCTCATTCCAGCGAAGAATTTAATTGCAATGAAGAGTCTGAATTAAAAGAAGAGAACCAGCGCTTAAGAGACAATATCCGTCAGCTCCGACAAGCTAAAAACTCAACACAGGAATTTGACCCTGACCCTGCATTGGACGAAGTGAATAAATACAAGACCTATCTGTTATCTGAAGAAAGAGATACTGAATGGGTTGACTATATACAACCAACATTAGAGGAAGCTTCAGATAGTACAGAATTTGAAGGGGTTAGCGTTATTGCTACAGAATGCCGAAGTACGATTTGCCAGATGGAACTATACACTGAAAACAGCATGCAATCTGACTTGGTAGAGGCTGCTTTATTGGAAAAACTCTCTGCAAAATCCGTCGGAATAACTCTTCGAAAATTTGAAGAACCAACAGGCGGTGTGAGAATGTATGTCTTTATGACTAGAAATGGAGCATCACTACAACATATGATCAATTAGTATCTAAAAAAATTCGATCATAGGACAATAAAAATCCCCGGGGCAAGCCCTCTCGTTTCTCTCGAAAGCGGGGTATTTGGCAGCAGCATCTAAAAAAGCGCTAGCTGATGATTCGAATGTAATTTTTGGTATTCATTACCTTGATTCTTCACATACTTCCCAATCATTTCTTCGTTGCCATGTTTTTCCACTGTACTGGCAAAATATCCATCGCTCCAAAACTCTCCTCCCACAACTTCTTTTTGACCTGTGGGCATTCCTCAAATACCTCTCTGGCGGTAAGACTCTTTATCATCGTTACCAGCTTCCTCACACTATACGTTGGTACCGATTGTACCAAAAAATGGACATGATCGTTGTTAGTTCCAATCTCCAGAAATTTTATTTCATACCGCTTCTCAATTTCCAAACAAATTTCTTTTACTACCCTATCCACATTATCATCAAAAACTACCCGCCTATACTTAGCTGGAAAAACCAGATGATAGATTAATACCGTAACATTGTGACTTTTATGGATATACTTGCTCATCCATACATTTTACGACGCAAGCTGCGGGGAATAGAGCCTCAAGGGATTTAATCGTGCTCTGTCCCTGAGATATCCCCACAAAACAGCAATTGATTTCAATGAATCAGGGTGTATGGTTCCCCTAAAATAGTGTGTGCATCGAATTTTTTCTCCGAACGCTTTACTTTTTGGAGGATTTTATGCACACAGTTAACGTACTACACAAATTACTTTCTCAGTCTATTCCCTTCCTTCATGCCGCTCGCCTCTGCGCATTGATGTCAGTGGCTCAAGTTAACCCGGGATACAACTTCATTTAGAAGACAGAACAGTTAGTGCGAATTGAATATTAGCTGATGAATGCCAGTTTTGAAAAAGCCGATGCTAGCAGAACACACAGTCTCATCTAATTGACCTTGTAAGCTACCGTTTCAGTAACAACAGGAACATCTTTTCCTTTTAGCCAAACTTCCGCTTTACCGACAAAATCTCCCTTTGCAAGTTTCCATTGATAGACATTAGTGTCAGTCGTACCTACTAATCTGTCGTTCACAAACCAGTCCACTTTTTTGATATTGCCGATATCAGTAAGTTTAAACTCAAAGTATTCATACTCATCAGGAATGCGGGGATCCATCGCCATCATCAATCCCTTGCCAGGCTTTTTAATCCGGATACCTGTTGTAGGGGTAACTTTATTTTTTGAGGGATATGTACCAGCAATAAACCATTCGTCTCGTGCGTCGCAGCCGCCACTTTCCGCTTTCCCCGTCTCTATACAAACACGCCGCTTATCCAGACGATCACTAAAATATAAAGGCTTCACATCCCGGTTATAATTCAGCTCGTTAATTAAAAAGTGAACGCAAAACAAGCGCAGGGCCCGTCGATCCGGTGACTTCATGCATTTCCGAATAATCAAGATTTCCCATCCAGACACCGACAGTGTATTTATCATCAAAACCTGTAGCCCAGGCATCACGATAGTCACTGGAGGTTCCTGTCTTTACCGCTGTTTGATGCGGAAAATTTAAAACAGAGCCTCTGCCAAATTCTTTATCTCTAGCCGCAAAATCAGACATAATATCTGCAATAAGGCTTGCAACATCCTCAGAAACCACCTGATGGTTTCTGTTAGACAGATGATCACCCCCGATAAACGATAATGGTTTGTAATCTCCCATTCTGGCGATCACAGTGTAAGCCTGCACAAGTTCAAACAGTGTAATTTCACCATTCCCCAGTGCTAATCCGTCTCCATACACATTGGGGTGGCCAGTCAGGCTCTTGATACCAATATCAGACAAAAAAGTTAAAAAATTATTGGGTCCAACAAACTGGATTGTCCTCACAGCAGGAATATTCAGGGAATTACCCAGCGCCTCTCGCAAGGAAACGGGGCCATAATGTGCGCGGCTGTAGTTATGATAAGTGTGCATCCCCAAGCCAACGCTTTCCTCTAATGGTGAATCATCAAGCATAGTCGCTGCCGTCCAGCCTTTTGCCAACGCAGTTGCATACAGTAACGGTTTTAACGTGGAACCGGGTTGACGGCCAATAACAACGGCGTTCATCTGATTGAATGGTTTATTGTCTTTGCCTGCGTAACCCACTACCCAGGATAAAATTTCATTGGTCTCATGGTTAACGACAAGAACAGCACCATTGTGGACGTTGTACTGGCTCAATCGATCTAATCCGTTATCAAGAATGCGTTGTGTTTTATATTGTATTTCTGAATCGATGGTCGTGTGGACCGTGGCATGAATACCTTTACCATCCTGATAATCATTTTGTACCTGAGCTTTTGCATACTCTATAAAATGTTGTGTATTGAATGAGGCATCAGGCTGTAAAAGTGATAATTGCTGCCCGGTGATCTTCTTTCGTTGCGCCGAAATCACTTCCCCTTCATACAGGCGCTCTGTCAAATTTGCGATTGTACGTTCAATATTGCGTGACTGTTGTTTCGGGTCAAGCCATCGGGGCGATCGCACCAATACCGATAGCGCTAACATTTCTTTTTCATTTAACGTATGGATATCACGATCAAAATAATAATGCGCCGCCTGAATTATTCCTCTTCGATTTGCCTTATACGGTACCTGGTTAAAATAAAATTCCAGAATTTCCAGCTTCCCAAAACGATGTTCAA
>JAADHS010000266.1 GCA_013151745.1 Gammaproteobacteria bacterium | reverse complement strand
CGATGTCATCTGTCCCGCTTCATGGGCGAGCATAAAATGAAGATTGCCGATGTAGCGCGTGAAACCGGCTTAAATCGCAATACGATTACACTTCTGTATAAAGAAACGGCTTCACGTATTGACCTGGAAGCAATGGATAAGCTGTGCGAGCTGTTTAATTGCGAAGTGGGTGATTTGTTCGAAAGAGAAGTTTGAACAAGCGCTGGATAAGGGGGTGGCCACAAAAAGCTACAAGGGTGGGCACGTTTTTTGTGCCCCGACACGCTTATCCCAACAGAGGCCCATAGCCGTCAGGCCAAGTTCTACCCGAGAAGAGGCTGGAGTTGGATGTTTGTCGATTTTTTTGTTCCGCTCTATTCAGCAAAAAATAAAGCGTAGGGTGAAACAAGCGCAGCGGTTCCACCAACAGGCTATGTTAAAAAACAATAAATCACCTCTGTGCTCACGACCGCTGACAAAAAAATCAAAAACCTGATTGCCTGAAATAGACGGAAGAAAAAAGCCTTCATGCAACAACGGCTCATTGGCAAACGGCGAGTCAAGGCGGACGTCGATAGCTGATCGAACTTTGAATATGCTTCTTATCCTGTTTGGTGGAACCGCTGCGCTTGTTCTACCCTACCCAGTTAGCCGATTTAGCCTGACGGCTATGCTCTCACCTTCTTCAGTGGCAGAGTTCCGTGTAACAAAGATCAGAGTGATTAAATGGGGGACGAAACTTAATCGTGTTGTTTTCAAAAAAAGTGAATGGGATAGTTAGGTATGGTTTTTATATATGATTATCCAGATTCCCCCAATCTTCTCTTTTTCAACAAATCTCATTTGTTGCTTTACAGTACTTTTTATCACAAACTCGCAAACTATTTTTATTGTAAAAAAATGGGTTTTTTATCAAAAAACACACCGTGAATCAACCTAGAGGCAACGGCATTTTTGGAAGTATAAAATACGCAACCAGGACGATTTCAATCGTCACATTGATTATATTCATTACAACCCGGTAAAGCATGATTTGTGTGAGTAGCTGATTCAATAGCCGTAGTCGATATTGCATCGATATACCCGTAGCGTTTGGGCGTTAGGTTTAAGTGTGCGTCATATTTTCTTCATGGCAAGGCAAAATGACGTGGAATAGTTGTTCTATTGCAAGGACAACAACGCAGCTATGAGGTCAATAGGGCGTGCACACGACCTAAATTTCAATCGCTACGGGTATATGTTAAGGAAGGAAAATATTCTGCGGACTAGGTGGCGTGTGATTCAAATTTTGATAGCTTGAGTTATGGAGAGTCGTCTCCGCGTGGGCACAAAAAACGTGCCCACCCTACAAGTGCGGGTACACCCTACAGGGCTATAAGTTTCATCAGTGAGCTTAACAGTTGATTTTTGGTTAAACGTGAAAAAACGGCTTTTTTTGATTAAAGAGGCGTTAACGTCATGGGCACGGTAAATGTTATACTTTTCAAGTGTCAGCTATTTTTTCTGAAATCAGTTTAAACTTACATTGTTTCAACCGAAGATGTTGGCCGTCAGAAATTTCTTTTGATTTGCTGCTTGGAATATATCTATCGCGCTTGAGGCTTGGGTCTGAATGTGCTTCATATCTGTTTTATGGTTGAAAAATAGTGTGGAATAGTCATTCTATGGGAATTTTAACGTCGCGATGGAATTAATAAGAGGGTACAGTTAAGTCTAAATTTTAATCGCTATGGGTATAAATGATTCATTTGTTGGTAAAACATGCCGGGCTGCCTTTAAGGGGTGAGCTGTATTTAAAAAATTCATCAAAAAAACAGGAGTGATTTCTGATGATCGAATTTATTACTGCAGAAGGCAACGGACCATTTTTTGTAGCGCTGTTGATTATGGTCATCATTTCGGGTCTCGAAGTAATAAGTATGCTGTTAGGGGCAAGTTTGTCAGGGGTTGTTGATAGTTTTCTACCTGATAGCAATGTAGGTGCAGATGCGAGTATCGATGCTGAGTCTGATATGAGTATACAAAGCCCATCAGTTATGGGTATGTTTCTTGGCTGGTTAGGCTTCGGGCGTGTCCCCGCTTTAATTCTTCTGATCATTTTTCTGACAATATTTGGCTTGTCTGGAATACTTGTTCAGCTCTCATATAACACAATTTTTGGCGCGTTGTTGCCATCATGGATGGTCGTAATCGGCGTACTTTTTGTCACTCTTCCGGTAATGGGAGTTATTGCTCGTGTTTTCGCAAAAATTCTCCCCAGAGATGAGTCGAGTGCCGTTTCTGAGGAAAGTTTTATTGGAATGATGGCCGTTATCACTATCGGTACGTCCAGGCGTGGTATGCCGGCAAGAGCTCGATTAAAGGATAGTTTTGGACAAGATCATTATGTGATGACTGAGCCACTTGATGATGATGTCGAATTTCCGGCTCAGTCTGAAGTTGTTCTGCTTGAACAGAAAGGAAGTATATTTTTTGCCGTACCTTACGATGAGCATTTCAAAGTATAGGTTGTCATGAAGTTGGCATGGAATTGCCCCAATTTAAAAAAATAAACGGGAGATTAATGTTATGTGGTTTGAAACCGGAATTATGATTGCTGTCGTAGCCGTAATTGCCATACTTGCTGTTGGTATTATATTTACCCGCCTCTATACGCGATCAACAAAAGAGAAGGCGTATGTACGAACGGGGCTGGGCGGACAGAAGGTCATTAAAGATGGTGGAGCAATTGTTATTGGTATGATTCATGAAATCACTCAGGTCAATATGAAAACACTACGACTTGAGGTGCCTCGCCAAAAAGAAGATGCATTGATTACAAAGGACAGGCTTCGCGTAGATGTTACCGCCGAGTTTTACGTCAGGGTAAAACCGGATGATGATGCGATAGCTGCTGCTGCGCAAACACTTGGCGACAAAACTTTTGACCCAAACAAACTGCGAGCTTTCGTGGAAGCAAAGTTTGTTGATGCTTTGCGTTCGGTTGCTGCGGGTATGGAAATGATGGAATTACATGAGCAACGTTCCGCGTTTGTCCAAAAAGTACAGGATGCGGTCGCCGAAGATTTGCGCAGCAATGGTCTTGAACTGGAGGCTGTTTCCCTGACTGCGCTTGATCAAACCAGCCTGGAATTCTTTAATGAAAATAATGCTTTTGATGCCGAGGGACTTCTTAAGGTTAATGAAGTCATAGAAGATCGACGTAAGCAGCGTAATGATATTGTGCGGGATACTGAAGTTGCTATTAACCAAAAAGATCTCGAATCACAAAAATTGAACCTGGAAATAAAACGTGAGGCAGAATATGCGCGCCTGGAACAGGAGCGTGAAATTCAGATGCGAGAGGCTTCCCAGCAAGCAGCTATTGCACAAGAGCAGGCTGAAAAGAAGCGTGAATCTGATCAGACCCAAATAGCCGCAGATCAGGCGGTTGAGGCATCTCATATCGCGAAACAAAAAGCTATTCGAGAACAGGAAATTGAAAAGGAACGCGCTATTGAGTCCGCGGATATTAAACGCGCGGAAACGATTCAGATAGCCGAGCAGGAGCGCGAAATCGCTGTTGCTAACAAATCAAAAGAACAGTCTGTTGCAGCTGCTGAAGCAGATAAGGCAAGAGCGGGGGCGGTTCAGGCTGCTGAACAGGTCACGACGGTTAAAATGATCGCTGAGGCTGAACGAAAGAAAGCGGTTGAGCTAGTTAAAGCGAAAGAGCTTGCTGAAAAAAGTGCTATCGGCATAAAGGTTGCTGCGGAAGCTGAAAAAGCGGCTGCTGAAGATCGTGCTGACGCTGTGAGAACCGAGGCTGCGGCATCTGCCGAGCAGGTCACAATTGCTGCTGAGGCCGCCGCTGAGGCTAAACGGTTAAATGCTGAAGCAGACGAACGCCGTCTTGCTGTTGAAGCTGAAGGTCGCACACTATTGCATGAGGCTTCCAATAAACTTAATAAGGATCAAATTGAATTGGCCCGTATACAGGCTGTTATTGATGGTCTTCCTGCCATTATCAAGGAAGCTGCTGAGCCGATGAAAAACATCGATAGTCTCAAGGTTATCGATCTTAATGGGCTAAGCCGATCTGAAAGTTCCAGTGGCGATGAAACCGTTACAGGTGCAAGTAACATGGCGGACCAGGCCGTCAATAGCATGCTGCGCTACCGTACACAAAAGCCGGTTGTTGACGCCCTTCTTTCTGAGCTTGGGCTTGATTCATTGGATAATTTATCCAATGTCACTTCAGGGATTTTAAATAAAGAAACCAGTAACGCATCCGTTCAGTCTAAGTAGTGTAGCAACAATCAAATCAGTCTCCGCGTGGGCATAAAGGCACGTTTTATAGTGCCCTCGCGGGCTACTGCATTGTATTTGGAGCTTACTTGAAGGTGATACAAATTTCTCCAAACGCTGGACGAGGATCAATCGTCATGTCGATTACGTTCATAATAGCCCGAGTTTCACGGCTCAGGTTTCAGCAGAGCCTGTAATTTTTTCGGTGAAACGACCCCGATAAATGCTGCCTTAACACTGTTGTTTTTGATGAACAATGTGGTGGGTGTAGTGCGAATACCAAAAGCCTGTGTGAGTCCCGGTTCTTCCTCTACATTGATTTTCAACACGCGTTCAGGCGTCGTGACGATAATGTGATCAATTTGTTTGGCAACCGGTTTACAGGGGGTGCAACGAGGATGATGGAAAAACAGCACAATACCATCAGGATGTTGAGGTAAATTGGCATTAAGGCTTGGCATGGGGTGGTCAAGCAGCTTT
>JAADHS010000111.1 GCA_013151745.1 Gammaproteobacteria bacterium | reverse complement strand
CGAAAACCATATGCCGGTATAGCTCAGCTGGTAGAGCAACTGACTTGTAATCAGTAGGTCCCGCGTTCGATTCGTGGTGCCGGCACCATATATATCAAAGGCTTAGGTGATTTTTCATCTAGGCCTTTTTTCTTGTGTAGACAGAATGTAGACATGACTGACTTCAAGTAAAAGCGAGCCAAAAGTTCTTTTGATACTCGTTTTTAATTTCTGGTTGATTCTGTTTAGGACTCATTATGTGTAACACATCGCTATAACCGACAAATAAAATCTAGTCGGTTTTTCTATGTGGATTGTAAATTCTATATGCGATATTGTTTGACGAATCATATTCTCCCTAGTCAAGCCAATGGTATTTAGAATGAACACAGAAGCGCCGATAGATGTGAGCAATAATAAAGTATGCCCAACTAGATTAATTGAGGATACGCCTGAAGAGCAAGACTTACTGGCAGGTGGCGATGAAATAGGGCCGCATGAAAGGGTTGCACGAACCATAGGCGATATAATCCGATCATTAGATGAAACAGGCGGTAAGGTTATTGGATTAGAAGGTGGCTGGGGTGCTGGTAAAACAACTGTTATCAACATGCTTAAAAAACAGTTTAAAGATAAGGAAGATATAGCAATACTTTCCTTTGATGCATGGGCTCATGAGGGTGATCCATTGCGTCGTACCTTCCTCGAATCATTGATCATACATTTTCAAAAACTTAATAATTGGATTGATAAATCAAAATGGGATAAAAGACTAGAAAAGCTATCTAATAGACGCAAAGAAACTACTATACGAACTAATCAGCAGACTACTGTTTTCGGGAAAATATTCGCAATCTCCCTTATCTTGATTCCAGTGGGGAGCCCTCTTCTCGCTGCCGCTTTAAAGAAAGGGGTGGCAATCGATTCTATGTTAGATATTACTTGGATGTTTATTGTTGGTTTATTGTTAACTACCGCACCACTGCTTGTAATAACACTTAACTTTTTACGTACAATTAAACGAGGAAGAGATAAAGGATTAAGCGACTCAGACAGAGCTTCCGATTGGTCGTTTCTATCGGGGAGTTCAGTTGAAGAGGTGAAGCAAGATATTGCAGAAACTCCAGATCCTACATCAATAGAGTTTGAGAGTGAGTTTCGATGTTTAATGAGGGATGCTCTCCCGGACGGCACTGATCGCCTTTTTGTATTGGTTATAGATAATCTTGATCGTATCGATCAGAAAGAAGCACTCATTATTTGGTCAACACTTCAAACATTTTTACAAGATCGTAGCTCAGATATTGAAAAATGGTTTGAAAAGTTATGGATAATAGTCCCTTATGATCCGTCAGGTTTGCGTAAAATATGGGATGGTTCTAGTGTGCAAAAGACATCCGATAACACAGGAAAAGTGGTTTCTGATTCCTTTATTGATAAGAGTTTTCAGTTGCGTTTTGAAGTGCCACCTCCTGTATTATCTAATTGGAAGGCGTATCTGTCGAAATTAGTTGGGCATGCTCTTCCGATGCATTCAGAAGAAGATCGCCATGCGATATATCGTGTCATGAATTTTTGTCGAGATATAAAGGATGGGGCGCCAACACCCAGAGAATTAAAAATGTATGTTAATCAAATCGGTGCAATTCATAGACAGTGGGGGCATGAATTCCCTATTGATCATGTTGCTTATTATGTAATTCTCCGCCGTAAATTCGTTACAATTAGGGAAATGCTACTAAATGGAGAATTGCCATATCCAAATATAAAGACAATTTTATCGTCAAATTTAGAGGCTAATATTGCGGGTATGGTGTTTAATGTTAAGGCTCATCTCGGGCAACAATTGCTTTTAGGCGATCCGATTTACAATGCTCTAACGACAAAAAATATAGATAGCTTGAGTGAAATAAAAGAACATCACAAAGATGGTTTCTGGGCGATTTTAGAAGAGGTCGCTACTACAAGGCTCGTAGAGGATATTGGAGCTTCATCTGTAGCTAATGCAGCAATTTGTCTAGAAGACTCTAATGTGCTTAAGGGTGCTATGAGTAGTGAGAAAAATGCCATTATAGGTGGATTAGGCCGGGCTATTTCAAATACGTCAAGTTGGGCTCCTCTCACTGAAAGTATCTCCGAAGGCCTCATTAAAGCTTGCGGTCTAGTGTCAGATCTAAACGTATCAATTAAGATCATGGCTAATTTAAGGCTGACAATACGTAAGCTAAGTGAGGAGGATGCACCTATTTCGGAGGTTATTGCAGGGCTAGTAGGTGTTTGTGAAACGATTGATGCCCATGGCCATAAAAATGCATTGACAAAATCATTCATGCTTTCAGGTGATGCCAAAAATTGGATTGGTGTTTGTGTCATTATAGCGAGACATAAGCAGAAATGGTGGCCATATTTCAAGCCACAGGTCCCGTTTGCTGAGGTCGCTGCATCTTTGAATGAGATAGTTGTTGGTGCTAGCTTTACAAGTCAGAAATTGGATGCAATTAGAGTTACAAATAAATCATTTGCTAAATGCAACTGGGACGAGTTGGCGGTGGCAATGGGGGCTCGGCTAACAGCAGGTCAAAGCTGGGATGCTATTGAGGCAAATGCTCTTCTTAACGGTTTATCAATTCTCGCACAAGATGACAATAGTAAAGCCAAGACGGTGTTGAATGGTCTCGCTACAGCAGGCCACTTAATGCATGGCTTTAATCAAATGCAGTCTCAAGGTTCGTCGGAATGTAAAGCGAGATACATTGCCGCATTCTTGGGGCAAGTACCTGATGCGTCGTTAACACAAGCGGCTGGGGACTCGGCTGCAGGTCTTGTGGCATTGCAGAATATGTTAAATACCGACGACATAGATATAGCAATGCATATTGTCGCAATACTTAGAGACCTAGATAATTTAAATCTTCTTTTCGAAATAATAGATAAAAGAGGAAAATATGACATGCTCTTAACTCGATGTCTCCGGCTTGTTGCTGACAGGGATGACTCGGAGATTATTTACTCGTCGGCTGAAGTCGTACATCGCTGGCAAGACCTATGGAGCAATCTAGACGATGACGAAAATAAAGTCCGGTTCGAAGAATTAATAGGGTATCTTTGTGAGAAATCGTCATTTGCTGACTATGTGATGCAAGAGACCGATGACGGCTTCAATTACGAAGATGCTGGATTGTATTTTGTGATTAGTGATAATTTTCAATCAGACTCTTTCCGTGATTGGTGTAGGTCTGGGATTGAAGTCCTCAGTTCCAAAGCTTGGGAGAAGGAACTAGATAATAATGGATATGCTTTGATGTTAATGCGTACCCTAGTAGAAAAAGGGAGAGGAGTTTCATTGACTACACCATATCAAGACGCGCTTGTCTCACACGCGGAAAAAGTTATTGAAGGTAGAGCTGTGCCTCCTGATGATTTAGTTCTACACAGAGAAAAAATTTTTATTGGCTTAGGCGAAGGGGATGCAAGAACAGTTTTGCGTCGACGTCTACGTGATGTCGTTATGATTTACCGCGGTAAAATAAATAAAGCTTTTTTCGAGTTGTATGGAGACGAGATTTCTGATCCTGAGATTCTAAATGAAGACAGCAAGGTAGTAGCGAAACTCTTTTCGCCATTGATCCAAGAACGAAATATTGGCGGTATTCGCTGGATGGATGGTGTGATTTCAAATCACCAAGATCTTCTTGATAAATGTGATGATACAATTGCTGTTGGCGATTTTTACGAGCGCTTACAAAGTGAGCTCATTAATCAAGTAGATGAAGAAGACGAGGCTCATACCTTGATTTGTAATATCGCAAGCATTTTGGGGCTACAGCCCGTACAAGAAACTTCTGAGGTTGTTGAGGAAAATGCCAGCGATGAACCGAATAATAGTAGAGAATAGGATGGGTCTTCTTAAGAGTAAAGGTCTACTCTGTGTTTGAAGGTAATTAGAATCATTTTGAGTACTGAAAAATGTGATAGGTTGATCTATTCACAAGGGGCTCATTCTTTGTAACACTAATTTTCGCCGCTAGCTTCTTTAATGCGTTTTAATTTCAACTGATGAAAGTCTTTTAATCTTGATGCTGCTTTTTCTACCTCAGTATTAAGATTAATTCCTAAACCATGCTTGGCAATATATAGTGTAGGTAGCAAGCGATCCAGATAGGATTTCAGTTTGGCAGTTATATCAACTACCCCCTCTTTTTTAGTTGATAACTTTAATTTTTCAGCGCTACCAATAAATAACTTCCACCACGGTAATAACCGTGCTCTAGTAATATTCGTATCGTTATCACCTTTACCTATGAAATCAATAAAATCCCGTAGGTAGCCAAGGCATTGTGATGCCCAGTCATTGGATGTCGATTGCGATATTAAAAATGCAATGTGAAAAGCATGATCACCTTTTAATCCCATTTCTAATCTTGTAGGGCCACGGCGGTTATATACTCTTATTAAGCGGTCCGTTTTCCTAGTTTATCAGATCGGACCAAGCCAACTAGCTGAAAATGCATAAGAAACCCTCAAGAATCAGATATTATTAAGCCTTAGAAGCCCCTTTTTGAAGCCAAAATGAACACTTTAAGAAAGACGTGCTATAGGGTCTATTCGTTCTTTTGCAGAAAATTAATGTAAATTAAATACCCTGTATGTTTGTCGCTTACAGGCGTTGCGTTCTATTCGTGGTGCCGGCACCATTTTTCTTTCAATCTATCTGATTGATTATCAATAAATAACCCCCTGTTTAATAATGATTCGCCTATTGTTATAAATAGGGTTATCGTAATAAAAATAAT
>JAADHS010000092.1 GCA_013151745.1 Gammaproteobacteria bacterium | reverse complement strand
ATACCCAGTGTTGTCTTTGTACTTTGGCGTTGAATGTAATCCATCACCAACTTTGGACGTACGATGTATTAATTTTGGTAACTTCCAATGCGCTGGCACATCCCCCAACCACTCAACGCCTGAATCACGCATGGGGGCGTTGGGGTTTAGGCCTTTGGTGACGGCATGGCTAATGACGGCCTGACGTTTTTCTTTTAGCAGCCTGATGAGTTGTTGTTGTTTTTCGATTAGGGTATCGATTTTGGCGGTTTCGTGGTCGAGGAAGTTGGCGATTTGTCCTGCGACATCATTCGAAGGCGCTAACAAGACAGCATTATTAATCAGCTCTTGATTAAGTATCCGCGCGCCATAAATATTAATAGAAGCATTTTCTATAACAAACTTAGGCAAAGCATAGTACAAATACGATAACGGTAGCTCTCCCCCCTCTAAAAACGAGGCAATAGCTTCATTTGTATACATATTTTTTTTAGCGAACGAAACTGCTCCCACTGAAAGCTTAAAGCTGTATAGCAAAGAACCTTTTGGTGAAATATTCATAGATGCGACTTTAGCTGCATTATCAGAAATATTTTTAACAGTCGTTTCCACATATCGACCTTTAAGGTCTGAAATATTCGCCCATAAATTATTACCATCAAAGTTAGAGTCATTTTTTGTAGGCGGCGTCCAACCAACTTGAAAAGGTGCCAAATATTTTATTTTACTAACAACCCAATGACTCGGAATATCACCCAACCACTCAACCCCAGACTCTTTATACTCCGGATAAGCCCGATACTTCCCCCCCATCACGAATGCACCTCTTGCAACAGCGCCATAATTTCTGCACTCACCTTATCCAAATCCGCATCTATCTCCACCAAATCTCTCGGTGGTTGATACACATAAAAATGTCGGTTAAACGGAATTTCATAGCCAACGATGCCGACCTCTTGATCTTTGGCATCTTTTTTACTGGCATCTATCCAGGCATCAGGCACATGGGGTTGTACTTCTTTTTTAAAGTAGGTTTCGTTAATTTCGTTTACGGATTTTGTTGGATCAAGGGCGGCGTTTTCATTGTCACGCAGGTTGCCATCGGGCTTGTACTCTATTACTTTTCCATCCACTTTAAACAAGCCATAAAGCGGATTGGCTTTGCCTTTATGTTCAGGACGAACGGTAGATCGCGACGACATGGATATCGTGGAGCGGCTATGAATCTTTTTAATCACTTTTTCCGAGTCGGGGTTTTGCCAGCTCACAGCGGTGGTAATTTGTTTGTTTTCTTTGGTATCTAGCGTAATCTTTTGTTTTTTACAGGCGGATTTTATGGTGGCTTCATAGGTGTTCATATCATCGCACTGTGCGTTGCCAATTTCTGCTTGCAGTTGTTTGGCTTTTAACAGGGTTTGTTTTTGCACTGTCCAGATTTTTTGATCTAAAACGTCTTTTATTTGTTTTTCTTTTAACTCTTTAAAATGTTTCTTTATGTGCTGTCGAATCGCACCTTCGTATTCAGTTAACACGCCATAGTGTTCACACTCTATTTCATCCGTCCACTGTGCGGCGTATTCTGCATAAATCCATTTCATCACGGCGTTGAGTGGTTTGTTGGGAAAACGCAACTCGGCAATGCGCTCATCACTGAACTGGTAAGATTCTCTTAAAGGACGTTCGATGGTGATTCGACGATAACCAAATTCATGGTTGTGAAAAATTTTACTGGCGAAGGTCTTCGGGGCTTCTGTTTTTGGACTGGTGGATTGCCTGCCGCGATTGCTTTTTTGCTCGGCGGGTTTGTCTAGTTTTCTTGCATCCACCACCTCAAAACCACCGAAAGTGCGGGTGATGGTAGCAATATCATCGTCATCCATTACATTGCGCTTAGAGCCTAAAGATTTACGCATTTTCCCGCACAGATGCACGCCATTAATTAACTGAACTTTACCTTTACGCTCATCGGCCTTTTTATTCGACAGTACCCACACATAGGTCGCAATGCCGGTGTTGTAAAACATGTCGGTCGGTAAGGCAATAATGGTTTCTAATAGATCGGCTTCTAAAATATAACGACGAATTTCAGATTCACCCGATCCAGCACCGCCGGTAAATAAGGGCGAGCCATTAAGAATAATACCAATTCTTGCGCCCCCCTCTGAAGGGTCTCGAAGTTTGCTAATAAGGTGCATTAAAAATAATAACGAACCATCCGACACGCGGGGTAGGCCCGGACCAAAACGACCATCGAACCCTTTTAAGGTGTGTTCGTCTTTGATGTCGCCTTCAATTTTTTTCCAATCTACGCCAAAGGGCGGGTTGGAGAGCATGTAGTCGTATTTGTCGGCATAAAGCTGGTCGTTGGATAAGGTGTTACCCAGTTTTATATTATTAACTTTTTGCCCTTTAATGAGCATGTCGGCCTTACAAATCGCATAGGATTCTGGATTAAGCTCTTGTCCATAGGCAACCATTTTAGCTTGTGGATTTAGTTCATGTAGATATTCCATGCCTGCCGATAAAAACCCACCCGTCCCCGCTGTTGGGTCATAAATAGTACGGATAATACCTTTACCTGTTAGCACATCATCATCTTCAGAAAAGATCAACGACGTGGTGAGCTGAATAATATCGCGTGGAGTAAAGTGTTCCCCTGCCGTTTCATTAGAGCTTTCTGCAAAACGGCGGATCAGCTCTTCAAACACCAAGCCCATTTCATGGTTGCTAATGGCTTGTGGGCTTAGGTCTGTCTTTCTAACCTTTTGAACAATTTTATACAGCAGATTAGTATCGCTTAACTGACCAATAAATTCAGAAAATTTAAAGTATTCAAAAATCTCACGCGCATCTTTTGAAAAGCTTTGGATATAGGATTCAAGATTACCTTTAATATCTGATTCACCCAGCTTGGATAAATCCATTTTTGAAGTGTTGTAGAATTTAAGATCACCACTGGCTTTTAATAAAAACTTATCTTGAGCTTCTTCTGACAAGTCCATTTTCTGGACTTTTTGATATTCTGCCAGCACCGCTTCTTTATTACTTTCAAGCACACCTTCAAGGCGACGTAATAAAGTAAAGGGGAGAATAACTCGACCGTATTGGCTTTGTTTAAAATCACCGCGCAATAGGTCGGCAAGTGACCAGATAAAGGCGGCGAGATTGCTTGTGTTTTGTGACATTGATTGTTTTTTTCCGATATTTTAATATATATACCCGTAGCGATTAAGATTTAGGTGTGATTGCACGCCCTATTCATTCCCTGGCTACGTTGAAACTCCTCGCAATAGCCAGCTACACCTTGTCATTTCGCCTTGCCAGGAAATGAATAGGACGCACTCTCAACACCTAAATCTTAATCGCTACGGGTATATGGGTGTGAATTGTAGTTTCTCATATTTTAAGCACTCATCTCAATACGTAATTCCTTCAAAACGATTTACTAATAACTTCCTAACACCTTTACTGTCCGGTGGAATAAAAACGATCTCGTCAATTTTTTTGGGATTGCGAATAATCACGGGAGCTTTTCACAGAGCACCACTATGCGAAGGGTTATCAATCAGCCTATTAACAACTTGTTCCTGTATCTTTTCAAGCGCTTTAACATTGAGCGTGATGTGGCTACACTAACCCGGAGACTCAATGTCATATAAACTACCCTTACCCATGGCGTTATGGTTATGAATTTAGGTGTTAGCGTGTGTAGCTGTGCCTTAGATTCGGTTTTTCTGATTGAGAAAAAACGCAGGCCTAGCGGGCTAAGTCGAGCTTTTTCAATTGATGCCTACAGGGATGTAGGTACTAGAGCAACGCAGGAGCAAGTTGCCGAGGAAAAGCTGAAAATGAGGTACAGATGCGCGTGAAAACACCTAAATTCATAACGCCATGGGTATATATCAAATTGAGGGGAAATAGTGAGCAAACGAATTAAATGAAAATAAAGGCCGCTTCCTGTGCAAATAAAATTCGTAGGTTATGCTGGTCTGACCCATCGCCTCATAGCGTTTTATTTCTCTCTAAGTCATAGTTATGCAATAATGGATACAAACTCCTAATTACATAGAAAATAGTATGATCGCCTGAAAATGCTCAGTGAACTCAAACTACTTCTGAGCGAATATCCAATCGTGAATGGCGTCAAGATAACCGCCACGATAAAACGGTACTGGGTTCGAGACATATAACAGGCTACCAAGATTCAAACCTGGAAGATCCAGAAATACGCCAATCTGTATTTTCTCTTACCACCTTCAACTTGAAACTTATTATTCAGGGTCTTCACCAAATCGAGCACGTATTACCTGATATTAAGGAATACCCACCCGACCAGGGGAAGAGCCGCCCACTTAAGGACAGGACTTTTGAACCCAAGCACCTTCTCATCCCTCAAGCTGAATTCCGCGCTGCTGAAAAATATTGAATCTCT
Source organism: Gammaproteobacteria bacterium (assembly GCA_013151745.1). Lineage (GTDB taxonomy): Bacteria > Pseudomonadota > Gammaproteobacteria > JAADHS01 > JAADHS01 > JAADHS01. The sequence continues at coordinate 6,940 of JAADHS010000092.1, read as the reverse complement.
CGGCTACCACACCATGACGCCGATACAAGCACAGAGCCTACCACCGATATTAGATGGCAAAGATGTCATCGCCCAGGGCAAAACCGGGTCAGGAAAAACAGCCGCCTTCACCTTGGGGCTGCTGGAAAAGCTCGATGTAAAACGCTTCCGTGTGCAAACACTGGTGCTCTGCCCTACTCGGGAATTGGCTGATCAGGTCGCCAATGAAATTCGCAAGCTGGCCCGCACCATTCACAATATCAAAGTACTTACCCTCTGCGGGGGCATGCCCTTTGGCCCTCAAGCAGGTTCACTGGAGCACGGAGCTCACATCATAGTCGGCACACCAGGCCGGATAGAGGATCACCTCAACAGAGCCACGCTTAAGCTCAATGATTTGACCACGCTGGTGCTGGATGAAGCGGACCGAATGCTTGATATGGGGTTCCAGGATGCGATCGACGCCATCATTGATCACATCCCTAAACAGCGCCAAACCCTGCTCTTCAGCGCGACCTATCCCGAGCAGATAGAGTCCATTGCCAAGCGCATTATGCACAAACCTGTGGTGGTAAAAACAACGGAGACTCATGACAACACCAGCATTCAACAATTTTTGTTCCAGATCGATGACAATCAGGATCGGCTCACCGCCTTGCGTCTGTTGTTACAACAATACCGCCCCGAGTCGGCGGTGGTCTTCTGTAACACCAAAAAAGAGACCCAAGAGGTGGCCGATGAGCTGAGCCACTGTGGCTTTTGTACCGTGGCATTACATGGGGACCTGGAACAGCGTGAGCGAGATCAAACCCTGATACGCTTTGCCAACAAAAGCGCATCTATACTGGTTGCCACCGATGTCGCTGCACGAGGCTTGGATATTGATGCACTGGACGCCGTTATTAACTACCACATCGCCCACGACCCTGAAGTACATCTGCACCGTATTGGCCGCACCGGCCGTGCGGGCAGCCAAGGCATCGCCTGTACGCTCTATTACGAAAAAGAGCAGCATAAAATCGCTCAACTAGAAACCTACCTTGAGCAGAATATTGAACCTCAATCTCTACCACCTCTCACGCTGTTGAAAAAACCGATCTATAAAGCCACCATGACCACCCTACAAATTGACGGCGGTAAAAAACAAAAACTGAGACCGGGAGACATCTTGGGTGCACTCACCGGTGAAAATGGTATTAATGGAAATGAGGTCGGTAAAATCAAGGTCTACAGCACCTGGTCCTACGTTGCAGTCCGCCGAGAAGCAGCAAAAACAGCACTGAATAAATTACGTGAAGGAAAATTGAAAGGCCGTTCATTCCGGGTTAGGCAGATATAGCAGAATAGGTTAAATCATTCGTTGCGCGGAACTCTTTAACTATTTATACTGTCTCAGTTACATCAGGGGGCGACATGGCTTCGACGTGGATAGCAAAACCTGAGGTGCATGCCGAGGAACAGATTACCTCGTAAATCCAGCTGTTACACTTATAGTTGCCAACGACGACAACTACGCACTAGCTGCTTAAAAACCAGTTGTAGTGCCCTTTGACTGAGTACGTGCTTATGCGCTTAGAACCAAAGGTCGACTCTCATAAGATCGCGATGAAGCGTGTTCGGCGTAGATTCGTTAAACACTTACCGAACTCATCTGCCGTTTTCCCTGCCCGTCGGGTAGCGACAGATTAAATTAAAGACGGTATAAGCATGTAGAGCCAAAGGCGGAGAATTTGCGGACGCGGGTTCAATTCCCGCCGCCTCCACCAATTGTACATTTAAAGCCATCCTATGATGGCTTTTTTTATGCCTGAAAACAATGAGTTACCTATAATTCAGCACCTATAACGTCCTGTAAAGATTAGTAACATCTTAGCTTTTTAGTAACATCGCTGCAATGTTACTAAACGCGGTGTTACTAAAATGGCGAGAACGACCACCCTGCTTGGCGGTGTTGCACGGATAAGGGAAGCCTTTATAGAGGGTTTCAGAAGAATTTGTATTCGTAATGATGTGGAAAATTGGTAACTTTATTTTTAAGAAAATATGATTCATGAGGCATCAGGTGTGCAATAAATTATAAATCTGCTATAATTGTCACATGGTTAATCGAAAGAAAAATACCCGAAAAACCAGTAAGTTAACAAAAATTGTTAACGAAAGGCACTATATTGACCTTTGACCTGAAAAGAGGTGAATTACTTCAATTGCAGGTTTGGGTAGACGATAACCATAAAGTCGTTAAGTATGATTTGGTTTATATCAATCCGTTAATTTACGCAGGTGATAATGGTCGAGTTTTAGCATACGACAATAATCATGACATTCATCACAAACATTATTTTGGTGAATTTATAACGGTAGACTTTGTGAGTTACGAAGACCAACTGAAAAAGTTTGAGAAAGAATACGAAGCATTAAAAGCAAAGTTTCAAACATGATTTTACGGGGTAAAATTAATGAAAACACTTAAAGCAGGCACAACAAAAGATTTTTTTGCAAGCGCACGTGAAACCGCTCGTGAAATTGATGAGAATAGGGCGGTTACTCAGAAAGATATTATCTGGATCGAAGCAGACACGATGCTTGAATTATTAAAAATTAACACAACCGATGTCATCAAGACAATACGCAATGCATCACGCATCACATATACCGAACTTGAAAAAAACACAGGGCGTTCACGAGCATCACTTAATAAAGACATTCGCGTATTAGAGCAAGTCGGTATTGTGCGAGTTCAATCAGAAAAAAACGCGGGGCACGGTCAGCATAAAGTTGTTGAAATAGTATCAGCCGCACCAATGGAGTTTAAAGCCGTTATCTAGTATCTGCGGAATAATGCACCTATCATACGGGTGAATTTTCGTGTTAGTAACACTCAAAGTAACATTGGGGACAAGTAAGAGTTGGTAACCCTAATATATACAAATAGTTAAGGTGTAAGTTAAGTTCCCGCCGCCCCAACACACTTAAAAAGCCCGCATCTTGCGGGCTTTTTTATCCTAGAAAACGCAATTCGACGCGAACACATCCCAAAAACACTTTTTTCAGGGCGTATAGCACAAGATAGGCGTTCGCCTGATAGCGTCTATATTAGATTGGAGCCTCGATCAACCCCTTTGCAATGGCACGAGCGACGGTGTGATAGCGATTCGATGTTTCAAGCTTTTTTGCAGCGTTCTGAAGATGAAATACGACCGTGCGTTTGGTAATGCTGAGTATCATGCCTATTTCTTCGTTGGTTTTACCAAGCGCAGCCCAGTGCAAGCATTCAAGCTCGCGCTGAGTGAGCTTTACGGTAGCAGAAAGAATATTTATTGCCGGAGAATTTACTGTTTTATAAATATTTTTCACAAATTCTTGCGCACGCGAGAACTGAGCCGCGCTTAAAGAACGGCACTGTTGCTCAAGTGTCGCGGTTAATATTAACACCGCCGTCGCCTCATTTTGCTCATACACTGGAAAACTCACACTGTTTACCAAAGGTATATTTATATTGGAACTTAATAACGCGGTGACTAACTGCTTTTTTATATCGCTTGGAAATTTAGAAAAAAGAGCGTCCATTCGATCACTACTAAAGCCTTCTTGCCTGGAGATTCGAATTAAACCTGTTGCTCGCTCACTGTATTCAACCTGGTCTCCGCTAGAACCTTGAATGATGATCAAGCGCGGCAGTGTTCTATTTTTGTTTTTGCTAATAAACAAAAAATGTTGGAAACCAAACCCTTTACACAAGTTGCTACAGGCTTGATGTATTTTTTCACTACCCAGCGATGGGAGAAACGAAGGGGGTTTGGTGTCTTGCATCTCTCTTTACTATTAAGTCAAAGCACCTCATTATCTAGCGAGATCACTTATATATTGAGCCTATAAAATATAGCCAGAAGTATATCACCTTGCAACAGATGGAATATATTCGGTTTTTGGGTCGCTATAAAAAACACCTCTAACATGAAATAAAGTACATCTGGACTGGGTATTGATCAAATGCACCCGCGGGCATTGCGTTTAAGTGCCACGTGATTCATGACCTAAACTCTGAAAGCAAGTCACCGGGAGAGCCATTTTAATAATGAATGAATCATCCATCGTCAATATATCCCTATTGCAACTAGGGCTATCATTTACGCTCGTTATTCCAGTATTAATTATCTTATACCGATGGCATTTGGGTGTGGGTAATGCCGTCTATGCACTGGCCAGAATGTTGGCTCAGCTATTAATCGTTGGATATTTGCTCGCATTTATTTTTAGCGAACACAATGTATTAATAATCTGTATCGTGATCACGGTGATGATTATCAGCGCCAGCTGGATCGCGCTAGGCCCTGTACATCAGCATCGTCGTAATTTGTATGGCCCCGCGATGATCGCCATCGTTGTACCCGGCGTACTGAGCTTATTCATCATTACCCAGGGTGTCTTGTCTTTGAACCCGTGGTACGAACCCCGTTACCTCATTCCATTAGCCGGAATGGTCTTTGCTAACGCAATGAATAGCGTGAGTCTCGCCGCCGAGCGCATTCAAGCCGAAATAAGTAGAACATCACATTACCTAGAAGCAAGAACCATTGCCTTTCAAGCTTCTATCATTCCAACCATCAATTCTTTATTTGCCGTCGGTTTGGTCAGCTTACCGGGCATGATGACGGGACAAATTTTATCGGGTGTTTCACCACTCATCGCGGCGCGATATCAAATTGTGATCATGTGCATGGTTTTTGGCTCCGCAGGACTGGCTTCTGCTCTATTTTTAACACTGAGCCGCCGGCATTATAAAAAAGACGTTTTTAAATGACAAACGGTTTGAATTTGTCCCATAAATTATTTAACCTAGAATCCGCAGATGGACGTAGATGTACCACAAAGGGCCATTCTTTTAGGACGTATAATGCACGATATTGATTGGTCGTCGATAAACAATACGGGGCCCATTTGTCATCTCATTCAATATGGTAATTTTGCCCTCTCTGGTTTGGTGGCGCTAAACTATTCCAAAAAAATACACTCTAATGTAGAATAGCCCCCATATCTACAAAAAAAACAATAAGTTACTTATGAGCATCCATAAAAAAAAACCTCTATTCCCCACTTTTCTAAAAAGAGTCTATAAAAAAATCACCGGGCCTGCTGCATCGGATATCGTCTCGTATCCAAGGCGTGTAAAGCGCGTTCTTTTTCTTTTTCTACTGTGCCTGCCCATCGTCAGTTTGTCCTCATCACTCCCTGAAAAACGCTTCTGGGTCACAGATGGTACAGTCAACGCTATAGTTAAAGCGAAGACATCGATCTATATCGGGGGCGATTTTAATTATGTGGGACCCAACACGGGGCCCGGGACGAGCCTGAATACCAGTAGCGCACGACCCAATGCTGCAAACCCCATCATCAGCGGGGGAACGCCAGGCAGCGTGGTCTACGCGGTTCTCGCTGATGGCGAGGGGGGATGGTATGTAGGTGGCAATTTCACGACGGTAGGTACAGACTCTCTAACCCAGTCACGCCGTAATTTAGTCCACATCCTGTCCAACTCAGCGATAGACCCTAATTTTAATCCGGCGCCCAATGGTATTGTTCGCGCTTTGAGTTTTTCAGATGACGGCAACACCCTATATGTCGGAGGTGAATTTACGACCATAGGAGAACAGAGTCGAAACCGCCTTGCTACCGTCACGCTCGCCGATGGCAAGGCAACCGACTGGAACCCTTCTATCGATGACGGCGTCGTGTTTAATTTGTTACTCGACGATGACAGTGATATCAATAATCGCATATTTATTGGTGGCAGTTTTACCTCAGTCAACGGCAATACTAACGTGAGCGGCATAGCCAACCTCAAAACGGACGAGAATAGCGGCGCAGTAGCTGCAGACTGGCTACCCAGCTCATCAGTCAATACCGGCGGCACTGTTTACGCACTAGAGCTGGATGATAACAGAGGGAGGTTATATGTTGGCGGGGAATTCACCAGCATTGGTAATCAGCCCCGTAACAATATAGCAGCTTTGAACCCCGACACCGGTGTAGCTAATAGCTTTGACCCTGATGCAAATACGAACACGGAGACGGATGGCGACAATGAATATGGACCCGTCTATTCCTTAAGCTTAAATAAGGATGAAACCAGACTCTACGTCAGCGGAGCGTTTCTCAATATTGGCGGTGGTACACAAAACTATGTAGCCCGACTCCAAACCACCGACGATACTGATAATTTTGACAATAGCTGGACACCAACCATTAATAATACCGTACGTTCTATATTCGTTGATGATTCCAGAGAACAAGCAACTGATCGAATTTACATTGGCGGTGATTTCACCAATGTTGGCAGGCAGGATCGAAGTTATCTTATTGCTTTTAACAACACCGGTCGCCAAACAGGCTGGTTCAGCAATGCGGATGGACCCGTTCACACCATGGCACTTTCTACTAACGGGCAAAACATATTTTCTGGTGGCAACTATTTATCTATAGGCGGAACCAGTCGTAATAATTTAGCCCAGATTGATGACTCAACGGGAGCGGTATTAATTTGGGCACCCAGCATTGACGACGGCGCTATTCAGGCGATGGCCTTAAACGACGATGAAACAGCCTTGTATATTGGCGGGGATTTTACGAGCATTAATACCACAACCCGAAACCATGTCGCTAAACTACACTTATTTAAAAATGATCTATATAACTGGGATCCAGACATGAATGCCCCGGTTCACGCCATCGCTCTCCTCAATAAAAGCACGCCTGTTCTTGATATTGTTATTGACCCCAACCAACCCAACACGATCTATATAGCAACTGAATTCGGCATCTACAAGTCGATCAATGGCGCAAATTCCTGGAGCGAAATAAATAATGGACTCTCAACATTATTTGTTAAAGACCTGGTGATTGATCCCACTCAAAGCGCTACGCTCTACGCCGCCACCTGGGGTGGTGGGGTTTTTAAAAGCAC
>JAADHS010000173.1 GCA_013151745.1 Gammaproteobacteria bacterium | reverse complement strand
GCGGCAGGGATCGGCATGCGGCTTTTGCTATAGAAAAACTGGATGTGTTGAGCGCATTACTGGAAGAAGCAGGGATTAAGTTTACCCGCAGCAAGTCCGGACGGCAGGCCTTGTTTTGCCGTGACCCGGACGGCAATGCCCTGGAGTTTGTTGAGGTGATTGCGTAACGAGCTTGTGCGGACGTTTTTGCGTCAACATACCTTTTCAATCTGTGCTTCATTACTGTTACTGGTGAAGCAATTATTCGTTTTTCAACCTCTTTCAACTTACATCTCAAAGTTGACATGTTGTGCCAAAAGTGAACTCCCGGTTTTCTTGGCAGGTAGTGGATCGATCTTGTGCTGGCCGGAGAAATTTCGCAACAACCCAAGGTTTCTCTCGGTTTTTCGATGCTGATATTTTATACAGTATTTTTTATAATCCACAATTACAAACGGAATATTTTCCCACTTTGGGGTATTCCTACATTCAATATCCTGGTTACACTCCAATGTTCTGCAGGGAAAAACTCTTTAAAAATTCACTTACCTTATTGAATATAATAGCTTTTCAAAAGCATTGAGAAATCAGGTTGCGCAAAAAACAAACAAATTCACACTAAAAAATACCCTGTGTGATATCCCCGAAATGTCTTGTTTTTCCCGGTTTAATATCCAGCATGATCAGGCCGCTTTATGCTCACAGTGAAAATTATCCTGGTAATGAGTCATTGATTATTGGATGGGTTTGATGGAGTATTTGATGGGGTCAGGAATCATCAGCAAATAAATTATCGGATTTTGGGGCGAGGTTACCCCCTGCTTTGGGGTACATTAGGCGTTATGCAAAAAAATCAGGTCACAACATGGAAGAAGTTTCAGTCAAGAAAATCGACATAAAACCCTCAGCTTTAACTTTATTGGCGGAGTCAGATGGAGTATAGAATTATTGTCCAACCCAAGGCTTTCTCTGATCCAAAAGAGGTGTCGCGCAAGTTTAAATTTAGACAGTATTTTGAAATTAATGGGAAACCACTTCCCGAATCAATGCGAGATAAAAAATAGGGAAGGTATCATATTGATGCTTAGTTAAACATTATAAAATAAGGGTCAATTAGGATAAGATTAATTGTATCATTATCAAAATGAACAGTATCGGGGCCAGGCCTTGCATTTAAGTGTTCCCGTGTTAATCCCTGTGGTCTCAAGATCAATCAATTTCAGAATTGATGGAAATTGTTTGGGGGGAACTTATTTAAATACTGTGAGGGCTTTATAGCTCTTTTTCTTAGGTTGAAACTTCCATCTGAATTATCCGTAGTAAGATGGGATACTCCATCCACTGATCTTGAAAATACATGGCAAATATAGAAAAATTTGAGAAAATGGTTAAAGACAAATGGCTGATTTTAACAAAAGCAGATGAAACAAGTTCCTAACAAAAGGTTACACTCGACTCACCTGATTTTTTCGGCATTTTGAGTTTATTGGTTTCAATTAATATCATCACGCGGTTAAGCTTTAGTTGGTTAATCCGATGGTCGGGTGAATTTAACGTTAGTCTGATTATTCAGTACGGTTTTCGTAATAGGTAAAGATGTTAACAAAACGACCTGGTAAATATTTTTTCAGGTACTTTATTATAAGGAGAATACACTCGTGAGTACAAAATCATATGCGGTTGCGCTTAGCGTGACTTTGGTTCTCAGTGGTTGTGCAACTACTGCGGACTATTCCGAATCGGTATCAAGATTAGAGAAGGCTATTAACGATTCTGCAACTTCTATCGAGGCCATTGATTCCGATATTACTGCAAGGAAAAACGCGAAATTAAAGAAAGAAGTAGTTGCCGGAAAGCTGTTGCTTGATGCAGCAAACAATGAATGCGCTGCTGGAAAAGAAAAGTGCTCCCTAACAGTGCGAGAGTCCAAAGACGGAAAGATCATTCTCGTCAGTGCTTACCCACTTCAGTCGAGCATGCCGAAAGGCCTAAAAGCACTTAATATGGTTAAAAACTATATTAGTAGACTTAAATCGATCGTTGAAGCGGACACCGCTGCCAAGGTCACCGCAAGCGCAAATGCAACCTTAGGAAGCCTTGAAGAGATTACTAACCAACTAGCTAAGGCGAATGGAAATGCCACTAGCGAGAAGAATAAGATTACAGAGTATAAAGAACCTGCAATGGGTCTTATCGAATGGATTACAGATAAATATGTTGAACGAGTTAAAGCCGAGGCCTTGGCAAAAGCCACTCGCGATGCCCACGCAGTTATAAAAGACTTGACTATATTCTATGCCACTGCCGCACAAAGCCAGAAACTAGCTGAATTTTCTGGTTTTCATGATGTTTTTGTAAAGAAGCAAGAGAGTTATGATAACAATCCTGTTACTGCCAACTCCGTTGATAGTTATGTTTCAGCTACTGCCGATTACGAAATTATACTTAAAGCACAAACTGCTAACCCTCTCAAGGCATTTGAAACAGCACATGAAAAACTGATGAAGCAGCTTAACGGAGAAGCCGACAAGAAGGCTACATTAGTTGATGTGTCATCAGCCATTGAACGCTTGGAACAAGAGGCGAAGAAAGTCAAGGCGTTGGTAGATGCTTTTAAGAAGAAGTCAAATAGCACTAACAACGGAGATCAATCGTGACAACCATTGCAGAAGTAAAAGAAAGTTTTGAAACTGAATTGCATGCTATATTTTCTCTTGATCAAGCACTTGCTGCGGAACGATCGGCTCTAAAGCGAAAAGCATTTATAGAAGGAAGGAAGCTGACAGCCGAGGAAGTGAAGCGCCGCAAGGAAGTTGCTGTAACTCGAGGAGAATTGGCTGAAGCAATGGAAGTATTAGCATTGGACACAGTTGATGCGTTGGAGAATGCTTCGGATGTCGATAATTTGCTTGCTAATATCGGAGCCATTAATCAACAGCTCACAGATGATTTAGATCGTCTGAAACAACTCGAAAAGAATGTAGCAAAAGTAGAAAAAATTGCTAAAGGCATGGCCGAGGTTGTAGACAAACTACTTAGCCTGAAGAATGTCTTAGCCTAGTCCATCAAACCACAAACGGCTAAAGACTTTAAGGGGTCCGAGCCGAATGGCGCTTAGTTAAGCGTAAGTCATTCATTTAATGAAAGCTGGCCCAGTGATAAGCTGATTGTGACAAAACAATTTACCGATCATCGGAGCCAGCTTTCATGACCACAAATAATAAATGTGTCCGCTGCAAACAGCAACGTATTTAGGTATTGGCTGAAAATAGTGACTCGTACAGTTTCTTTAATTTGCTTTACGGCCATAAATAAAGACACCCATCAATTAATTGACATCCTGGCCGGTCCTCGTTAGATCGCATACAATTCACATGGACGAAGGAGGCACGGATGTCAAAACCTCGCAAAAACCAGGTCTGTCTGGACTCAACCCCTTATTACCATTGCATTTCGCGCTGTGTTCGCCGTGCCTTTCTCTGTGGCAAAGACGAATTCTCTGGCCAAAGCTACGAACATCGCAAACAGTGAGTAGTGGATAAACTCGCTGAACTGGCCGACGTTTTTTCTATCGACGTCTGTGTCTACGCTGTGATGGGCAATCATTACCATTTGGTCCTGCACCGACATCAATCAACCTCAAGCTTTGTCGTGGTCTGATGATGAAGTGATTGAATACTGGACCACGTTATTCAAGGCCCCCTGTTAATTGATCGAATGAAGAAAAGGGGAGCGGCTGCTCAAAGCAGAGCAAAAACTCATTACTGAACTTGTACAGGAGTGGCGCAGCCGTTTAACGGATCTGGGCTGGTTCATGCGCTGTTTAAATAAATCTCTTGCCCGACAGGTCAATGCAGAAGACAACTGCACAGGACGATTCGGGGAAGGGCGCTACAAAAGTCAGGTTCTGCTGGATGAACAGGCCTTGCTCACTTGTATGAGCTATGTGGACCTCAATCCCATACGGGCGGGTATTAATCCAACCCCGGAAGCATCAGATTACACATCGATTCAGGCGCGGATACGAACTTGTCAAGACTCAACTCTTGAGCGTGATCAAGGTCCATCACAAATGCCTCAAATACTCGTCAGGCTGTTCGATTTCATCGGTGACGAACGCAAAAACCAGCCTGAAGGCATTGCCTTTTCACTCCCTGATTACCTGGAATTGGTGGACTGGATTGGGTCGGGCAATTCGTGATGATAAAACCGGTGCTATTTCTGATAGCCTGCCCTTATTTTGTCCAGACCAAGAATTGAGCAACCAGCCTGGCTGGATATGATCAACCATTACGAACAGCGATTTTTCCGGGCTGTAGGCACAATGGATAAACTCAGGCAGTTTGCTAATCGACTGAGCCAGTGTTGGATAAAGGGACAGTCAGCAGGCAGGTGTGTTTATAGACAGCCATTACCCACGTAGCCCTCAATGACTTCACCTTTCTATTTTTAGGTCGCCTGAGTAGACGGCGAAAGCCTCCTGTTGTCTGTGACCCGGAAAAACCGTTTGTGGGCCGAAAAATTTCCAATTTGTTGCTTTGTCTGGTAAAAATCATCAATTTTTGATCACGTTGTTGCAAATGTTTCCGAGAGATGAGTTTAAACAGGGCTTCAATTTAATGGGTGTCTTCTTTCTCCCCATTTTGTTAGAAAAATACATGTTTCTCCAAAATTTATAACACAAAAGGTGCGTAATGTCAGAATTGTTGGTTAAATCAGCTAAACATAAAACTAGCCATATATTAGATATTGAATTTTCTGATGGCCATCATTCATGTGTAGATTTTTCTATTTTCATATTTTCAAGTGGGCATCCTGATTATGAAA
>JAADHS010000232.1 GCA_013151745.1 Gammaproteobacteria bacterium | reverse complement strand
ATCGCTGGGGAGAAGAAAATCACGATGCACCCAAAGTATTACTCATGCACGGCTGGAATGGCCGAGCAACACAAATGGGTGCATTCATTGCCCCTTTATTAGCCGCAGGCTATCAAGTCATCGCGTTCGATGCACCAGCCCATGGCCACACGCCAGGAAACAGCACTGATATATTGCGCATCACTGATGCACTAAACACGGTAATCCGAGAATTTTCCCCCATTGACTCAGTCATTGCCCATTCTTTTGGGGCCGTGGTTTTAACCTATGCACTCAAGCAAAAACTTGAGCTTCGAAAAGCCGTATGTATTAGCGCCCCTGCCCAAACGCTGGATGCAGCACAAGCATTTTGTCGTGGGCTGCGCTTACCCCATCGCGCCACAAATAATTTTTTTCAGCAAATTGACGCTTATTTTGATAGTGACATCTGGTCCCGCCTCTCTCCCCTAAAAAACGTCGCAACACTCTCGATTCCTGCGCTTATCGTACATGATAAAAATGATACGACAGTGCCGCTTACGCATGGAGAAAATTTGGTCAATGCCTGGCCAGGCGCCGACCTTTTAGTCACCAACCACCTAGGACACCAACGAATATTGAGACATCCACCTACCATCGAACAAATTGTATCCTTTCTAAAAAAGAGCACTCAGGAATGAACGACGTGATAACTTCCCTGTTATCTATACCCGTAGCGTCTGATATTTAGGCTTTACTGCTGGCCTATTTTCGTCCTGGCGGCGTTGAGACTCCTCGCAATAAGAATGACTAATACTCCGGTAAACAAATTTTCCGATGAGGAAAAACGTCTGACAGAACCAAGACTCTTAATACCAGCCGACCTGAGCTATCCTTTACTGGATTATGTTCACCTTGAAAATATGCTATCTGAGTATTAAAAGTTAACGAAAAAGGGCCTCTCTCATCCATTGGCATCGTCAATCCATCATCGCGAAAAACTGCAAGTAAATCTTTACCAACAATATCGTTACATGGTATCTTTAATAAATCAGCAGCCGATTGTGACAAAGACAAAATAACCCAATTAGGGCTAGTAATAATCATTGCTTTTGGCAATTGACATATGGCTATTTCGGGTTTTTTTACTTCTTCGCAGACTAAGTTGGAGCGTATTTTTTTTATCAACTCTTGTTTGTCAAACGGTTTATTTATAACAGAGGTTACCCCAGCTTCAAATGCACACAAACGATCTTCAGCAGAAGCCAGGGTAATAATCATAATCACCGGCAAATTGACAAATGCCTGTAATTGTCGAATATTATAACAAATATCGTATCCGTTTATATCAGATAGACTTATATCTAGAATAATCAAATCCGGTTTTATTTCTGTTATTTTATTTAATACCTCATCGCCGTTCTCCAGCATATCGACCTGATAACCTGCATCCTCTAGAATCACCCGCAATAAGTTAATATTCAATGGATCATCATCGACAATTAAAATTTTTGCACGACTAAGTTGCCTATCAAAAAACATATTGCACTCCCTCTTTTACAGAGTTTTTTTATTGCTATTTTTTACTCATGTGATTCATTATAAATTTCGCATCTGGGTATGTGAAATATAAAACTCATTACTATACCCATAGCGTTTGAGATTTAGGTATTGATATTCAATTGAATCCTAAATTCAGTGCCTTTATCGATTTCACTGATTACCGAAATATCACCATGATTCGCCTCAATGATTCGTCGCACAATGGGCAACCCAAGCCCTACACCACCCACTCGACTCGAGAAAAATGGTTCAAATATGTCTGAAAATTTATTCTGGTCAATTCCCTGTCCAGTATCTTTTACGAGAATAATAACCTCGTTAAGCGATTCATTAAATTCAGTTTTAATGGAGAGTATTCCACCATTAGGCATCGCTTGCATTGCATTCACTATCAAATGGACTAATGCTCGCTTCATCATCTCTTTATCTAGCATCATATTAGGTATATTGTCATCGCAGCTTGTATCTATCTGTACACCACTTGATGTTAATTCATTCAGTGATAATTCTAATGCCGTCTTTAATAGCTCATTCGTTGATACTGCACTTAAATGAAGTTTAACCGGGCGGGTAAAATCTAAAAATGCAACCACAAGATCATCAAGCTGTTTCACCTGTTGAGTGAAAATATCATCGAGTTCTTGATAGTCAGGGTCTAGGCGTGCATTCTCAGTTAAAAACTTATCTTGAATATGTTGTACAATGAGCTTGATACCGCTTAATGGATTTCTTATTTCATGGGCAACTCCGGCGGCAATCAGCGCCGAGGCAGCATAACGTTCAGAACGCACTAACTTATGTTGCGTTTGTTTTAATTCATCAAGCTTTGCTGCAAGTGTCTGATTGGTTTTTCTTAATTCAAACGTTGCCATATTAACTCGCTCTTGTAACGATCGATTTAATTCATCGACCTCACTACGTGTTTTTTTTAAACTACTAATCATATCATTATATGTTTCTGCGAGATAACCAAATTCATCATTTCTCTCAGCCGTTAACTGATAGGAGAAATCACCTTCTTTAACCGTCTTAATTCCTTCATTAAGAGAGCAAATAGGCTTCAATACAAAATGATTCAAGCTGTACCAAATGACAACCATCAAACCAATTAACGAACTAAGAAAAATAACAAATGTATCTAATATAAATTCTTTAGCTTGTACGATAACATCATCAATCGACAGCTCAATAGCAATTGAGCCAACGATATTGTTTTTATTATCGTGAATCGGTCCGATGATTTCCCATACATATATATTATTTTTATTAATGAATGCCTTGATTAAATCTGGCGCACTAAAATATACTTTTTGAATTTTCATATAATCAAATCCGGTTTTCCTATCCACAACTTCTAACATTGTCAACTGCAAGCCAGTTTTGATCACTTGCACATCCCATTGGTCGGGGGTTTCTTCGAGTTGCCCGTCTTGATGGCCCGTGGTAGCCAACATACGATATTGATTCTCTTTCCCTGCAATCGGTACCACAACATCAATTTCAATAATATCGGGACGAGAATTTTTTAACTTATCTATTTTTCGTTTGATTTCTTGCTGATCACTCAAACCCGATTCACTTTGAAAAGCCACATCAAATGTGCTGACCAGCAATGCGGCTTTATCTCTTAGCTGTTCAGCAAACCCTCTTGAAAGCACATACATATCTATTATCATTGCTGTTATCATGACAAATAATATGGCAAGCGAAATAACACCAATCAATGTTGTTCGAAGCATCGCGGGAAATTTTTTTTGTTCCATTGTTATTCCTATTCGAGGGAAAATTGCGCCGATTATTTTTTGGCCGAAACCAGTTGATTAAACTCATTGTAGTACTTAACTAAAACAGTCAGCTATACAAATCAGTTTTAACTTAAAAAATCAGAATATTCTATGTAATATGTGAGATATATTTTAATTATTTATTGTTAGATGCTATCAAAAAAGCATTTTTCCTACAATGTGCTTTCCGGATTGGGGGGATAGGATCTTCTGCTACCAACATCAATGAGCAATAAAACAACACAATCCCATTCCTGACCCACAAATAGGCATGAGTATTAATATAACGTTGATAAATGAATTTTTTCTGACAATTACCATAACCACTTATACCGATCACTTAGCTGATTCTCTCAATTTTCAGCATTACAATTCAATTTGGAAACGTGGTAAAAATGCCTTTTCAATCTGTTGGGAAGGGGCGCGTGATAACTTCCCTGTTTGGCGCTCAGATTGGGTTTGTATTGGTTCGTTCTGATTGAGAAAAAACGTAGCTCTAGCCGAGCTAAAGTGAGTATTTTTTGATTGAAGAACGGGCACCAACAGTAGGCGCTTTAGACGAAGGCAGGCCGAAGATGGCATGCAAAACCGGGAAGTTATTGCGTGCCCATTCCTTGACGATATAAGTTAGCTTTTTTGATGGTACGCTGTTCACCAGTTAGCACATAAGAAGCAATCACATCCCCCTCCCCCCTGAACAAGCACCGCTTTATCAAAGTCATAACTGGTTTTCAGATACTCTGCTCTTGTCATCACCGCTCCTAGCAAAAGTGGGATATCGACACTTAATCGGGTTCTGCTATAACCCCTATCCTCAGGAAATGATACAGGGCTAGCTTTAATATTGTGTACTCGCAAATCAATTTGTAATCGGGCATTTAGATGAAATAAATTCGCTGTTTCTGACTGCCCCGCTGGTGGTATTTTTTTTCTTTCTCGATCTTGTTGAAGATGGCGGTGGTGGTGCGGTTTTCTCCTTAACTACGTTAGTATGAATTGTCGATGAATCCAACGCAGGTGCTCGTTTTTTGATATTTTGAGTAAATCAATATTATTAGCAAAGCAATATATCAGCGCAAACAGTAATACACTAACGAACATTTTTATGAAATCAGAAAGATGCTTTTTATACAACAGAGTGCGAGGTATATTTTTGTTCTGACGAGGCGAAACAACGAGCAATATCGGGATGATTGCGAGGAGTGCCACCAACCGTAGGCGCTTTAGGCGACAAAGTCAGGGCAAAAAAGTAGGGCACTTGAGGCAAATCAAAACCTACGGGAATGGAAATTATTGAATGGTTCAATTTTCATTCCTTAATTGATCTCACACCAGTTTCTCTCCAGCGAGCAACAGCGGGTATCACTCTCTCAAGAAAAACCAGTGTGAAATTCAGCTCGCATGCTAATTTTTAAGTGCTAGCTTACGTATTACCAGCAATCAAGAGCTTTTGTTTCGTATGACGCCAACACTAATCCCTTCGATCTCGAACGAGTCATCTTTTAAGTTCACCTCAACCACCGAGAATTTCGGATTTT
>JAADHS010000043.1 GCA_013151745.1 Gammaproteobacteria bacterium | reverse complement strand
TGAAAGAGGGCGGTTCCTTGATTATCTGTGGTGCGACGTGCCACCCATTTTTGACTTCCATCTGAAAGTCGTTCCAAGGCGGTAATTTCTACTCCGCTGACAGCCTGATTTGTCGCGCCATTGACTAAGTTTACCTTGATTTCTGGTGTGCTCGTTTGTTGGGCAAAGACAAGTGGGGATGTCAATAAAATTGCATAAATAATAAAGAGAGTGATTGTTAAGGGTATCAGGGCGCTTACCTTAAAAATCGGGTTCGCTATGTTGTTAACCGGTTTTTCGTAATTCATTAATTTAGCTCTCGTTTCGAAAAAAGTCCTGTTATTTCGCTTAGCTCAACAAGATATATGTTTAGTGGAAGCAAATCTTTTCGTTAAAAAAAGTTATTATGCATTTTATATGCCAAATTATGTTTTCGCTTATTTTCAAAGAGTAAGGTGGTTTTAACAGAAAAATTCTGTCTCCTAAATGGTGCTTTTTGGATTTAAAAAGAAAGAATACCTAATAGAGATAAGGGGAGGTAGCCTGTCTCTTTATTGTGACAATTTTTATGCTTTTTTCAGTATTACCGTACTCGCTCAATAGCCGGTAAATTAATCACGCCTGGTTCGTTATTGTTTTTGATTGGATGCTTTTTGTGGCTGGGTTGCTGTGCCAATGGTTACGGGAATGGAAAAGGCTTTTGCTTGGCTTTTACCTCTGATGTTGATTCGAGCTATGATATGCAGATAATTAAGTCCTGCTTCTTGAGGAGTAAGCGGAATGACGATGAGTGTCGTTTCTCCTTTTTTATCTAGCGGTAAAATAAAGTCATGTTGCATGGTTTGCAGATTAAGTCCTGTTGTGGGTTTTATGGAGGCTTTTATTTGATCGCTGCTCTGGCTTGTTGAAAATTGAATTTCTATGTTCAGGGGTTTGCCCAGCTCGGGTTTGGCATCGAGTGTGTATTTCATTTCGATGGGCGCGCTGACCTTGCCAGAGATAGATGTGCTGGTTTTTGAATGGGCTGGGTTGTGTTGCGTGGCATGCTCAGCGGCTGTGACACAAGCAACGAGAGAGAGAATGCAAACTCCTCCGAGCAAGTATTTATAAATGAAAATGTTCATGTTTTTATTTCTCATAAAAGATTAATTGATACTGATATTGAAACACGTTGTGCCACGAGGGCTGTTGGGATCCAGATTGCTGTATTCATAGATTTCTAGTACGTAATCGCCAACGGATAAGGTCGAGCTAAAAGTTTCGCTGTTTCCTGTGCCCTCTGATTTGCTCACTATACCGCTATTATCGTGCAATATTAGATCCGGGTCACTATTGGAAGAATTTGAGGCTGTGATTTGGTATATTCCCGAAGTTGAGACATTAAATCGTATAAAGCGGCGATTGGATAATTTATTATAAGTGCCGTAATCAGCAATACTGCATATATTAATCGCTGGATCTCCGATTATTAAAGGGGTGAATATGGGTAGTATATTGGCGGGACTTTCAGGGTAGTTTGTTTCATTAGTACCATATTGATCGATACGACTATTGCTGTTAATGGACTGGGCGATGAAGAGCGCATCAAGAGCGGTTGCTGACGCTGTATTATTACTTCGCAATGCAGTCAAAAATGGAAAAATACTGGTTACGGGAGTGGTGCGCATCGTGGTGGTGAGTACATCATTAATTGCGGTAAAACCCAGAGAGAGCGTATCTTTGCCTTCATTGTTGTTATCGTAAACGTCATACAGGGTCAACGCGATCGAATGTTCGTTATACCATCCGGGATTAGATACAGTTTCATTTTCAACATCTATCGTAAAGCGAGTTGATTGACGGGCGCCAAGTGAATCGGAGTAAAGAGGCTGGTCTGTTACCATAGCTGAAAAGGCATTGGCTAATCCTTCGCTGTAGGCGATACGAATATCAAGACGGTCTTCGCCTCCGTGGTTGCCGCCCATAGAATCATCCCGAGAAAATTGTGCCATATAGTAGTGCATCCATTCATGAATAACGACATGTCGGTCATATTCATCCGTATCATTATCCGCTGCACCCAATAGATAAATACTATCGCCATCATAGTAGGAGGTGCCAATTTGGCCATTGTCGGGGTTGCCACTGGCCGTGACATTCTTAACACTCCACTTGATTTTGAGTGGTGGGAATGACGTGTTAGATTTTGCAGCCAATACTTTGTTGTATGCATTATAGACGGCATCAAGAATAGCGAAGGGGGCTGCGGCGCGAGTTTCGCTATAGCTTGATCCATTCCAGCCTGACGGGGCGTGCATGTCACGGGTCGAATCGTTTACGCCAACGTTGAAAGCGGAACCCACAAGGGCATAAAGGGCGTTACTGCTCGTATTGTCAACCACTGAAAAATCCCATTGTGGTGTCCCTGCTTGTTTTAATTGTGCTTTGACACGAATGACATAGTCTTTGTTGATAGAAAGATTCAAAAGATAGTTGCCCTCGGCATTTGTCGTGGTGCTTGCTTCTACAGTTTTACTTTCATTATTTATTGCTTCGACTATGGCACCACGCACAGGGGCTGGCATTGAGGCGCTATAGTCAAGGCCAGAATTACCTTGCGGAACCAGTTCAAAGGTGACGTTGCCCGACACCTCAAATTGGGTGGCTGAGTCAAATACAATAACGTTGATGGCCTCAATGCCGATAATAGTATCGCTGTCTCTATCAGTCGCGGTCACCGTGAATTCAAGTACGGTACTTCGATCGACATCCGGTGCGGTAAATGATGTGTTAGCGCTATTCGCTTCGTTTAAAAGGACAGAAGGCCCTTCTTTTTGTTGCCATTGATAGCGGATTTGTTCGCCATTTTCATTTATGGTGCTTGTTAGAGTGACCTGTTTTTGTTCTTGGGTCCGAATATCGTCTCTTTCTTTTATAGCGGGAGGGCTATTATTAGCTGCATTGGTTATGGTGATAATTACAGTGTCAGACGCGGTATTACTTTCATTGTCTGTTGCGGTTAACTCGAATGTCAGTGCCGTATCCTGATCGACGTCTGGTGCGGTGAAACTTGTGCTGACGTTATTGGCATCAGTTAGAGTCACAGTAGGGCCGGTTATTTGTCGCCATAGATAGGAGGTAATATTTCCATCATTATCGCTGGCGCTGCCGGTCAGTGTTGTGGTTGTTTCTTCGATGACACGCTCATCCAAGCCTGCATTGACAGTGAGATTAGGCTTAACTGTGATAATAACGGAAGCGGTTGCTTTTGCTTCCTCATTATCACTGACCGTGAGTTCGAAAATGAACGCGGTGTTTTTCGTGACAGATGGCGCGGTAAAGGTAGCGCTGACACTGTTTGCGTCGATCAAAGAAACAATAGGGATGCCGGTCGTTTGTTTCCAAGAGTAGGCGGTAATAGTGCCATCACTATCGTCAGCGCTACCGGTGAGTGTGACTGTTGTTTTTTCGTTGACACTTTGCTCGTTCCCCGCGTTGACAATGGGAGGAATGTTGACGGGTTGTACTATGATGGTAACAAAATCATTAGCCGCGAGGCCGTCATTATCGGTTACCGTCAATTCGAAGACTAAATTCATGATTTCGGTCACAGTCGGAGCGGTAAAGGTTGTGCTTAGAGCGGTTTCGTCTGTTATTACGATATTGGATCCCGCGATTTGTGACCAGGTAGAGCTCACAACTGTACCGTCAAGGTCGCTGCTGTTACCCAGCAGTGTCACCGTTGTTTCCTCATCGACGGTTTGGGTTGGGCCTGCATTGACTTGCGGCGCATTTTCAGGCTTGGGTTGCACGGTAATCGTCACCGTAGCTGATGACGAAGCGCCTTCATTATCGGTTACCGTGAGTTGAAACAATAAATCAGTGATTTGAGAAACGGCGGGGGCGGTAAATGTTGAAATAGCTGCGCCCGGCGGTGTTAATTTAACTTTAGGTCCCGCAGTTTGTAACCAGAAATAATCTTTGATTGTACCATCGGGGTCTGTGCCATTGCCTACGAGTGATGCCGGGTCGTTTTCAAAAACACTAAAGTTTGATCCTGCATCAGCACTGGGCTGGATGTTATCATCTGAAATGTTTTCGCAATTAATGACAATGTTTGCAACGTCGGTTGCATCTACTGTGCCATTTTCATTCGATATCGTGCAGGTTTGGTTTTCTGGTGCCGAAGCAATGGATACGGAATAAGCAGAGCCAGGACTGAGGCTGACGGTAAACGTAAAACTATCATTTTCGTTGGTAGAAAGATCATCACCGCCATTGTTTTGCAGGGTGAGCGACCCTGAAAGACCTCTGATAATACCGCCGATTTTAAATGTTGGGTTCGCTGGATTGTTAATGTCACTCGGCTTTTCTTGAGGAAGGCCGCCTCCGCCACCACCACAGGCACTCAATATTAAGGCGGTAGACAGGATCAAGACAGAACAAAAAAAACAACGTGGCATTATTCTCAATACAAAGCCCTCTTTACTTACCATGTTCCTAATTAAAGTGTCAGATAACGTATGTTGTGCTTACATCTGTTTGGTTGTAGCTTTATGCAGGTCATGAAAACTTTGATTGTATTCTGGAGTTTCTGCTTCCTTCGCAGCGATTTTGATTGAGGCAGAAGCAATCAAAATCAGTTCATACTCAGGACGAGTATAGCAAAATAATCGTAAAAAAAAATGGGCTGTACAGTAATGATTAAAAACCGTTCGAGGGAGAAGCCGGTTTTTGTTAAAAAATAAACCGGTTGGTTTGTCCTGGTTTTTGAGATTTAAAGTTGATTTTTGTTGTTTAATCCCAAAATATAGTCAACAATACGGGCGATGTCGTCATCCGGTACGCCTTCATGAGAGGGCATTTTGGCGCCGCCAGTGAGTGTGTTCCAGTTTCCTCCTCCGCCTTTTTTGATTTTTTCTATCAGTTTTGTTCGTGCCTCAGCTTGTCCTTCGTAGCGATCAGCAACTAATGTCCAGGCAGGCCCTATTATGCTGGTATTCACAGCATGACATCCCATGCAGCCATTTTTGGCGGCAATGGCGAGGATTTTTGCGGAAGTCGGGTTTTGTGATTTTGCGCGCATCGATTCATCAATATCGCAAGCGCTGAGAGTATAAACGCTTAAAATGAGAAACAAAAAAATACGTAGCATCGTGACCTCAAAATATCTTGTTTAAGTAGCAATTTCAGGTGTTAGCAGGTTTATATGCCCGTAGCGCTTGAGATTTAGGTGTGATTGCACGCCCTATTTATTCTCTGGCTACGTTGAAATTCCTCGCAATAGCCCGCTACACCTCATTATTTCGCCTTGCCAGGAAATGAATAGGACACACTCTTAACACCTAAATCTCAAGCGCTACGGGTATATCTTCTCATAATACAGTATAAAAGGGGGTGGTCGAGCAAGGTGTAAACTTGCTGTGAGGTGATGATGAAATAATATTTAAAATCAAGTGTTTATATTTTTTATTCAGTAGAAATTGCTTAGCTTGGAGTCAATAATGTAAAATAGTGGGTTAGCTCGCGTATCCACGCGGG
>JAADHS010000089.1:28800-51899 GCA_013151745.1 Gammaproteobacteria bacterium | reverse complement strand
TATTGACTTGTTCCTAACGAGTCAAAATAAAAAAAGAAAGGTATTTCGTGCACGTTCCTAAAGTAACATGGTTTGATAAGATGCGATAAAAGAAAAGAGAAAGCGTCACGATCAAGCCCCGATCGTCCCGTTTACAATAGCGTCAAAAGCCGTCAAACTGTCCAGCATGCTCGAATTTCCGAGACCATGAGAAGGGAACAGGTTGGCAAAATTGCCTTGCTCACCGTGTAAAGCCATATAGTTCAGAATGACTGTTTCTACAAGTAAATTAACATTATTTGCGGCAGGGCTAGAGGCGGTATCCACCGAACCATCCGCTCTGAAATAACCAATTTGTTGCTGCATGAGTTGTGTATCGGGCGTAGCGCCCATGAGCTGGGGTCGACCCCCAGGATTGTAAACAAGAAAGAAGGACGCGGCAGTACCGGAATTATCTCCCGTCCAGACCCCTTTCCCTCGTCCATTGATTGAATCATCAATCATGCCATTACTAAAAACCGAACCATCGCTAAAAACATACAGCATCAAAGGCACACCCATCCGAGCGGCATATTCCAAGCAGGCTCCCATACAGCGTCCGGCTCGCAAATCTCTGACTTCACCGGTGGCTCGATTTCCCGTATGGTAATCATAACCGCCCATGGTAATCGTTCCCGCACCGGCAAAACCATTCATCACCAGCTTCATAACCGATGATGTTTTACGAAATTCACCATCGCCATCAAATTCTGCCTGTGTAAAAATAGGGCCAATGATATCGGGATCAATACCCGGGTTCAATGCGGTGGGGTCACCATAACGATCAACCAAATCGGCCGCTTTGACATACTGGCAATTCATCGCCGCTTTTAGCGCCGTATCGGTCGCGAGCTGGGTCGCCACTGTACCGAGCTTCATGTTGCTAATACGTTGTATAGATTCCAATACAGCAACGGCATCCGCTTGATTGAGCAAACCAACCAACTTACCGGTATCAACTAATCCGGTTACATCGTTGGGCCGATCAATTTTTGTAGGTCGAAACGCAACATCAATCATCGATGCTGGCGCTAATGAGTTCCCCCCTGAGTCGCTATTACGTGAGCCAATCAAAGTTAATAGTTCGCCCTCTGCCCCCGCCTTATTAATACCATACATCGGGTTGTGAGGGTTATTGCCGGTGTCGTTATCTGATCTCGCGGGAATCACTGCGCCATTAATATTCTCTGCCGTTGTTGCAGATACTTTTTCTAAAATACCACGCAAAAAAGCACTGTCCTTATGAAAAGCCAAGCCCAGTGTGGTGTCAGTATAATCACCGCCATTAACATCAGTGGGATCAAGCAAAGGTGGAATCATGTCTCCAGGTAAACCCATACGGCTATAGCCTGCTGTTGTTAAAAAATCAAGCTGTCCACCTTGCTGCCCAACCAGAACATTAGAGCCTGTAATATTTGCTCCGCCTGCCAGATCAAAACCGATAAATGGAATTTTTCCGGCACCTTGAGTTGCAATTCCGCAGTTCTCTTTGAGTGTCTGTAAATCAGCGGAAAGAGCGGCTTGGGCTGCTCTTGGGTTAGCAAACATAGAAAATAGAGTGGGGCCCATTGCCAAGCCTAAACCTCGTGCAAAACCCTGAGCCAAAAAATCTCGGCGCGTTACAGGCTTTTTATGATTCGTATGGCGCAGCGGTGCATCAGGATGGAGTGTATTTTTTCTTTTAGGCATGATAACAACCTTTATTGAATTAATGTTGCAGCACTACCCAGCACCGCAGCACATGCCGCCTTGACGACAACCTTTGTACGTTCGGCGGCACATGCTGTACCGCAAGTCGTCAGACCGGCAATTAAGCTTTCAAGCTCCACCTTAACGGAAGCATTACTCGGCTGGCTGCTTAAATTAGTGCCCAAGCCTTTAGACAACAAAGGATCAGTCACTCGATCTCTTTTTTCTGAAGTATCAAAGGCCGTCGCGGCACTCTCAGAAAAATCGAAGCCAGTAAAAAACGTGGCTCGTAAAGACGAGTCTTCTATCAAAGCGTTACAATATTCAATGGCCATCTGTGAAATGGCAACTTGATGGGAAGATAAAAAGCCATCGATATTTTCTACCGAGGGCAGTTGTTGTTTAATCGATTCATAAGTCGTCGCCACATTATTTTCTGTTGTGCTGACGCCCGTAATGGCGGACATACTATGGCTGATTTCTTCAAATGTTCGTAAACCAATGTCAGAGACTGGATCGGCATCCGGTGGTGAGGCAGGCAGTGAGGGTAACGCGGCAACCACAACATTGCTGTTGTCGCCCAGGCGTTCAAATGTGAGGAAAAACTCATCCAGATCTGCGCCTTTTTCTAGTGCAATGAGCGTTCCAATAGTAGAGAGCGGTTGACCTGTAGCCTCACTATAACGGTCATTATTCAAGTTTGTAGACAAATTAATATAGGCTTGCCCTGTTGTTGCTTCTTTACCGTTAATACCGATACGCAAGCCTGCAACAGGAACTGATGTTAAAGTGATATCGGCGTCTAAATTAATAAACCGGGGTTCTGAAAACAGATAGCTGTAACTGTCGAACTGGCTGACCTCAAACATAACGTAACTGTTTGTTGATATCGTTCCCGTTGAGGCTATTGTGACTTCGGGCAAATATTCGCTAACGTTAAACAATAAAAAAAAGCGTTCGCCAACGCCAGCAGAAAAGTTTTGTTGAACTTGCGGTGGGGTCAAAGCTCTGCTGTGAATGGCCACTAGTCTTAATCTGCCTTTCCAGGGGCGATTATTAGAAACTTCGTCACCTAAAACAAAGGCAAAAGAATCATCCCAATCAGAAATATTACCCGGTACCGTGTCATCCACTACACCGGTATCTGTACCATTGACATAAATTTTACGCCCGGCAACGGGATCAAAACTAATCACCACATGCTGTTGTGTTGCTTGCAAAATTTCATCTGCATCGGCAGTGGATAAGGCCGGTTCACCATTCGCACCGGTGGTGCTTGATCTATGCAAAAAATCATAATTGTATAAGGTCTGCCCCAGAGTGAAGTTACGTGCAGCAAGCCCTGCGGAATAACTGATTATTCGTGCCGGCCCCTCTTGAGTCACATTCTCGGGAATCAGCCAGGATTCTATTGAATATTCACCACTTGACTTAATCGCATCACTGATTTTTTTACTCGCTGACGTTAAACCCTGCGCCTTACTATTTATAAATTGAATTCCCCAGCCACCGACCCATTTATAATCAATTCCTTCTATTCCAGATAATTGCAAATGAAGCTCAGGAGAGACCCCACTGGTATCAAACAAAGTATTATTTTTTCCTGTTTTGAACTGATATAGAGCAATCACATTATTTTCGTAACGACTGCCGCCACTGGCAATTAAACCTTCCGTTAACTTTAATGCTTTACTTGTAACCAGATCAGGATCAATTTGCGTTAATGGTATGGGGTCAGAAAACATCCTGATGGCATTTTCCATTTCTTGCGCATCGGCCTGACACTCTCCGCTCCAACAGTTATGAAATTCGCTGCGTAAACGAACCACCAAACGCGAATTGGCGGGTGTATCAAGATCAATTTTTGCTTGCGCGGCCTCGTAAGCCAGGTTTATATTGCCATTAGCAAAATAAGGTGACTGTGGAATAGCAGCCGACTCCGTATGGCATTCTGCACAATGAGTCATTAAGAGCGTATGGAGATTAGTGAACGTTGCCGGTGCCGTATCCGGGAAATTTTTACTTTCTCCGGCCTCTTTTTGAATCGGCGCCACCAATTTAATTTTATTGGTTTCACCGGCGTCCGTACCACCGGCCCAGGATTCAATATACGCAGTAATCACCGCAGCACAGGCACTATCGCTTTTTAACCAACAATTGTGTCCGCCCGCAACTTTAGTGACTAGGCGAGAATCCTCCGGAGAACTTAAGTTTACTAGATTAATAGCGGCGCTATAGGCCAAATTCACATTGTCTGTTCTAACAAAAAAGGGAGACTGTGTTGCTGCTACATGGCAATTTCCACAGCGATTGGTCGCTTTCAAGTTTTGCCAAACCGTGCTCATAAAAGACTGGACATCCGCCGTTTCGGGAACGGGGCCGGTATAGGATTTTTCTGCATTAGTCGAGGTCACGGGGTTATTTGTTGTTTCAGGGCCACCGATACAACCAGCTAACAAAAAAAACATGAACAGCGTCATTAAATTGTAGTTATGGCGACCCCATTTTATTTTTTTTAATCTATACATCTTATTCGCCCATGCAATACACGGCCGTTTCAGCAAATGTATTTTTCAAATTGTAGTTACTGGCTTTAAATGACGTCACCATAGTTGAAACTTGAGTTCGATCAGCCGCATTGCCAGGGTCGCGTAAACAAATGGTTTTAAATACTTTTTTAACCTGACATTGAGCAAAAGCCTCGCTATTGGCAAGTTCAATGCCCATCGATTTTGCACCTGTCCCACTGGACGGTAAACCCTGGTTGCCGGTATCCCAACCCAGCAAAGCATTTTGTCCCGCTCGCCAATAATTACTCCAATTGTCATTGCTCGTGATGTAACCATATTTAAAATTACTGGAATTAATTAAATATTTACTTTGCACCCGCGTACCGGTTTCAGGATTTAATACACCCTCACCGTTGTAGACCATCCGTCCACTATCCGCATCGTCCGTATAGGAAAAATCATAATAAGCATAGGCTTGAGCGAAAGGATCCATACCCGCATGACAACCCACACATGAATTCATATAAATTCGACTATCGCCACCTGGGCTCCGGGAAACATCTTGGCGTACTCTATCCGGCGATCGAGTGATATCTTTGAGTTGCTCTAAATCATGGCATAAATGATTCAACATCGTAAAACGAAACAGGGCGCGATTCGTGCCATCAATCAGAAAGGCTCGGGCAGCCGCACGTGAGGTCATGATGCCGGCTGAAGCACTTGCGGGAATGTCCATGACAGAAGATTGTGCAGTTTGTACCAAATTATCCTTAAGATTAACGCCTTGTGTTTCCATCGCGGCATAATGATCATTGTTACTCATTGAATAAGCAGGCAAGCCTAATGAGGCTGCACCCACATAAATAATATTGTCGTATAATATTTTTCTGAAATCTCCACCGTCACGTACTAAACCAATTACCGTTGCCGTGTAATCATTCAGTGATGCAAAAACAGTTTGTTCTTCATTGGTCCATGGGGTCACCATATTCTTGAGTGTGACATTATAAAAAGCGCTATGCTCTAAAGCTTTATTTGCTGCGCCCATGGCGTTATTGTTATCAATATCGGTCGCCATACTATCCAAAATGACATTAGATGGTGGGACTCCGGTGATACGGTCATGAATACGTTTGGCTTGTTCCCTGGAGCCCGCCTGGACGGATACGGTAATAAAAAAAAACAGCACCATCAGCACCATAAGTTGATAGCAAGTTATTTTAATGACGTGTCTTGACACAAAACTTCCTCGATATTGAAATTACAGACAAAAGAAAATCAGATTGAACCCTGACCTGTTTGTTGTGATTACATTTTTCACCTTTATTATACGGATTGAGACGAAATTTAATGTGTCCTGGTTCGCGTATTGCTGTTATTACATAGCGGCAGCAAGCATCTTGTCGTTAGCTGCGTTAAAACTAAACCCCGTAAAAGTAATGTGAACCCCATCTCGGTATTGGCCGATAAAGGTTACGTATACTGCTTGCTTATTAGATTAAGAAAAATACCAGAGGTGATATTATTTCTTAGGCATATTAATTGCCTGTCAGACCAGTAACCGTCAAATATAAAACACTTTTAAAGCATAAAATGCATAGCCAGATCCTGAACCTTAAAAACTATTTTTAAATCATAATGAATGTTTTTTTTAAATACCATTTTATTTTCCTTGTAATATTGTTAAGTGGTTGCCTTGGCAATAATCAAGACCCCGACCCCATTATTCAAGATTTTGCTATTGCCTATGTCAAACGCCCGATGCCGGTCAATAATGAAGGTGAGCCTACGCAAGAAAACTTGCAAAGCCCGTTCATATTTAGTGCGGGTGGAGATCTTTATGTCCGCGATCGAGCCTCACCAAGTGCAGCGGAAAAAAATGTCACACAGCGTATTACGGGGCTACAGGGTGATGTAAAAGACGTCAATGTCTCGTTTGATGGTCGCCGATTAATTTTTGCATTACGCCTGCCTGAAATTGAAAATGCGGACGATGAAGATCAGCCCAAATGGAATATTTGGCAATACAACTTGGAAACAGACGTGTTGCGCCGTATTATCCGCTCCGACATCCTGGCCGAGGAAGGCCATGACTTGGCACCACACTATTTACCTGACGGGCGTATTGTCTTCTCTTCAACTCGACAACGACAATCGGGTGCCATCTTGTTAGATGAGGGAAAACCTCAGTTTTCGGCAACGGTAGAAGGACGTAATGATCCGGCTATGCTGTTGCATGTGATGAGCGAAGACGGTAGTGACATTCATCAGATATCCTTTAACCAAAGCCACGATTTGAGTCCGACGGTTTTAGAGAATGGCAAAATCCTGTTTAACCGTTGGGATAATATGGGCAGTCGCAATGCCTTTAATCTTTATACTATCAACCCGGACGGTACTGCCTTAAACCTTGTTTATGGTAGCCACAGTCATAATACCGGCACCAATACCGCTAACGTTCAATTTACACAGGCTAGGGAACGCCCGGATGGCAGAATAATGAGTATTCTACGACCCACCACAGGTACTTTTTCTGGCGGTGATATCATTTTAATAGACATCAAGAATTTCGCAGATGCAGATCAAAAATTAGCCAACTCAACCAGCAAAAATATCAACGGCCAGTTGCCCGCAACGAACAATACTATTCTCACCGATACCAGTCCCTCATTATCGGGTCGTTTCGGTGCCGCTTACCCTTTTTGGGACGGTACAGACCGAGCTTTAGTGAGCTGGACACCTTGTCGCCTGGTAGAAAATAAAACCGTAACGGATCCCGGTATTATTGTGCCGTGTAGCGTTGACAAAATTACGGCGGATGATCTCGAAGAAGCGGCCCCGCTTTATGGCGTTTATATTTATAACAGAGCAACTCACACCCAATTACCGATCACCATCCCCGAAGAAAACATATTTATTAGTGATCTCGTCTCAGCTCAACCGCGCACCGCGCCTACGATTATTCTCGACCAGATCGCAGGTGCTGATTTAAATGCGGATTATATTGACGAAGGTGTTGGCGTATTACATATTCGCAGCGTTTATGATTTTGATGGCCGTTTTAATAATCTGAATTCTAACGGGGAAAATGCCACGTCTGTCAACAATCTCGCTGACCCGGCTTTGGTTTCTGCTGATGAACGTGCCGCGAGATTTTTACGTATTGTTAAGGCCGTCTCCATCCCGGACAATGATATTCTTGATTTTTCTAACTCAGCTTTTGGCCGCAGCCGTCAACAGCAAATGCGGGAAATCATCGGCTACACCCCGGTAGACCCTGATGGTTCTGTTAAGGTAAAAGTACCCGCCAATGTGCCGTTGGCCATCAGCATTCTGGATAAAAATGGCCGTCGTATCGGTGCTCGCCATCAAAACTGGATACAAGTCCGTCCAGGAGAAACTCTGGAGTGTAACGGCTGCCATAACCATAACGAGGGTCTGCCTCACGGTAGAGCCGGTGCCATCACGGCATTGAATGAGGGAGCCAGCACCAGCGGATTGCCTTTCCCCAATACGGAAATCGCACTGCTTGCTCAAATATCAGAAACTATGGCGGAAACAAGAATCCGACTCAGCTGTAAAACAGACTGCGCTGCGCTTGAACCCAGTGTGAATATTAATTATGACGATACTTGGACCGCTGCGACCGTACGCGCAAAGGACGCCAGTTTTAGCTACCGCTATGCCAATTTAAACAGCGTGGCACCAACAAGCAATGATTGCCAAAGCAACTGGACCAGCCGCTGTCGTATCGTGATTCATTATGAAACACACATTCATCCCCTTTGGTCACAGAATCGACAAATATTAGATGGCAATGGGGAACTGATCAACGATAATACTTGCACGCGCTGTCATAATCCTATCGATGCAAATAATAATGCACAGGTTCCTGCTGCACAATTGGATCTTACGGATGGACCTTCGGCTGATAACCCTGATCATTTCAGAGCCTATAGAGAGTTGTTTTTCGCGGATAATGAGCAAGAAATCGTTAATAATGTACTGGTAGACCGGTTGATACAGGAGACCGACAGTCAAGGAAATCTACAATTTCAACTCGACAGCAATGGTCAACGCATTCCCGTCATGGTGACCGTGCGAGTCGCCCGTTCCTCCATGTCGGTCGCGGGTGCTAATTCAGGGTCGTTTCTCACACTGTTCGATACTGGCGGCACCCATAACGGAAGACTCAGTGATGCGGAAAAAAAATTAATTTCCGAGTGGCTGGATATCGGCGCGCAATATTATAACAATCCATTTGCGGCCCCCCTAGATTAACAAAACCGACAAACAATGATTGCATTTAAGGATAGAGACAAAGCAACATGCCGGCCTAACTGGGGCACGGGGTTTATTGTTGTGCTTATTTTCTTCGTATCTTGGTCTTCAAAATGCGCTGCTGACGAAACGAAGCAAATAGGTCAAGTTGCAGACCCTTTCATTGAACTGCATACCGGGCCGGGCCGGGGCTACCCTATTTTCCATGTCGTCAACCGGGGTGACATCGTTGAAATTATAAGACGTAAAACCGACTGGTTTAAACTGCGTACCGAGTCAGGAAAAAAAGGCTGGGCACAGCGACAAAAAATGGAACAAACACTCACTCCAACGGGTGAAAAAATTAAATTTACCGATATTACACTTAAAGATTTTGCCAAACGACGCTGGGAGCTGGGTACGTTGGCAGGCGATTTCGGGGGCGCAACCGCACTCACACTTTATGGCGGACGCAATATCACACCCCATCTTTCAACCGAATTGTCTGTCACTCAGGCCATAGGAAACTTCTCTACAAATTGGATAGGTAGTTTAAACCTGGTTGCCCACCCTTATCCAACCTGGCGTTTTTCGCCTTTTTTTACACTGGGTGCCGGTGCCATTCGTACTGAGCCTAAAACAACTCTAGTACAGGCTATAGATAGAACCGACCCCTCTGCACATGTCGGGTTGGGTTTTCGTACCCACGTAGCACAACGATTTGTACTTCGTGTGGAATATCGAAATTATGTCGTTTTTTCCAGTAATGAAATCAACGAGGAGGCGAAAGAATGGAAAGCCGGTTTTGCCATATTTTTCTAAAATTTAAGTTAAACCTAAATTCTGCAAGAGCTCGCACTCACAGAACGCAAGCTCTTGATCCGCAGAGCGATATGAAACTTTTCGGCAAGCACAATAAGGATTGCACTCAAAGTTGTCATTCACCCTGCGAATTAATATCTTACACTCTGCAAGCACGATCACTTGCAGGATCTAGGTTAAAAAATGTGACACGTACACTCTTGTTAATGCCTGTACTGGTCGTTATTCTTATCGTGTGGTCTACTCATACGGATGCTCAGGATGAACTCGATTCGGAAATTGAATCTATTATCGAAACAAAACGAGTGGCATTTAATGAATCTAAAATTGACACGGAAAACTTTGAAGCCGGCCTTTTTTATGGTTTGCTCAGTGTTGAAGATTTTGGTGTCAACCGTGTCATTGGTGCACGTTTGGCCTACCACATTAATGAAGATCTTTTTCTTGAAGCGACCTACGGCATGTCGACAACACAGAAAACAAGTTTTGAAAGATTAAGTGGTGCAACACAGCTTTTGACGGATGAAGAGCGCGATTTAACGTATTACAATATTTCACTGGGCTATAACATCTTGCCTGGTGAAGCGTTTATATCACAACGAGCAGCGTTTAATACTGCGCTTTATATTATAGGTGGCGCAGGCAGTACACGCTTTGCTGGTGACGACCGTTTTACTATAAATTTGGGTGCAGGATACCGTTTTCTGGCAACGGACTGGATGGCAATTCATCTGGATGTTAAAGATCATATGTTTGAAATTGATCTCTTGGGAGAAAAAAAATCAACCCATAATATTGAGATCAGCGGAGGGTTAACCCTGTTTTTTTAACAGTTATTTAATGGCGAAATGATATGCATACAACATTCCGACACATGATCCGATGGATTTTGATGAGTCTCCTCGTTACAGCACCACTCTATGTCGTTGCAGAAAACAAGCTTGAAGGGCCCGCACCCGATTTTACATTAAAGAGTCATAGCGGAAAAAACATCAAGCTGAGTGAGCTGCGCGGCGATGTTGTCATGATTAATTTTTGGGCCTCCTGGTGTGGTCCTTGCCGTCAGGAAATGCCTTTGCTTGATAAAATCAATGATCGTTACAAAGATCTGGGATTTACTCTGCTTGGCGTTAATGTTGAAGAAGAGCCTGACCGCGCCCGGGCGATGCTGAAGGATATTCCCGTCAATTTTCCGATATTGTTTGATAGCCAAAATAAAGTCAGTCAGCAGTATAACCTCATCGCCATGCCCAGCACCGTTTTTGTTGATCGTGACGGAAATATACGTTATTTTCATGCAGGCTACTTACCTGGCGATGAAAAACAGTATGAAAAATTTATTAAAAATCTGGTTAGAGAATGACAAGATGCTCGATTAAGGCGACGACAGGCTTGTGTTTGTTAATATTAATCAATGCCTGTAGCATACAACCTTGGGTCAAGCCTTATGAACGCCAACACCTGGCGGATCCGATTATGACTTTTCAGAGAGACCCAATATCCAGCGCTTATATTAACCATGTCTATCAAGCCAGGGAAGCGGCACGAGGCGCAGAAGGAGGTCAAGGCGGGGGCTGTGGCTGTAATTAAAAAACCATTCAAGGGCAAGGAAAAAACAAGTTTCCCTATTTTAAAATCCACCCTGATTGCCAGTAGTATATTGGTGGGCACCTGGCCTGTTATTGCTGCCATCCTCCCGGAAGACCGAGCCGATGCGCTCTACCACTCTTATGATGGTGGCGGCGTTGAAATCAATGGTCCGTCCCTGCTTGTGCGCAAAAGTATGAGCAATAATACGTCTCTTTCAGCCAACTATTATATTGACTCTATTACCAGCGCCTCAATTGATGTCGTCACCTCTGCCAGCCCTTATACCGAAGAACGTACGGAATATTCCGTCAGTGGTGACTACTTACACGACAAAACCACTCTGAGTCTGGCCTATACACAAAGTACGGAAAATGACTTTGAAGCCCAGTCCGCTCACTTTAGCTTGTCTCAGGATTTTTTTGGCGACCTGAGCACTGTCACAATGGGCTACTCTCGCGGCTGGGACGAAGTCGGTAAAACAGGCGATAGCGACTTTAATGAAGCGGTCTCTCGACAACATTATCGTGTCGGCCTGTCCCAGATTTTAACTAAATCCTTGGTCACCGAACTCGGCTGGGAAATCATTACCGACGAAGGCTATTTAAATAACCCGTATCGTACGATTCGTTTTATTGACCCGAACGACTTGAGCAAATACCAAAGAGAGCCGGAAGAGTATCCCAGAACAAGAACCAGCTCTGCACTTGCAGCAAGAGTGATGTATTATTTACCCTACCGAGCTTCGGTACACGGGTCTTATCGTTTTTATCAGGATACCTGGGGCATCAATGCGCATACCTATGAAGTCGGTTATACCCATCCTTACAAAAAAAACTGGCTATTCGATCTCAGGTATCGACAATATAGCCAAAACTCCGCTGATTTTTATCGTGACCTATTCCAACGCCAAGAAGAGCTGACTTTTCGTGCCAGAGACAAAGAACTCAGCACATACAGCACACAAACCCTCGGTTTCAGCGTCAGCTATCAATTCACACCATCCTCTCTTCAGTTCATCAAAAGAGGCAGTATTAATTTTGCTTATGATCGCATCCGGTTCGATTACGACAATTTCCGAGATCTGCGAGTAAACAATGTTAATGCCGGTAATGAGCCCCTCTATCGTTTTTCCGCAAACGTGATTCAGCTCTATTTTTCTTTGTGGTATTGATATCTGAACGCGTCCTTTGTGCTTTAAAAACGAAGCGGTGAAAAAGTCTTTTCATCCTAGAACAGGACACGCCGCAGTTGGGCAAGCTGAGTGGTACCTTTATTATGTCACATTTTTGCGTTGCCACGGTAGGCACTATAATTTTTTCTTTAAAATCTCATTGACCTGAGCCGGGTTGGCTTTGCCTTGCATGGCTTTCATCACTTGACCGACAAAAAAACCAAATAATTTATCTTTGCCCGCGCGGTATTGCTCAACTTGACCAGAGTTATTAGCAATAATTTCATCGATCACTTTTTCGATTGCGCCGCTGTCTGTCACTTGTTTGAGTCCGCGACTTTCGATAATGGCATCCGCTTCTTCATCGCTCTGCCATAGGGCTTCAAAGACCTGCTTGGCAATTTTTCCAGAAATTGTATCATCGGCGATTCGTATTAACATGCCACCCAGTCGCTCAGCGCTCAAGGGAGAGTTTGTAATGTCCAAACCCGATTTATTAAGCCCACCAATCACTTCTCCCATAATCCAGTTTGCTGCAAGTTTTGTTTCGCCCTTTGCCGCCACGACGGTGGCTTCAAAATAGGCTGCCAAATCACGACTGGACGTAAGCACACCGGCATCATCAACACTTAAAGCATATTCATCAATGAAACGTTGACGTTTTGCATCGGGTAATTCCGGCAAAGTGGCTCGGCAAGCGTCAAGATAGCCATCATCAATAACAACGGGTAATAAATCAGGATCAGGAAAATAACGATAATCCATCGCTTCTTCTTTGGAACGCATAGAACGCGTTTCGTGCGCATCAGCATCATAGAGACGCGTTTCTTGTGTAATTTTCCCCCCTTCTTCTATTAACTCTATCTGACGTTGTACTTCATAGTTGATCGCCCGTTCAACAAAACGAAAAGAGTTAATATTTTTTAACTCGGTGCGCGTACCCAATTCTTTTTGCCCTTGTGGTCGTATCGAAACATTGGCATCACACCGAAAGGAGCCTTCTGCCATGTTGCCATCACAAATACCTAGGTACTGCACCAGGCTGTGTATTTTTTTCATATACGCGACCGCTTCCTGAGCAGAGCGCATATCAGGCTCTGAAACGATTTCCAATAGCGGTGTACCTGCGCGGTTTAAATCAATCCCTGTCATGCCATGAAAATCTTCATGCAATGATTTACCCGCATCCTCTTCTAAATGCGCCCGTGTCACGCCAATAATTTTGCGTGTCCCGTCTTCCAGTTCGATCTCGATGCTTCCTGTTTCAACAATAGGCCGTTCGAATTGACTGATTTGATATCCTTTCGGCAAGTCTGGATAGAAGTAGTTTTTGCGCGCAAAGACCGAATGCCTAGAGACATTTGCATCAATGGCCAAAGCAAATAATGCGGCCATACGCACCACTTCTTCATTTAACACCGGCAATACACCAGGCAAACCAAGATCCACTTCGCAAGCCTGCGTATTCGGTGCCGCGCCATAGGCTGTTGAAGCACCTGAAAATATCTTGCTTTTTGTATTCAGCTGAGCGTGAATTTCCAGCCCAATGACCACTTCCCATTGCATAATGATTCTCTCTAAAAAAATTTCTACTGGTCTGCTTTTAATATCGGTGTTTGCAGATGCCAATCTGTTTCCATTTGAAATTTATGCGCGACATTCAGCAGCCGTGCTTCTTCAAACAAGCCGCCGATCAATTGCATCCCTACGGGTCGGCCTCCGACAAAACCCACCGGCACTGAAATCGCAGGCAGTCCTGCCAGGTTCACGGCGATCGTATAAATATCGGAAAAATACATCGTGATGGGATCCTTTTGTTTTTCTGCCAAATTAAAAGCAGGTGTCGGCGTTGTAGGGCCTAAAATAACGTCAACATTTTTAAATGCCTGCAAAAAATCATCACGAATCAAGCGACGGATGCGTTGCGCCTTAAGATAATAAGCATCATAATAGCCTGCTGAAAGCACATAAGCGCCCATCATAATCCGTCGTTTCACTTCGGTACCAAAACCTTCTCCACGAGAACGTTTATACAAGTCCTCTAAATCGACAGGATCCTTACAGCGGTAACCAAAGCGCACCCCATCAAAACGAGACAGGTTGGCTGAACACTCGGCGGGAGCGATAACGTAATAAACTGGAATCGCTAAATCGGTATGCGGCAAACTCACCTCAACTACCTCCGCACCAAGCTTACGATAGTGCGTAATCGCATCTTGCACACATTGTTCAACTTCGGCAGCCAATCCTTCACTAAAATATTCTTTGGGCAAACCAATACGTAAGCCTTGCAAAGAATGGTTCAATTCTGCGCTGTAATCGGGTACCGGTTTATCAATACTGGTCGAGTCTTTTGCATCAAAGCCTGCCATGGCCTGCAGCATCATCGCAGCATCCTCCGCTGAACGAGTCAGAGAACCGCCTTGATCCAGGCTGGAAGCAAAAGCGATCATGCCATAACGCGAAACACGACCGTAAGTTGGCTTTA
The DNA here is from genome assembly GCA_013151745.1 of Gammaproteobacteria bacterium. Taxonomy (GTDB): domain Bacteria; phylum Pseudomonadota; class Gammaproteobacteria; order JAADHS01; family JAADHS01; genus JAADHS01. The sequence goes on along the minus strand of JAADHS010000089.1, from coordinate 37,351 downwards.
AACCGGTGACCCCGGTGAGCGCAGCAGGTTGGCGAATCGACCCCCCCGTATCGGTACCTGTCGCGGCAGCGGCCAAACCCGCTGCAACCACAGCGGCTGAACCACCTGAAGAGCCGCCAGGCACCGCCTCCAGAGCCCAGGGGTTTTTCACTGCCCCATAAAAGCTTGTTTCATTAGAGGAACCCATTGCGAATTCGTCCATATTGGTTTTGCCCAGACTCACCACACCCGCATCCGCTAATTTAGCAACACAAGTCGCATTATAAGGGGCAATAAAATTATCTAACATTTTGGAAGCACAACTGGTACGCACACCCTGGGTACAAAAAATATCTTTATGCGCAATAGGGACACCCGTTAAAGCCCCCGCTTCACCCTTGGCGAATAACTTGTCTGCGCGCTGAGCGTTTGCGATAGCCTCTTCTTCAGTGACAGTAATATAAGCATTGATGCTGCCATCAAAAGACTTTATTCTTGTTAAATAATCACGTGTCAACTCCTCACTGGAGATTTTTTTAGCGTGTAATGCTGCTGATATTTGTGCAAGGGTCTGGGTATGCATAAAAACTCACTCACTCCGTTATTCAATCACTTTAGGGACAAGGTATAAACCCGCTTCAACCGCTGGCGCATTTTTCTGAAAATGCACTCGTTGATCAACTTCAGTCACCACGTCAGCCCGTAAACGTTGGGCGACCTCCATGGGATGAGCCAGCGGCAAAATAGCTTCAGTTTTAATCGCACTCATGTTTTCTACCAAACCTAAAATTTTATTTAAATCCTGAGCATAGCCCGGAATATCTTCTTCTTTAATCCCCAATCTTGCCAGGTGAGCTATTTTTTTAACCTTATCGCTATCCAGCACCATAAACACATCTCCGTCTTGTTTTTAGTCACCGTTCAGAACCCTCATAAATTCATCATTTCTGCATTGAAAAATGATCATTTCCACTTGTAAACTCACATTTTCCGCCTTGAACTGACAAATTTTTGAAGGACTCTGAACGGTTACTGTTTTTAACATTGTCGAGCAGGGTCAAAAAATAACATACATGTTGTTAAATTACCCGTTTATGCCCATACTATATGGAATCTACAGAGACCATATTTTTAAAGGGGCTAGTAAAAGAATGCTTTTTAAACGCCTGCGCGGTATTTTTTCCAGCGATTTATCCATCGATTTAGGCACAGCAAATACCCTTATTTACCTACGAGGACAAGGTATTGTACTAAACGAACCTTCTGTCGTTGCCATTCGTCAAGATCGTGGCCCGGGTGGCCCTAAAAGTATCGCTGCCGTCGGTGCCGAAGCAAAAGCAATGATAGGACGCACACCCGGCAATATTACCGCAATCAGACCCTTAAAAGACGGCGTCATCGCGGATTTTACCGTGACTGAAAAAATGTTGCAGTATTTTATTCATAAAGTCCATGAGTCTCGCTTTTTACGCCCTAGCCCCCGAGTACTGATCTGCGTGCCGTGTGGGTCAACTCAAGTGGAGCGACGCGCGATCAGAGAATCAGCGGCTGGCGCCGGAGCCAGAGATGTTTTTTTAATAGAAGAACCGATGGCAGCAGCTATTGGCGCGGGCATGCCCGTAGGCGAAGCCAGCGGCTCTATGGTTCTTGATATTGGCGGTGGTACCACCGAAGTCGCCATTCTTTCCCTTAATGGTATCGTGTATTCTGCTTCGGTGCGCATTGGCGGTGATCGTTTTGATGAAGCTGTCGTTAATTACGTTAGACGAAATTATGGCACCTTGATAGGGGAAGCAACCGCTGAAAAAATCAAACATGAAATTGGCTCGGCCTATCCAGGCAAAGAAGTGCGGGAAATAGAAGTCAGAGGCCGCAACCTGTCTGAAGGTATCCCTCGCAGCTTTACCCTCAACAGCAACGAAATACTGGAAGCCCTGCAAGAGCCTCTCGCGGGCATTGTGGGCGCGGTCAAAGCCGCACTGGAACAAACTCCTCCTGACCTGGGTTCTGACATCGCCGAAAGAGGCATGGTACTCACTGGTGGTGGGGGTTTATTACGTGACCTGGATCGTTTGCTTATGGAAGAGACTGGATTACCTGTTTTCGTTGCTGAAGAACCCCTCACTTGTGTTGCCCGAGGTGGCGGTCGCGCACTTGAAATGATTGATGAAGGTGGTGCTGACGTCTTTGCTTTGGACTAATACACCGTCAAGACCATTTTGACGGTGTATTAGGAGACTGTCCGGGAATAAAAATCGTAACGAGGGGGAAGTCATTTTGAATCAGGTTTTTCGATCGAACGAGGCGAATATTGAGCATCTTTAACCTAAAAAACGCAGTTGACCGGAAAATAGGGCCAAAATGGATTTTCCGCCATCGATTCTCTATTCCCGGACAGCCTCCTAGGTAGGTTCTAAAACAACTGTGTTTATCCAATCTCAGTCGCTCAATGTTCGGCTTGCGATGTTCATTATGCTATCGCTACTTTTCATGGCAGTTGATCATCATCAACACTATCTACAAACATTTCGCGGCGCAATTTCAACGCTACTTTTCCCCCTACAACAACTTGTCGATTTACCACGCAACAGTCAGCAGTGGTTAACGGAAAGCTTAACGACCCGACAGCAATTACAACATGAGAACACCCGTCTGGAAGAGCAAGAATTATTATTAAGGGCGCAACTACAAAAACTGGATACCTTGCAGGTTGAAAATAGTCGCTTGCGACAACTATTAGACTCCGCACAACGCATCGGTGAACGTGTGTTAATCGCTGAAATTATGTCTGTAGACCTCAATCCATTCAGCAGGCAAATTGTGCTCAGCAAAGGTAGTCAGCAGGGCGTCTACTCTGGTCAAGCTATTATTGATGCCAGTGGCATTATGGGGCAGGTTGTTACAACCAGCCCTTTTACCAGTATTGCCATGCTTATTTCTGATCCTGACCATGCTGTCCCTGTCACGGTCAATCGCAATGGTCTACGCGCCATCGCGATAGGTACTGGAACCTCCACAGAACTCAACTTGCCCCATATCCCAAATAATGCGGACATTAGCCCTGGCGATTTATTGGTGACATCGGGTCTGGGCGGGCGCTTTCCACCGGGTTATCCGGTTGCCACAATAACGAAAGTGATACCGCAACCCAGCGCGCCCTTTGCCAAAATAACCGCTTTGGCCATCGCTAAACTCGATCATAATCAGGAAGTTTTGCTGGTATGGCGCAATGACCCGATACAAACAGAAGACAATAAAAGCACATTTTGCGGCGAAGACGCCCAAGCTGAGGATGCCTGTGAAACGATCCTTGACGCAAACAAAAATAACGAAGGCAGCACATTGGAAAGAAACCCATAGCCATGGTTAAACCAGATTTTCATGGCCAATTTTATCTATATGTTACTTTTGCTATCGCGCTTTGTCTAACGGTCGTCCCTCTACCGGATTGGGCTGTGACCTGGCGCCCGGAATGGATCCCTCTCGTACTTATTTTTTGGTGTATCAATTTGCCTCAACGAATCGGAATTGGCACTGCATGGGTGGTCGGGATACTGCTTGACGTCTTGCAAGGTGCGCTTTTAGGTCAACATGCATTCGCGCTCACCATCATAGCTTTTCTTTCTTTGAAATTACATAAAAGGCTGCGTGTTTACCCTGTTTGGCAACAAACTTTGTCGATATTTGTCTTGATCATGCTTTACCAATTATTTCTGCTCTGGATCAGCGGTATTGCCGGTGTAAGCTCAGGTTATTGGTATTATTGGTTACCCTCATTATCCAGCATGCTGCTTTGGCCCCTTATTGATATGCTACTAAGAGCGGTTCGCCGGGGCTTCGGAATCCAGTAATGGCTCAACGTTTTACCCTCAAAGACCCGTTTCGTGAGATGCAATTGTTCAATAACCGTGCTGTATTCGCATTGGTGTTGATCACCCTGTTCACTTTTATTCTCATCGGACGTTTAGTCTATTTACAAATTTTTTACCATGAACACTTTTCAACTTTATCCCATGAAAACAGAGTCAACATCGTACCACTCCCACCCACACGAGGCTTGATCTATGACCGTAATGGTGTTTTGTTAGCACAAAATTTACCCGCATTTGGAATTGAAGTGATTCCAGAGCAAGTCCCTGATCTGGCAACCAGCCTGAAAACACTGGCTTCCATCATTCGAATAGAACAGGATGACATTGACCGTTTTCATCGATTGCGCAAGCAAAAAAAGGCTTTCAGCAGCGTCCCCTTGCGTTTTCGTTTAAGCGACGAAGAAGTGGCTTTATTTGCCGTTAACCGCCACCGCTTCCCTGGATTTGATGTTGTCGCTCGCCTGATGCGCAACTACCCTTTGAAAAATACCACGGTGCATACACTCGGTTTTGTTGGACGCATTAACGTCAATGAAATGCGCACACTGGATTCTTCCAATTATAGCGGCACCACTCATATTGGAAAAATTGGTATCGAAAAAGCCTATGAAGAGGCACTTCATGGCACGGTCGGCGTAAAGCATGTAGAGGTCAATGCCACCGGTCGAGTGCTGCGTATTTTAAAGCAACGTCACCCCCAACCAGGAAAAAATCTAATACTGACAATAGACGCGGAATTGCAGCGCGCTGCAGAGCAGGCATTGGGAGAAAACCGGGGCGCTATTGTCGCACTTAACCCGAATAATGGCGATATTCTTGCGCTAGTAAGTACTCCGACTTATGACCCTAATCTATTCGTTATGGGCATTGATAAAACCACCTATGGGGCATTGCAAAACTCTCCGGATCGCCCTTTATTTAATCGTGCTTTACGCGGGCAATACCCACCCGGCTCAACAATAAAACCCTTCATGGGCTTGGCCGGATTGGAATATAATAAAATAGAGGTCAATAAAAAGATTTTTTGCCCAGGCTGGTTTTCATTACGCGGTGACGCTCATAAATATCGGGATTGGAAAAAAACCGGACATGGCCAGGTCAATTTAAACAAAGCCATCGCCGAATCCTGTGATGTTCTTTTTTATGATTTATCACTGACTTTAGGCATCGATTTGATCCATACCTTTCTCGGACAGTTTGGCTTTGGCAAAACCACCGGTATAGACCTTACAGGAGAACAGCCTGCATTACTGCCATCGAGAAAATGGAAAAAACGTGTTAAAAATCAAATATGGTATCCAGGAGAGACTTTGATTGCAGGTATTGGTCAAGGGTATACCTTGACCACACCACTACAATTGGCTGTGGCCAGCGCCATGCTGGCCAATAAAGGCAAGAAAATTAAACCCAGAATGGTAAAAAGCATTCATGATCCGAAAACGAATACTACGACACACATTGCACCCGTGTCTCCGGGTATCCTGCATCTTGAAAACCCCAACAATTGGAATATTATTACTGCGGCCATGATTGACGTCGTCCATGGCAAACGGGGTACCGCTCGTAAAATTGGCAAAAATACGCCCTATATCATCGCCGGAAAAACGGGAACAGCCCAGGTGTTCGGCATCAAACAAGATGAAGAATATATTGAAGAAGAGGTGGCACTCCGCCTTCGAGATCATGCCTTGTTTATCGCCTTTGCCCCAGCAGATGCCCCTGAAATCGCAATTTCGGTCATCGTGGAAAATGGCGGCAGCGGATCTGAAACAGCCGCCCCTGTGGCGCGAAAAATAATGGATCTATACCTTCTCAAAAAAAATAAAAATAATGCTAAATAAGCAATACGATGTGGCTAAAATGAATGCTCAACACGAATCTGGTCGCATTTTTTCATCGCGCAGATTTCACATCGATGCGCCACTTTTTTACGCGCTTGTTTTACTTTCCCTAGTGGGCCTAGCTATTTTATATAGCTCAAGTGGGCAAGATATGGACAGCATCGTTAAACAGCTTGTGCGTCTTGCTGCAGCTTTTTTTGCGATGTTGCTTATCGCACAAATTCCACCACACCTTATTCGTTATTGGGCACCTCTGTCTTTCGCTATAGGCCTCATTTTACTAATCTTTGTATTATTTTTCGGCGAAACAGGCAAAGGAGCTCAGAGATGGCTTGATCTTGGCTTTTTTCGTTTCCAGCCATCGGAATTAATGAAGCTCGCTGTCCCTTTGATGATCGCCTGGTATTTAGCGGATCGTACCCTACCTCCACAATTTAAACACGTCATTATTTCTACCCTCATGATCTTGATCCCCACCGTACTCATTGCCAAACAGCCCGACCTGGGCACGGCACTTTTAATCTGTGCTTCAGGCATTTTTGTACTGTTATTTGCCGGCTTAAGTTGGCGAATCATCTGCTCTGTGGTGGTTCTCGCCGTCCCTTTAGCCTGGGCAGTATGGAGATTTGCTATGCATGAATATCAACGCAACCGGGTGCTGACCTTCTTAAACCCAGAAAATGACCCTCTCGGCTCGGGTTACCATATTATTCAATCTAAAATTGCGATTGGATCAGGCGGTATTTATGGAAAAGGCTGGCTTAACGGTACACAGTCACACTTGGAGTTTCTTCCTGAGAGCTCCACTGATTTTATTTTTGCCGTATTTAGCGAAGAATTTGGCTTAATCGGAACCTTGTTTTTATTATCGCTCTATTTATATATCGTTTATCGCGGTATCTATATTGCAACACAGGCACAACATACCTTTGATCGCTTGTTAGCGGGGAGCTTAATCCTCACTTTTTTTTTCTATGTCTTTGTTAATATCGGCATGGTGATTGGTATTCTACCCGTTGTTGGCTTACCATTACCCCTCATCAGCTACGGCGGCACCTCAATGGTCACGCTGATGCTGGGTTTTGGCATACTCATGTCTATACAAACACATAGAAAACTACTGTCAAAATAAAGGTTTTATCTCCATGCTAAAAAATCCGGTCAACAACCCCCTGATCACAACATGCTGCGTGATTGCTCTGATATTCAGCTCGCCTGCAATTGCCGCGAACAACAACGACCTGACTCATCGAGCGGAGGTCGTTTCCTTTATCCAACATATGGAAAGCACACATCAATTTACTCAACAACAACTCGTTGAACTTTTTCGTCAAACCGAAATAAAAAAAAGCATTATCGCAGCCATTAGCCGTCCGGCAGAAGCCAAACCCTGGTACCAATATCGACCCATTTTTGTCACCGATAACCGAGCTCGTGACGGTGCAAAATTTATGCAGCAACATCAGGCTGCGCTCGACAAGGCAGAACAACAATACGGCGTACCCGCAGAGATTATCACCGCTATTATTGGTGTTGAAACCCGCTATGGTCGCTATACAGGAAAATTTCGGGTCATGGATGCCTTAGCAACATTGGCATTTGAGTACCCTAAAAGAGCCCCATTTTTTCGTAGTGAACTGGAACACTATCTCTTATTAACAAGAGAAGAAAAAATCGACCCCTTATTAATTAAAGGCTCGTATGCGGGTGCCATGGGCATACCTCAGTTTATTTCTAGTAGTTATCGCCATTACGCCGTCGATTTTGACGAAGATGGGCACCGGGATATATGGAACAATACCAACGATGCGATTGGCAGCGTTGCTCACTACCTGGCTTTGCATCACTGGCAACGAAATGAGCCCATCGCCACCCTGGTTCAAGTTTCAGGCTCGGACTATAAAACACTCCTCGCAAAGGGACTTAAACCCAGTACAATGACGACTGACATGAATCAATACGGTGTTTTTACTGACGATACGGGCACAAGTCGTTTGGCCGCATTGCTGGAATACGAAACAAAAAAAGGGGCTGAATATTGGCTTGGCTACCCCAACTTCTACAGCATTACAAGATATAACCATAGCCCGCTATATGGCATGGCCGTGTTTCAATTGAGCCAAGAAATACTCAAGTTGAGTCGATAATGAAATGACAATGAGCTTCGGTATTATATTTACGGCAATCTTACCCCTGCTAGCATGCACACCACTCTCGCAAATTAATCGCAACATAAGCACTATAGATGGGCCGCCTTTATCCACTATAAACCTAGGAGAAATAGCCGATGCAGAGCCACGTTATGAACCACTCAGTCGCTATGGTAACCCCGAAAGTTATACAGTTCTAGGTAAAAAATATATACCGCAACAAGAACGTGCTCACCACAAGGAAGAAGGTCTTGCTTCCTGGTACGGCAGAAAGTTTCATGGCCGCTTAACCTCCAACCGTGAGCCTTACGACATGCTGGCCATGACGGCCGCACATAAAACGTTACCCCTGCCCAGTTATGTTACCGTGACCAATTTACTCAATAGAAAAAAAATTATTGTGCGAGTAAACGATCGTGGCCCCTTCGCTGAAAACAGAATCATTGACTTATCCTACGCAGCCGCGACCAAGCTTGATCTCGTAGATCGTGGCGTTGCGCCAGTCATAATAGAAACAATCTTACCGCGCCCTCTCAGCACAGAAAATACACATCGACAGGAAAATATCTATTTACAAGCGGGTTCTTTCTCGGAACGCCACCGAGCCATTACTTTGTCTAATAAACTAAATCACCTGTTCCCGACTCAAGTGATCGAAGCACACCAACAAGATAAAATTTTTTATCGAGTTCGTAGCGGCCCCTTTACC
>JAADHS010000089.1:0-28756 GCA_013151745.1 Gammaproteobacteria bacterium | reverse complement strand
CAAGGCTACCCATCTAAAATGATATTTATGGACAATCCCAGAATAGATGCCCTACCGAAAGAAGAAATTGCAAACTCCCAGAAATCTGTTCAAAAATAGAAAACTTATAATCCAAGCGAAAATAATATGATGATTAAAACAGATATTGATGACACATGGGGTCAAGCTAGCCCACTGCATGATCCTCTCTGTCTCGCTAATTTCAAACCACGCCCCTCTGACATCCTCATTACGACAGCGCCCAAAGCAGGGACAACGTGGATGCAGCAAATATTACACCAACTGCATCGTCCCGGACATAGCCACTTCAACTCTATTGACGAGGTGGTACCCTGGCTGGAGAGACCGCGTACAAACTCCAGCACGGAGCAGCGGCTTGCTTATTATGAGACTTTGACTGATCCCAGAATATTCAAGACACACTGCACTTACCCACAAACGCCTGGCAGCAATATTGTCCGGCTTATTCTCAGTTCGCGCGACCCCAGAGATTGTTGTGTTAGCTTTTATCACCATATTATGAACATGACTGATGAGGCACGAGCGCAAGTTAATATCACCGCGCCAAGCTCATTTGATGAATACTTCGATAGATGGATGAAATTTGGTTCCTGGTTTCGCAATATTGCCAGCTGGTGGCCACACAAAAATGACAGCAATGTGTTGTGGCTGCGTTATGAGGATATGAAACGAGATTTACCGGACAGTTTAAACTGTATTCTTAATTTTCTTGAATGGCAACGAACACCACAAGAAATAGAAACAATACTTCACTACAGTTCTTTTGAATGGATGAAAGCACATTCTGATAAATTCAGTAATCAATTAAACCACCAAAAACCCAGCTTCAAACCCAATGGATTTATTCGTAAAGGTAAAGTCGGCGATTATAAAACCTTGCTGAAAAGCGAGCATGAAGCGGCGATTTTTGACAAAGCAGCAGCGATATTACCAGCGGATTGTTTAGTTTTTTTTGGCTTGAAAAAATGACGTCAGAAATAATACAGCTTAAAAATATTTCCAAAGTCTACCATGAAGGGGGTGATCAACATGCCATTTTCAATCAACTGTCGGTCAACTTTATTCAAGGACAAACAAGCGCAATCATTGGCCGAAGTGGCAGTGGTAAATCAACATTATTGAACCTCATCAGTGGCATCGACCTACCGACGAGCGGAGAAGTCATCGTCAACGGCAATAGAATGACACGACTTGATGAAAGCAACAGAACCAAACTCAGACGAAAAGAAATCGGCTTTATATTTCAGGCCTTCAATCTCATTCCCACGTTAACAGTATTGGAAAATATTCTGCTCCCTCTTGAACTCAACCACTACGATAAAAAAACAGATGAAGCAATAGAACTGTTAAACCAAGTGGGACTAGCCAATCGTTACAATAGCTTCCCGGATCGTTTATCAGGTGGCGAACAACAACGCATTGCGATTGTTCGCGCCCTGATCCATGAGCCTAAAATAGTGTTAGCAGATGAACCGACCGGCAATCTTGATACAAAAACAGCAGAGACTATTTTACAACTTCTGGAAGAACTTATTTGCGATAAAAATCTCACTCTGATTTTAGTCACACACAGCATGGAAATGGCTCAACTCGCCGATTTGATCTATGAAGTTCGCGACAATCAGCTCATGCTAAATTCAGGTTAAGCTCATGGCAAATCCATGCTAAATCAACTTGCCTGGAAAGCGAGCTGGCGTCACCTGCTGCTACATCCATGGCAACTGGCCTTGCTCATTCTCGGCATTGCTCTGGGCGTTGCCGTCGTCGTTGCGGTTGATCTTGCAACAAGTTCAGCAACACTGGCCTTTAATGACGCCGCTAAAACTTTTTCAAGCACCACCACTCATCAGATCATTGATCCGGAGAACAAACTGGATGAACGAGTTTATCTTGAGCTAAAACAGCAATATCCCCAGCTTGCCGTTGCTCCCCTTGTTCAGGGCTACCTCTCCTCGCCTGAATATCCTGGGCGTCGTTTCCATATTATTGGCATTGATCCCTTTTCGGACACCCCTTTTCGTGCTGAAGGCGCCGCCCTGGAACGGGAGATTTTGACGCAACTTTTAACCGAACCACTCACTGCGCTGGCAACAAAAAAATTACGTACTGAAATAACAACGCTGCCATTAACAACGGGCAACACAACACAGCAACTCAAAATCATTGGCCTGATGAACGAACAACCAGGTACTTCAGCTCTATTAGAATCGGTGCTAATGGTCGATATTGCTACCGCACAAGAACTGTTCAATATGGAGGGCTATCTGTCGCAAATTGACCTCGTTCTGCCACAACAAGACACGGCGATTACGCAGCAAATTCAGCAAAATATTCCCAAAACATATCAATTAAATAGCATTCAATCCAAAACCAATGCGCTCACACAAATGACTAAAGCATTTCGCATTAACCTGATGGCGATGAGTTTATTGGCCATCGTTGTTGGCATGTTTATTATCTCCAATGCCATCAGCTTCTCTGTATTACAACGCCGCAAGATATTTGGCAGCTTACGCTCGACTGGTGCAGAACCTAAGCTGATTTTGCAAATCATCCTGACAGAAGCCTTGGTCATCGGCTGTATTGGTACTTTTTTTGGTTTTATTTTGGGTGCCTTTTTAGCCGAGGGATTACTCACTCTTGTTACCCGAACGATCAATGATCTCTACTTCCAATTAGGGACAAGCAGCTTAACCATCGACTCCTGGTCAATATTCAAGGGGGTCAGCTTAGGGGTAGGTGCCACCTTGATTGCCGCGCTGATTCCTGCCACCGAAGCGGTGAAAAGTAGTTCCGATACGATCATCAGGCGATCTTCAATTGAAAACAGGTCTTTGAAATTAATTCCAAAATTAGCCTTAACCGGCATAGGTATCATCGTTATGGGTGTTGCGCTGATATTATTACCGTTGGACTCACTGATACTCAGCTTTACCGCTTTATTTTTTATTTTAATGGGTTATGCGTTAATCTCACCCTGGGCGATGTTAAAACTTTCTTCAGGCCTGCAATCTGCCATGACACGCACATTGGGTATCACAGGCCTCATGGCCTGCCGAAGTATTAAACGAAATATCAGTCGCACGGGTATAGCCACAGCCGCACTGTTGATTGCGATCGCCACCACAGTAGGGGTCAGCACCATGATTGGTAGCTTCCGTATTGCCGTACAAAACTGGATTGAAAGCTCGCTGAGCGCCGATCTCTATATTTCAGTAATAGACAATAACAGCTCATCAAATGTCATTGACCCACAGTTTATCGAACAACTACAACAGCGCCTGCCTGGTATCACCATGAATCAAAGCAAGTGGCAACAGGTGTACACGGAAACGCGCCCCATTAATTTATTGGCTCTGGGTCTGTCCCGCCGGGGGTTTGAGGGTTTCCGCTTCAAACACGGCGATATAAACAAAGCCTGGGCTGCTTTTAATAACAATAACAGCATCCTGGTATCAGAACCGTTCGCCTATCACCATCAATTAGCAGTGGGCGATTTTTTCATCCTGCCAACCCCGCAAGCTGCGACTGCCGAAACCAAATTACGCGTCGCAGGTATTTTTTACAACTACGCTTCAGAACAGGGCATTGCCATCATCAATCTTAATTTATATCAGCAACTTTGGAAAAATACATCGCTCAGCGGCCTGAGCCTCTATCTTGATGACAAAAACACGTATGATGCAAACATAGAAACAATTCAAAACTTATTCATACATTATCCAAAACTGCAACTGCGAAAAAGCTCTGAAATCCGTGCGATGACTTTGGCCGTATTTGATCGCACTTTTGCGGTAACCGATGTACTGCGCCTATTGACACTGATTGTCGCTATTGTCGGTATCCTGGCCGCATTGATGGCGTTGCAACTTGAACGTATCAAAGAAATTGCGACCTTGAAAGCCATTGGTTTTACGCCCCGGCAAATCCAGTTTTTACTCATCACCGAAACCGGCCTGAGTGGCCTGCTGGCAGGTTTGTTGTCCCTGCCGCTGGGTATCATAATGGCCGTTATACTTATTCATGAAATCAATCAAATTTCTTTTGGCTGGAGCATGCCCTTATCATTAGACCCTCTGCAATTTATCTATGCAATATTAATTGCACTGACCGCAGCAATGATCGCCGGTATTTACCCCGCAAAGCTATTATCAAAAACGCCAACCGCCGAGGCATTGCGCCATGAATAATAAAATGGTGGTGGTAGCGCTCATTATTGGCTGTCTGTTTATTTTTATTGGCTCTGTGCTGCTCGTACCGGACACTCTAACCAACACCGAACAAAATAACTTTTTACGACAACTCAACAGCACCAATAACCAGGACTTTGATAAAGCAACCCAAATCAAACCGTTCAGCTTTCCCCTGGATCATGGTCCGCATAACACCTACCAAACGGAATGGTGGTATTTAACTGGAAATTTACAAAACAAAAATGGACAGCAATTTGGTTACCAACTCACTTTTTTTCGTGTTGCCCTAAGTCCAGAGAGAACAACACGTAGTTCAGCCTGGGCAAGTAATCAAATTTATATGGGGCATTTAGCGCTAAGTGATATAAAAAACAATAAACATTATGCCAGTGAACGATTCAGCAGAGCGGCATTAGGTCTCAGTGGTGCAACTGCGTCTCCCTTTCGTGTCTGGCTCGAAGACTGGGTCATTTCGGGCAATAAAAAGAGCCCTTTTCCGATGACATTAAATGCGAAAACGACTGAATTCAGTATTCAATTGAAGCTTGATAATATAAAACCACTCGTTCTCCAAGGCAATCAGGGGCTAAGCCAAAAAAGCACGGCCAAAGGAAATGCATCGTATTATTATACTTATTCACGGATCAAGAGCCAGGGTACAGTCACAACCGCTGATGAGACACACTCGGTTTCAGGTTTAAGCTGGATGGATAGAGAATGGTCGACATCAGCACTGGCCGCTGATCAAATAGGCTGGGACTGGTTTGCACTACACCTATCCAATGGATATGATTTGATGTATTACCAATTAAGGAAAAAAAATGGAGAGATAGATCCCGCTAGCAGCGGTGTACTCATTGCGCCTGATGGCAAAACAAAAAAATTGAGTCACGCTGACATCCACTTGTCTATTAAACATCATTGGCTAAGTAAAAAGACGGCTATTCGCTACCCCATTGGCTGGCAACTTGAAATACCAAAGGAAAAAATACGATTAACTATTATGGCAAAACAAGCGAATCAAGAAATGAATGTCTCCATTCGCTATTGGGAAGGTGCAGTTCAAGTCAACGGGAAATACAATGGCCAGCTCGTTGACGGGGCAGGTTATCTGGAGTTAGCCGGATATCAAAAATAAGTTATACCGGTTGAATCAACCCACGGCAGTGTAATATTAGATATTAGTTTGTATTTTCTCATGCTCCCTGAGAAAAATCTCAGGTATCGTCGCTCTTATTTCCAGATTGGCTTCAGGAATAGAAACTCTTATTTCGGAGTTAACTTCAGGAATAGTAACCCTTACTTCGGAGGGCGTTTCAGTCTTCACAGTCAATACACCGTTGTCATTGCTTGCATAATTAGAACTTAAGAACATCCACGTACCGACAACCATGACATAGGCTAAAGCAACACGCATCAGCTGAGCAGCCAAAGTCCGGTCTTGTTGCAGCCCGCGAGTAGGATCAGCAGAAAGAACAGAGGCACTAGCAACTTCAGATGAAGCAATGACTTCTTGCTCAAGAACGACAGCGCTTGCCTCGCTTCGCTCTACTCTACTAAATGGTACCTTCCCTGATTTCATTTCCACTCGCTTTAACAATATTCAACAGAAAAAATGCGCATAACTTACACTTTAAAGCTATGCCAATGACACAGCGACTTCACAACAATAGCACAAAAAATACAAAAAACAACATAATGTAAAAAAAACAACAAACCGCCCTGTAAAGGAGACAGTTTTTCTGATCCAAGGGGGCCATAGAATAAATGTATAACGGAACAATATCAATACGAGAAAATACGTATGATAATAATACATATTATTAATAATATAATGTACATAGTCTAGACCCAATAAATACTGAAATGATGCTAGACTATTGCAATTCTTTTTAATCGATATGGGCACACTTGAAGTTATGAATATTATTATTGTTGAAGTAATAGTCCTGCTGGTCGTTATCTCGTTTGTTGTTTTTCTTGCTATTGACGACAAAAAAAACCAGAAAATCAGAGAAAAAGAAGATCTTGAAGAGCTGGAAAAAGCAGCTACAGAGAATCAAACTGCCCGCTAATTGAATAAAAACGACTAAGGTAACTAAAACCATAAGCATCGTTGCCAAAACTTGGCATATTTCAAACAGTATTAGGAAGCTATCCGAGACTACAGAGAACCGAGGCTTCTATGCTCGGACGGCCTCCTAGGGTCGTAAAATCAGAGTCTCTCCACGCTGGGTAAACTCCAGATGTTTCAAAAAGCTCATACCTAACAGCACCTGGCGACCCTCCAGGCCAGGGATGATACTTCCTCTTACTTCGTTGACAAGTATACTGCCAATACGCACCGTATCCAGCAAAGTACGATAACCTTCCACCTTGCCATTAGCAGTTTGATACATTCGAGATCGACCTTTTTTTAAACCCAGCTCTTGAGCCAAGAGCACACCTATAGCAACATCACTTGCCCCAGTATCCAGCATAAACTCCACCTCGTGACCATTAATCTCTCCGCTGGCCACATAATGACCAAAATGATTACGCTGCAAAACAACTTCTGTAACCGCACCCTCTTTTTGAATATTTTGATTCGGATTATGTTGCTTATCCAGTTCTCGAGAAAAATACCATACAAATAAAACAAATATCACGATCCAGGCGGTGACAATCATTCCCGCACCCAGACGTTTTGTATCACCCTGCTTTGTCATCTATCTGAATTCTTTATTTCTTAATGGATACATATTCAAGTTTAATCTCCGAATCATCATACCTTACATCTTGTTCACATAGGCCTGTCACCCATTCATTATCAGACCAGACTCTTTTTCCAGGTCGGTCAACCATATTTTTTCTTGTCAATTTTGCGCCAACCTCACGCTCATAAGCAATAAAACAGCATATATAAATAACAAAAAGAAACAACAAAATACTTAACCCGATTAAAAACATAACACTTTCCTTGAATGATTACCCAGATCTTGCAAGTGATCGTATTTACGCCATACAAAATATTGCGTCGTAGCATCAATGAAGACATGAATTTAAATTTTTTAGCTCCAACTTAAAAAATTTAACATGATAAAATCAATAGTTTGCTATAACTTTACGCAAGTATTTGCAGAGTTTAGGTATAAATTAAAAACCCGTCAAGCATGCCAAACCAGGCACAAAAAAACAAAGGTCAAACACCTGATAACGGGTCAGTCTTTTGCTCCAATAGATGTACTCATTAGACTACACCGGAAAAATTTCAATACATCATCGCTATTCAGCTTTGGTTCAGTTAACACCCACTATGATGATCACCTAGTCCAATCAACTAAGGAGTAATTTATGAGCATTCGAACCGGATTAATTGCCATAGCTGTAGCAAGCGTAATTACAGTGAGTCCAAGTTTTGCCAGTGATGGCTTGGATCTAGCGAAAAAAAGCGGCTGCCTAGCCTGCCATAGCATAGAGAACAAAGTAGTTGGCCCCGCTTGGAAAGACGTATCAGAAAAATACAAAGGCGATGCGAAAGCAAAAGCTTCATTAATAACAAAAGTAGCCTCAGGTGGAAAAGGGACTTGGACCGAAATCACGGGTGGCGTACCGATGCCCCCCTACTCACCAAGAGTATCCGATGCGGATATCGAAACCTTAGTCGACTTTATACTCGCTCTTTAAATAAAAATTTATAATAAAATGAGGTCTTCTTTAACAAAAATCGCCTAAATCCTACCAAACTTCGAGACTCGCTCCCCCTCCTCTCCGAGCGAGTTTCGTTTTTTTACTCCACCGACACTATACCCGCAAATACTAACTCGATATACTGACCCTTAAAATGTCAGGAGGGAAGGGGGGTGATGCGCGCACTTATTATCGAAGACGAACAACATCTACTGGAACAGCTCGGCACTCGATTTCGCAAGGAAGGCTACGCTGTTGATACCGCGTGCGATGGCGAAGAAGGTTTACACTATGGACTCAACTATGACTTCGATATTGCCATTATCGATTTAGGTTTGCCAAAAATATCCGGGCTAGAGGTCATTAAACAACTCCGACAGCAAAAACGCAGCTATCCTATACTCATTTTAACAGCACGAGGTCGCTGGCAAGATAAAGTTGAAGGCCTTGAAGGGGGAGCGGACGACTATCTGACTAAACCCTTTCATATCGAAGAGTTACTCGCACGAACCAAAGTGCTCATGCGCCGCTCAGCAGGCTATCCTGAAGCCATATTGCATTGTGACCCTATCAAGCTTAATCTGCACAAACAAACGGTGACTGTCTCAGAGATCATGCTTGACCTCACCGCATTTGAATATAAAGTATTAGAATATCTGATGCTCAATAGCGAATCCGTAGTCTCTAAAACAACGCTGACTGAACATATATACGACCAGGATTTTGACCGGGACAGCAATGTAATTGAAGTATTTATTGGCCGTTTAAGACGCAAGTTAGACCCGGACAATCGACTCAAGCCTATAGAAACATTGAGAGGACGGGGTTATCGTTTTACATTACCAAAAAACAATTGAAGCGGTTCATGTTATCGCTTAACGCCAGATTATTCATATCCGCCAGCTTAGCGCTTTCTCTGGTATTGGGCTTAACCGGATGGGCTCTCGACAAAGTATTTATCGAACATGTCGAAAACACGATGAAAGAAAAACTTCAGAGCCATATCTATGCGCTCATTGCCGCCACCGATATGGGTAAAAATGGGCGTATGTATATGCCTGCCTCGCTACCTGAAACACGATTTTCCGAAGCTAATTCAGGCTTATATGCACAAATCATATCTCATGATCGAGAACAAATATGGCGATCATCATCCCTTGGGAAAAAAGAACTTCCCTTTAAAATTGATCTAAAAAAAGGCGAAGATAAATTCGAACAACTCAGTACACCACTGCAAGAAACACTCTACATTTACAACCTGGGTCTTGCCTGGAATCTTCACGGCAAAGAGGAAGCCTTTACCTTTAGCATCGCTGAAGATACATCCTCTATGCGCAGTCAAATAGAAAAATTCAGAAAGTATTTATGGGGCTGGTTAGGGGGCGTATCATTCGTATTATTAATGCTTCAAGGCAGCATTCTCAGATGGGGTTTAACGCCACTCCGCCAAGTTGAAGCCAACTTGCATGCTATTGAGTCTGGCACTAAGTCCATGCTCGAAGAAAGACAACCGAAAGAACTAAGAGGACTGACCCGTAACCTTAATGCCCTGATTACAAGCGAACGGGTTCATCTTGACCGTTATCGAAATAGTCTCAGTGATCTTGCACACAGCCTGAAAACTCCCCTGGCGGTCATACAAAGTGAAATTGATAACCACCCGCTACCCAGTATATTTAAAGAAACATTATCGGATCAAGTAGAACGCATAAGACAGCATATCGACTACCAATTACAGCGTGCGGCAACATCAGGGCGTACCGCACTCATTGCTCCTGTGTCTATTAATACGGAAATTGATAGAATCACACAATCTCTAAAAAAAGTGTATGCTGAAAAGAATTTGCGTATCAAGATCTCCATCGCAGACCATACCGTCTTCAACTGCGACCAAGGAGACTTCCTGGAAGCGAGCGGCAATATTATTGAAAATGCATTTAAGTGGGCAACATCTGAAGTACTCATTTTTGCTTCTGTTTTTTCCGGTGACAATGAACATAATATGCGTTTTATTTTAGTCGTTGAAGATGACGGCCCAGGAATAAAAGACGAGATGAAATCTTTAGTGCTAAAAAGAGGCATGAGAGCAGATGAACACGTTCAGGGACAGGGCATAGGATTGGCCGTGGTACATAATATCGCCAAAATGTACGATGGTCATTTAGAAATTCAAACCAGCGATACCGGCGGCACCAAAATTAAATTAACACTACACGGATAGGGAAACCGTCATGCCTGAAAATGAAATAGCAGAAAAGGGTGCCACTCAAGCTATCTTCCTCAAAAATTATGCACCGCCGACCTACCGAATTGACCACGTTGACCTGCATGTCACACTAGAAGAATCTCAAGCGACGATTATCGCCACATTACAAATACACCGCACCAACGATACGGCTACAGAGACCCCGCTCGTTCTCGACGGAGAAGCACTGACGCTTAAATCTATTGAAATCGATGATCGAGCTCTGAGCAATAACGAATTCAAACTGTCCAACAATAGTCTGAGCATTGCGACCGTACCATCGAACTTTAAGTTGACTCTGACCACTCTGACCGAGCCACAAAATAATACCACGCTCAATGGTCTATACAAATCCAGTGGAAATTTCTGTACGCAGTGTGAAGCCGAAGGGTTTCGCAGAATAACTTATTTTATTGATCGTCCGGATAATATGTCGATATACACCACCACGATAGTTGCGGAACAACACCGTTATCCTATTTTACTTTCGAATGGTAACTTCATCGCAAGCGGAGAGCTGGATGGGGGATTGCATTGGGCAAAATGGCACGACCCCTTTCCCAAGCCATGCTATCTTTTTGCCCTGGTCGCCGGTGACCTTTGTTGCGTGCAAGATACATTCATGACCCATGCCCAGCGCCGGGTCACACTCAATATGTATGTTCAACATGGCAATGAAGACCAATGTGAACACGCCATGAACTCACTGAAACAGGCCATGCGATGGGACGAAGAAGTTTACGGGCGTGAATACGACCTCGATATCTACAATATCGTTGCTGTAGATGACTTTAATATGGGTGCCATGGAAAACAAGGGACTCAATATTTTTAACACTAAATACGTTTTGGCAAAACCCGAAACAGCAACCGACCAGGACTATCAAGGCATAGAAAGTGTCATTGCTCATGAATATTTTCACAATTGGTCAGGCAATAGAGTCACCTGTCGCGACTGGTTCCAACTCAGTTTAAAAGAAGGCTTTACGGTATTTCGTGATCAAGAATTTAGTGCTGACAGAGTCTCTCGTGCGATCAAACGAATTGATGATGTTAATATCCTGCGTACCCACCAGTTTCGTGAAGATGCGGGCCCTATGGCACACCCCATACGGCCCGCATCCTACGTAGAAATAAATAATTTCTACACCGTAACAATATACGACAAAGGCGCTGAAGTGGTGCGGATGCTTTACCATCTACTGGGCGCAGATCAATTTCGTAAAGCGTGTGATCTTTATTTTGACCGTCATGATGGCCAGGCTGTCACCACCGATGACTTCGTCGCAGCGATGGAGGCGGTAAGCACACTAGACTTAACTCAATTTAAACTGTGGTATAGCCAGGCCGGCACGCCCGAAGTGAACTTTAAAGGAAGCTACAATCCTGAAGATCAAACGTATACTGCAACACTCACACAACATTGTCCGCCCAGCCCTGGACAAACAAATAAAAAACCTTTTCTTATCCCGATTAATTTTGCATTATTGAATCGACATGGAGAGGAATTAATACTTAGAGAGGATGGCATAAAAAATACCGTTCTTGCATTACAAGAAACCAAAAAAACATATCTATTCAATAATATAACAGAAAAACCCGTCCCTTCTATATTGAGAGGTTTTTCAGCACCCATTAAACTGACAACGAACCTCAGTGAAGAAGATCTATATTTTTTGATGCAAAACGATAGCGATGAATTTTGTCGCTGGGATGCAAGCCAACAAATTGCCATAAAAATATTACTTGGTTTTGCACAATGTATACGAAAAGGGCAACCGACCCAGAAAACACCGATCTTTCTTCATGCCTTTAACGACATACTCTGCAACGACAAAATAGATTATTTTTTAAAATGTAAAACACTGTCGCTACCCAATGAAAATTACCTGGTAGAGTCCATGTCTCCATTAGACCCGCTCGCTGCACATGAAGCACGCCTGCAACTTAGGAATGATATCGCCAATGAACATGAAAATGAGCTGCTTGCAACGTATGAAAAACATAACGAAGCGGGCACTTTTAGTAGCAGTACGACCGCTATGGGAAAAAGAGCCTTAAAAAATCTTTGTTTATGCTATCTAATAGCGCTGGATAAACCTGAATACCGTGAACTTTGCTTAAAACAAATCAAACGGGCTCATAACATGACTGATGTATTGACGGCCTTAAGTACATTGACTCATTCTGATTGTAGTGAACGCCTTGAAGCTTTAAATATTTTTTACCAAAAATGGAAACATGAACCTCTGGTCATGGATAAATGGTTAACGGTACAAGCCACTTCTCGATTACCAAACACATTAAAAGAAGTAAAAAAATTAATGGAACATCCAGTATTCAGCATTACAAACCCCAACAAGGTACGTGCTTTGATTGGCGCTTTTTGTAATCAAAACCCCGCTAACTTTCACGCGACTAATGGTAGCGGCTATCAATTTGCTGGAAACTCTATTTTAAAACTTGACTCACTCAATCCACAGATTGCAGCACGTTTAAGCCAGGTTTTCAGCTCGTGGAAACAACATCAAACACCACAACAAGACCTCATGAAAAACCAACTACAGAGAATACTGAGTACAGTCAAGCTAAGCCGTGATGTTTCGGAAATTATAGAAAAAAGCTTGCGAGCCTAAGGTCGCCTGTTCGAGAATAAAAACCGTAGCGAGGGCCTCGGTACCCCCTAGGGGGCGTTCTCAATTAACATGGAAGGTTCCTTTTCAGTGGTTTTCAGCCCTGACCGCGTTCAGTGGTTTTCAGCCCTGACCGCGTTAGTTTTTCCTTGCAATGTCTGGCATTGCGCACAAAAACTGCCTTGTCAGAACAGAAAACTCCTGGAAAATGCACTCTCCCAGTTAATTGAGAACGGCTCCTAGGCAACCCAAAGAAAAATAATCAAAAAAAAGACCCGTTGCGAGCGGGTCGAGGGAAGGAGACAAACTATTTTTTATTTTTATCGAAATAACTCAAAAAACATGAGAAAATCTATTCAACTGAACCTATTCTACCACAGTTGAAGCGGGAATACACGCGCCTCTAATAGGTGTTTTTACTTATATGTAGCTAATAGTATACAACAATCACTTTCAATATCTAGCTTAATAATAAAAAAAATGATCATTCCACATTCATCTCTTAGCATGACAGCCTTAACAGGATTAATCGAAGAATTCGTAACCCGGAACGGTACAGATTATGGAGAAGCTGAAATTGCCTTGGAAATCAAAGTAAAACAAGTCGAAATACAACTTGAAGAAGGTCGAGCTGTGATCTTATATGACGATAAGGATTGTAGTTTCAGCATCGTATTCGCAGAAAAGGGCCTACCCTGTGTAGGAACGGATCTTTAACACGAATCGCGTGAAAATGTGCGCTAATACCGCGTCAATTGCATTGTTTGATCTGCCATTCGAATCAGGTCTCCCGTTCGAACCGGAAAGGAGCCTGCACGCCGATCGGCAAAATAAAGCTTTAATGTTTCACTCATCACAGGAAAAGCCAGTTCGTTCCAAGGAATATCGGCTTCAGCGAAAAGTTGTACTTCCAGGCTTTCACTACCGGGTGCGGCCTCACCATCAACAAGCTCACCTCGGTACATCATATAAACCTGATTGATATGCGGTAAACTATACACTGCATAGAGTTGTACGCCCGTTAACTTCGCGAGTGCTTCTTCATCTGTCTCACGTTCTGCTGCAGCTAGTGTTGTCTCACCATTTTCCATAAACCCTGCCGGTAATGTCCATAAACCATGACGTGGCTCGATCGCTCGTCGACATAATAAAATTTTTTGCTCCCACTCAGGGATACAGCCTGCAACAATTTTAGGGTTTTGATAATGAATCGTCTCACAATGGCCACAAATTTGACGAACCCGGTTGTCGCCCTCTGGTATGCGATGCTCAACTTTAGCGCCACATTCACTGCAATAGTTCATCCGTCAACTGTGATCTGTTGTTTCATAATACGCATTAAATCACTTTCGCTTTTTTCCAGATCGGCAACGGCTAACCTGGAAAAAATATCGCTGTAAGGCGATTTTTTAGCCAGTTTAAGCTTCGCCAAATAAAACGATATTTCCTTAATTTTGAATAACGCAAAAACAAACAAGATCGATGTAATTACTTGTATCATAATGTATATAAGCGGTGCTTTATCTATTAGCATGGCAAAAGTAAAAAAATATATTAAAAAAATAATGCCAATAGTGACGCCAATCCGAACAACATATTTATCTACGAACTGCTTGATATCGCTCAAGGCGACAGCTAACTCTTGCTCTGACATACTCATGTTGAACCCCAGCGATTACTTAAAATCAGTTTAGCACGTTTTTCTGTTTCACTTTTCGTAATAACAGGGTTTTGATTTCCCATTGTTGATCCGCTTCAATAGACTCAATATAGTTGACCTTGCCTGCGAGATTATAGGCAATCGCCAGACCATCTCGATAAAGAATGCGATTATTGGCAAGGCTGGCAATACGTTCACCAGCAGTAATAGAACCGGTTAAATTTAAGGG
Source organism: Gammaproteobacteria bacterium (assembly GCA_013151745.1). Lineage (GTDB taxonomy): Bacteria > Pseudomonadota > Gammaproteobacteria > JAADHS01 > JAADHS01 > JAADHS01. The sequence continues at coordinate 14,107 of JAADHS010000089.1, read as the reverse complement.
ATCCGTCGCAGAAATGGAGATTAATTTGCCGTTTAATGCCTGCTTGCGGATTTTACGCACGGTATTCATTGCATGGGGTAACGCAAATTGTTCTCCTGCAAAGCCTTGTACAAAACGGCCACCCCGCAGCTCACCACGGGCTTCCATACGCCGATAAACATATAGTAAATCACGCCATGGCGGCAAACCTACTTCGTTTTCTAAGAGTTTACGAAAGACAATGCCATAGCGATTTAACAAAACACCAGCGATATATTCAACGACAGTAAAACGATGTTCATGCGTCGACGAAGGTATGCTGCGTAACAAAGACCAGCGACCCGCTTGTGCCAGTGGACTGTAAGCTCGCTGTCGTTTAATCCGTCTATGCAGCACTTTTTGTGGTGTGATCAATGTTCGTAACCCACTAAAACTATCTGAGGTAATCAAGCCCCAGGCGACCAATTCACCCAGCGCCATTTCCAGTTGGGCAGATAACAAACCCGTTTCATCCGTTAACTCTTGAACAAAACTCGCTCCCCACTTTTTTAAACTGGAATGTACTTTACTGGCGTTTGCCGATAATGTAACTTCATTCGTATCGACCATGGCGTTATCATTGCGCCATTCCTTCATATGCAAACGACTGATAAAACTAATCGGCGTGCTCTTTATCGCCGGATTTTTTTGTGGTGCCATCGTCTCCGATGATAAGCCTCTTTGCGTGGGTGCCCGTAATCGTAACCAGACAAATTTTCCGGCCTGGCAAAGCTGATCGAGCTGCGATGAATCGAAATTTTGAATTCGCATGGGCAAAACATCCTGCTCCCAACTCACTGCCGCTATGGCAATACCTTCTAATTGGTGCAAAGTTCTTTCCAATGCAGCCGAACCTTCAGCGAGATCGTCAAAGCCATGCCAATGAAATAAAAACCGCATAAAATTAGCCGGGCTAACGGGATCAATTTCATTGCGCAACTGTTTTACAGTGTAGCGATGGATACGTGCAAGCAAACCGCGTTCACACCATTCGGTCTGTGTTTGTTGTGAAAACTGCCCCTGAATAGCAAAACCTTCCTGTTGTAAATTCAGCAAACTCAATTCAATTTCAGAGACGGGGAAGGATAGGGGACGATTTAACAATTCAACCGTGACCGGCCCAAGTCCTTCCAAGCGACTGCGCAGCACTTCGGTGAGTGCTGTTGCTTTATTTTCAGGCATAACTTCTGTTGCCTTGATACCAGGCTCCATTATTATTTGAGGAAACAATGCTGAAAATAAATTAAGACGTTCTGCTGCTACCCAGAGTTGCTGGCCTTTTTCTAATTTAACGATGCTGCTGCGTCGTTGCTGTTGCAATGATTGCATCAATTGTAGCCAGCCTTGTGCGGTGCCTTCTTGCTCTGAGATAAAACTCATCACCATAAGTGCATCATGCAGTTCATCTGCGGTTGTCGCATGTGGCCAGGCTTCTTTTTTGACTTGCACAATAGCATCCTGATCCAGGCGTCCAATTTCAGCGGCATCTGCCGGTGTAAGATGACGCTGTTGCTGAATGGCCAGCGTGCGACGCTCTTCCGCCGCACCATCATCCAAAAAAGCATAAGGACGAGCATTAATAATTTCCAACGCCAAAGGTGACGGTGTGGCTAAATCACGTGTTGTAATTTTAATATTTTTTTCTTCTATCCCTTTTAAGACTTCAATCAAACCTTCAATATCCATCAAGTCATGCAAACAATCAGCTACAACCTGGTCGACCAAGGGATGCTCTGGCACTTCCCGGTCACCGGCAATATTTTCAAAACACGCCAGTTGATCAGGAAATATTAACGCAATCAGATCTTCCGCATTATTGCGTTGAAAAGCAGCCGGAACTTTTTTTCCAGCACGATTGCGTGGTACTGCCAACGCGGTATTCGTTACCCAGCGCCAGCGAATAGGAAACATGGGCGCAGCCAGTAAGGCCTGAATCAAAATATCTTTAACTGTGGCCGATTTCAAATACTGTGCAGGCTCATCCAGAGGAAAGCTATGCGTGGGGCCTAATGACAGAATTAAATTATCCTCGGTCGCCGCCGCTTGTAACTCAAAATTAAAACGACGACAAAAACGCTTCCGTAAGGCCAAACCCCAGGCACGATTAATACGCGAACCAAACGGCGAATGGATAATAAAATGCATATCGCCTGTTTCATCAAAAAAACGCTCAAATACCAGGTGTGTTTGCGTAGGAATCACCGTCAATGCGGTTTTCACCGCAGCCATATATTGTACGAGTTGTTCAGCGGCACTTTGATTTAAACAAAGTGATGCCATTAAATAACTTAGAGCAACGCTTTGACCTTGTTCTAGCTTGCCATCTAAGGTCTGGCGCAGTCGTGAAACCGCAAATGAAAGCACATCACTACGACCCGGTGCTTCACCAAACCAAAAGGGAATATTAGGTGGTTGACCCTGAGCATCTTCAACAAAAACACGGCCTTGTTCTATTTTTAATATTCGATAGGATTGATTACCCAACTGAAAAATATCTCCGGGCAAACTTTCAAAGGCAAAGTCTTCATTGAGCGTACCGACAAAAAACCCCTGTGGTTGCATGATGACCTCGTAATCAAACTGATCAGGGATCGCGCCACCGTTAAGTAAGGCCGTTAATCTTGCTCCTTTACGGGGACGTAATTGTCCATGTACGCCATCACGATGAAGATAAGCACTGCGTCGACCTCGACGGGTATGAAACCCTTCGCTCAACATTTTTACCGTTGTTGAAAATTGTTCAGGCGACAAATTACGGTAAGGCCAGGCACATTGGTAGCTTTCGTATAAAGCTTGCTCATTCCATTCCTGGTTCGCCACCTCAGCAACAATTTGTTGTGCCAATACATCCAGAGGATGATCTGGTATATGGATTAAATCCAGCTCATTTCGTTTGATCGCATCTAACATTGCAGTGCATTCGAGTAAATCATCGCGTGACAGCGGAAACAATCTACCCTTGGGAATTTTATCAATAGCATGCCCTGAACGACCCACGCGCTGCAAAAAAGTTGCAATAGCACCCGGTGAACCTATTTGACAAACCAGATCTACATCGCCAATATCAATACCCAATTCAAGCGACGCGGTCGCCACTAACGCTTTGAGCTTGCCTTGTTTCAGACGTTGCTCGGCATCAAGTCGGTGCTCCTTGGCCAGACTGCCGTGATGCGCGGTCACAGCGTCATTGCCCAGGCGTTCAGCCAGTGCCGCTGCTGCTCGTTCTGCCAGGCGACGCGTATTCACAAAAATAAGCGTCGTACGATGTTTTTCAGCAAGCCGTGCCAGGCGATCATAAATTTCACTCCATACCTCATTTGCCATGACGGCCGCTAACGGTGACCCTGTCATTTCAAGCTGAAGATCACGTTCTCGTGTATGACCCGTATCGATAATATGACATTCATTATTGGACGACTCACCGCCGGTGCATCCAGTCAAAAAACTGGCCATTAACTCGATCGGTTTTTGGGTCGCAGACAAACCGATACGCACAGGTCGCAGCTCACAGATGGCATTGAGCCGTTCCAGAGATAAACTAAGATGCGCGCCACGTTTATTACCCGCCAGCGCATGAATTTCATCAACGATTACAGATTTAACGGTACGTAGCATTGCCCTGCCCGAGAGGGAAGAAAGCAAAATATACAAAGACTCAGGCGTAGTAACTAGAATATGTGGCGGCAAACGCTTCATTGCTGTGCGTTCAGCCGGTGTCGTATCACCGCTGCGCACCTGGGCACGAATCGCCACATCGGCCATACCCAGCTCAAGAAGACGATCGCGAATCCCGTTTAATGGCAGCTCAAGATTTTTATGTATATCATTCGATAATGCCTTTAGCGGTGAAATATAGAGAATTCGAGTTTCATCAGATAAAGGTGCTGCAACCCCTTCCTGTAACAACAGGTCGATCACCGCCAAAAACGCAGCCAGGGTTTTACCCGAACCCGTTGGTGCTGCAATCAAACAAGATTGACCTGCCCGTATAACAGGCCAGGCTTGTTTTTGTATTTCGGTTGCCGCTACAAAACTGGCATTAAACCAGTGGACAATAGCAGGATGAAAAGCAGTAAGTGGCATGTCAGAGTCCAATATCAACGAATGGCACTATAATACCCCTCTTGAACCTAAAAAACGCTGCTGATCCACGACGTACCCCAAGGACACTTTTTTCAGGGTTTATAGCACAAGCTCTTGATCCGCCTAACTATACCCGTGTCGTTTGAGATTTAGGTGTAATTGCACGTCCTCTTCATTCCATGGCGGCGTTAAAATTCCTCACAATAGCTGGCTATTACTCGTCATTTTGCCTTACCATGAAATGAATTGAACGCACGCTACACCTAAATCTCAAACGCCACGGGTATATACGGAAAAAATCTCATCACCAATAAAGTAACCACAATAATTTTTTCCGCTACGTTATTCGAATCAATATGATCTTCCCCCAAGAAAACGGACACCATTTTATTTACGTTAAACATTTTTCATCTTCTATTGGTGAAACAAATTCTAAACCTGAATGTAACCGAACAAGGTTTGTTATCGTTAAAGATCGCATGCTCAATTTCTAAGAAACTCATCAGGAAAATTTCTTCATTTCTGATTAATGTGAATACTACCAAAAAATTCGTATCATTTTTCACAGCGCATTCTTTTTTCAATTGTCATTATTGACCCAACAATATTTTTTACAATTACTGGGTATATATCAAGGAATCTCTCTTGAAACGGTCAGCATCAAAAAAAACTGTTCGCCCAAGTCTGCGATGTGTGTATTTTCGAGAACGTGCGTTTAACGAAATTGACCGAAATCTCGATTATTCAGTGATGTGGATCGACGGGCAAGCAGGGTCTGGGAAAACCACACTAATCAGTTCATATCTGGAGCACAATAATTGCCATTACCTTTGGTTAAAAATGAATAACTCTGATAATAATTTGGTAGACTTTTTATATCGTTTTTCATCAGAATTACGGTGCTTTTTGCCAAAGACTTCAAAATCACTTGAAATGCTGTCCCTACCTTTTCAACCCGATAGCAAAACCCTTTTTAAATCTATGCTTAATGAGCTCCATCAAAATACTGGCTCTGCTTTCTATTTAATATTTGACGATTTTCACATCATCACCAATAGTGATTTTCATGACATGTTAGTCGAGTCGCTAATTTTTTTGGAAACGGGTGTAATCAATACCTTCATAATCAGTCGCCATAAACCACTGTCTGCGTATTCTCGACTTAGAGCAAGACAAAAGTTCTTTCGACTAGACAAACAATACCTGCATTGGAACGAAAACGAAGTTATTGCATTAAGCCGAATTTTATCAGATGGTAAAGTATCCGACGATTTTGGTAAAGCCTATTATAAAATCACTAACGGATGGGTGTCTGGTGTGATACTGCTCATTGCAACGTTAAGAGAAAATCCGGTAAAAGTGAGTGATCTGATTTCACTTAATAAAGAGTTTTTATTCGAATATTTTGCTAATGAAATATTTGAAACAATGAACAATGAAACACAAAAACTACTAATGAAAGCATCTTTTTTATATGAGATTCATGCAAAACAAGATAAACATTTATTAGATAACAATAAATTAAAAATAGTTTTTGAAGACTTATGCAATCGAAATTATTTCACCAGTAATAGTGGATTGAATAAACATATTTATTCATTTCACCCTTTGTTTAAAGAGTTTTTACAAAATAAATCACGTAAATATTTTCATCAGGATGAAATCAGTCGCTTTAAAAGAGAAGTAGCCAGCCACCTAAATACTAATGTGAAATATGAAAATGCAATAGCGCTATATATTGAAATAGGAGATTGGAAAAATTCATCAACTATCATCATTCAACAAGCCGATAATTTTCTTTCCCAAGGAAAAAGGCACCTTATTTTGCAGTATATCAATCAATTTGATAGGGATGCTTACGACAGTTTTATTTGGTTACAATACTGGGAAGCAATCTGTTATCTCGCCATAGACCCAAACAAATCTTACGCAATATTCATAAGGTTATTCAACATATTTCAAAAACGAAATGATCCAAATGGTGAATATTATGCCATTTGTGGCGTGTTGGAATCCGTAATTTTCAGCTTTAATTATTACGATAGACTTATGCCATGGATTGAGATTGTTAGCGAAAAATATACCACAAACATCAAACCAAAAGGCATTGAGTTGCAAGCAAGATTATCCGCAAATATGCATACCGCGTTACTCTTTAGTCATCCAGCACACAAAGATTTAAAAAAGTGGGAAAAAAAGGTGTGTTTGCTCATGAAGCTATTAAAAGTCACATTGAACACGGATCATCGCGTCTTAGTTGGGGTCAATTTATTTTATCAATATTTAATCAGTGGAGAAAAACTAAAAGCAGAAAAGATACTTCTAGCAACTAATATTGAGAACCCTAATGGAACGCGTAACCCCGTAAGTCAAGGTGCTTGGTACGTCATGGCGGCACTAAACGCCTGGACAAATGGTTATGCAGACCAAGCAAAGCAGGCCGCCGATGCCGGACTTAAAATTGCTGAAGATAGTGGTAGTTATTTTTGGTTTAATCTACTTTTACTACAAAAAACGTATGCTTGCCTGAGTAAACTGGAATTAAACGAAGCGCACGACCTGCTTAGCAGGGTAGCCCGTCGTAGTGATAGTAATTCCCAGCTTATTACTGGGATGTATTATGACGCATTCAGTCAATTAGAATACTTACAAGGAGATCTTGACAGTGCCTTAGAAAATATAGAACTGTGTATGAATGAAACCAGAAAAATGAATATGGTTTATGCTCTCCCTGGATACCAATTGGGGCTGGTTGAAATTCAAATCGCTAGGGGAGAATACAATGAAGCAAAAAAACATCTAAAAAACGCCCGAAAAGAATCCGAGTGCATGCGAAGCGATTTATACCTCTATCGTTGCAGCTTGCTGGAGACACAACTTTCGCTTGCCATCGGCGATCAATTTAAAGCCAAAAAAAACATGGACGCCGCCATGAGTTTAGCAGAATCCAGAGGGTTTGAAAGTCATCCTGGGTGGAACGCAAAAAATATTTCAAAATTGTATGAATTTTCACTTAGTGAAAATATCAGCACTAACTATGTTATCCACTGCATTAGAAAACGTAATTTGCAAGTTAATATTAATTTATTCGAACATGAAAATTGGGACTGGTCCGTGAAAATTTATACACTGGGTGGCCTTCGTATCGTTATCAACCACACATCATTAGCCATCACTGGAAAGTCCCAGCGTAAACCTATAATGCTTTTAAAAGCGATACTATCCTTCGGGCTATGGCGTATTAGTCAGCCTCACCTTGCTGGAAAGTTATGGCCAGATGCAGACGGTGCGGAATCACTACAATCACTTTACACAACGACACACCGCTTAAGACGTTTGCTTGGCACCAAAGCCATTTTGGTCAAAGATGGTTATGTTGGATTAAACCCTGATATCGTCTGGGTCGATACCGGACTTGCAAAATACTATGTGTCTAAAATAGAAAGCACCATTCACCATAGGCAAACTCATCAAAAACAAACGACGTGGGTAACTAATTTACTTAATCTATATGCAGGTCAATTCCTAGAAAATGAGTTAGACGATGTTTGGTGTTTTCAACATAGCAAAGAGTTACACAATAAAGTGCTTAGCAGTTTAAGTTTATATGCTCATGATCTCAGAGAAAAATATCGCTATGATGAAGCATTGGTTTTGTTTGAAAAAATATGTCAATTAGATATTTTAAATGAAAAAAATTATTACGATCAAATTTCCCTACTGATTTTTCTCAAACGATATCCGGAAGCCATTGCGATTTATAACGAATGTTGCAGTTTGTTATCTCGAGTTTTAGGCGTGATGCCCTCGGCAAGATTATCACAACTGCTGAATAATGAGATAACAAACCTCGAAACGTTGACGATAAATTATTAACTTTTTGTCAACAACCTAAAGTTACGCCATTGTTTAAATAAAAATTAATAAAATGTGCGCGGAATATCTTTTTTCTTTGGCTCGTCTTCGTCTAAGAGAGACTAGGTCTACGTTTTTTTTCGGTAAATTACTCCTGTATTACCCTATTTCCTGCATCCATGCAGTCGTCAATCGGAAAAACCGAATCTAAGACACATCTGCACGCGCTAACACCTAGATTCAAATGCCATGGGTACATCATTCCGTTTTTGTAGACAATTCGTAAGGTACCGTGATTTACGATACATAAACGAATTCAGAAAAATCTCGAACGCTACGGGTATCTAAACTGCGTAATCCTTCAAGATAGATTTCTGATTTCATAAACGGAGTCCTTTTTTATCCTCGCTGGATTTTACAGGAAAAAAGTGACTTTTATGTACTTGAAAACTAATGTCTGAACGTAATTAAAAAGGAGTTAAAAAATGAGAGCTAACCTATCATTAAAAATAGCAATGATTACATCGCTGCTTCTACTGTCCGGATTTACACAAGCAGAAAATGATGTGATTGGTCAGGCGCCACCAACAGAACCATCAATCGATTGTGAATGGGATGGAGCCTTTGTCACTTGTGATATTTTTGAGCATGCGGGGATTGGTAACGTGCTCATATATAAAATTTTAAATGGTGACCCCTGGTATAGCCTTGTAACGCCAAGCACAAAATGTTCAAAAACGATGACCTTTAGTGCGCATGCCGATGGACCTTCATCACTGCTGATCGATGTCCGTCCATGTGGTAATTCTCAAAAAATCACTTCCTATCGATATCTTCCTATGGAACCTGATTCTCTAACCAAAAAAATGGAGGTATTGAAGTTCCCAGATGAGAAAAACCTTGGTCGCTCAATTGAAGCTTTAGCGGAAGAAAATAAAAGACTGTGGAAATTTTTAGAGCTTCAAAAACAAGGACGTGGGTTTATGCAAGAGAACTAAAATCTGGTTGGAATAAATCAAATGAAAGGGTAGCTTTGGCTACCCTTTTTAGCATGTATCGTATATCACCCCAGGTGAAACCAAGGTGCGGATGATTGATCGCCGAACCTTACCTACTACAGCAAAAGAACTCTCTACTACCAAAAAATGGCATAAATTTTAAAACTAACCATCGTTGTTAAAGTACCCCGCCCGTTATGTCATATACCCGTGGCGTTTGAGATTTAGGTGTTAGTATGCGTTGCATTTCATGGCCAGGAAAAATGACGAGGTGTAACCCGCTATTGCGAGGAATTTTATCGCCGTCCTGAAATAAAGAGGACGTGCAACACTACCTAAGCCTCAATCATCACGGGTATAGTGCAATTTTGAATTTGTTGTTTTTACCCTTGACGTGAAGGCGTTCGGCACGATATCCAGGTGACGACAGCCATAACAAACAAGACCCAGCTCAGTAAAGGCACTCCCATCACTTCAGAGACGCTGTGCTCACTCATGACATAAATAATTGCAGCGCTAATCAATAACGCAGCACCGATAATGGCACCATAGGTGTGACGATGACCTTCTCGGATTTCTTTTTGTAATTGCTGTATTTGTCGCACTTCTCCTTGCATTTTAAAATGGCCTGTCTGCATTTGGTTCAGTACTTCATAAGCCATGATTGGCAGGCGTGGCAATTTTTCTGACCACATTGGCCAATTTTCTTTGAAATCTTTTAAAAATGCTTGAGGCCCGATCTGCTTTTTCATCCATCCTTCCAAGTAGGGTTTTGCTGTTTTCCACAGATCTAGCTCCGGATAGAGTTCTCTACCTAGCCCTTCAATGTTGAGCAAGGTTTTTTGTAACAAAACAAGCTGTGGTTGTACCTCCATATTAAAACGTCGAGCAGTTTGAAAAAGACGTAACAATAAATGACCAAAAGAAATTTCCTTTAATGGCTTTTCAAAAATAGGCTCGCATACACTTCTGATGGCAGATTCAAATTCATCAATTCGAGTGCCACTGGGTACCCATTCTGATTGTACGTGCAGTTCAGCAACACGAAAATAATCGCGATTAAAAAAGGCGATAAAATTTTCTGCGAGATAGTGTTGATCTTTGGGGCTCAGGGTTCCCATAATGCCAAAGTCAACCGCGATATATTGTCCCTCTGGGGAAACGAAAATATTGCCCGGATGCATGTCGGCATGAAAAAAATTGTCACGAAAAACCTGGGTGAAAAAAATTTCTACACCCAATTCTGATAATTTTTGTAAATTCACATTTTGCCGTTTTAATTCATTAATATGACCGACAGGTATGCCACTGATGCGTTCCATGACCATGACGTTCTTACGCGTATAAGGCCAGTAAATTTCTGGTATATAAAGCAAGGATGAGTCTGAAAAATTTCTTCTCAACTGGGAAGCATTGGCAGCCTCACGCATTAAGTCCAGCTCGTCCAAAATGGTTTTTTCGTATTCTGCAACGACCTCGACAGGCCGCAGACGTCGTCCATCCTTCCAATAACGTTCTGCCATTTCGGCTAGAATGTACATTAATGCGATATCATGACGAATGGTTTTTTCGATACCCGGGCGTAGCACTTTGATAACGACATTCGTGCCATTATGGAGGCGCGCAGCATGAACCTGGGCAATGGATGCGGATGCCATTGGCGCGACTTCAAAATATGAAAAATTTTTTGTTATTGGCTCACCCAATGCCTTTTCTATAATGGCCTGGGCTTCTTTACCTGGAAAGGGGGGGACTTTATCTAAAAGCAGAGTTAATTCATCGGCAATATCATCGGGCAATAAATCCCTGCGGGTCGATAAATTCTGCCCGAATTTAACAAAAATGGGCCCCAGGTCTTCTAAAGTGCAACGAATACGTTCGCCCCGTCCGCGCGTATCTTCGGCTCTAAACCATTGCCATGGCAACAGGTAGCGAAGAAAATGAAAAGGTTTGAAAAAAGGAATGGTCAACAGTAAATCATCAAGACGATGACGTAATAAAATTCTGTTAATATAAAATAAGCGAAGCAACCGGGCAGGATGAATCACGACACGTTTACTCCTTGGCTGCTTTGTCAGTTTGCAACGGTTCGCTAAGGCGATGAACACGCGCTGCCAGCCTATCTACCTGAGCGCGTAATGTATCCACGTTGACGAGAAAGGTGCTCACTTCTGCTTGAGGAGGAAGATCATGGCTCTCTTCTTGAAGGTATTCGACCGAATCTTGTGCCAACGTATTTAAAACACCTCGCCCCCAGGCAAAGGCCTCTCTGGAGACATGACCAAGCTGGTGCGCAACCACATCACCCGTAACATGAGACAGCTGTTCTTCCCAGTCAATATCGATGTTATCCATGAAGGATTTGAATCGACGGCCCGTCTCCAGATCACCATAAAATTCAACATCGCCCTCAAACAATCCTGTCGCTTGTTGTGTACCTCGTTGTAATCCAAGACGCGCCAAGCCTATTGGCGAACCGACTAACCGTGTGTCTGGCTCACCCTTAAAGTCGCCTAATATATGAATGGATTGCTCAGCAATACGCAGAGTCAAGGTGAGATTAAAGCCTTTCAATTCAATGGCTATAATTTTCCCTGCCATCGGTTTCAGTTTAGCGCTCGCATCAGGATCCAGATCTAAAATCTGGTTTAACGCCACTTCCAGTGGCGCCCACAAGCTTGTTGCCCAGTTCATATCCTTACCTCTAAACGTCAAAAACGAACTAAATATATAATGAGCATTTTTGACATGCTATTCGGACAATTCAGGGTAAGGATTTGTAAAGAAATAACTTTACAGACCCTAAGCTGAATAGTTATAACTTGAAAGCTCGATGAATCGCGACGATTCCACCTGACATATTATATATATCCACCTGGCCAAACCCGGCGTCTTGTATCATGGATTTTAATATTTCCTGGTTGGGGTGCATACGAATAGATTCAGCCAGGTAACGATAGCTGTCTGCATCTCTCGCCACCACTTGACCTATCAACGGTAACAATTTAAACGAATAAGCGTCGTAAATGGGTTTCAGCCCAGGAACAACGGGTTGAGAAAATTCCAATACCAGCAAACGCCCGCCCGGCTTGAGCACGCGATACATTTCTTTTATCGCTTTAAGTTTATCCGTAACATTGCGCAAACCAAATGAAATCGTGATGCAATTAAAATGATGGTCTGGAAACGGTAAGATTTCAGCGCTGGCCAGAACATAACGCACATTAGCAACCACACCCTCATTGACTAAACGACGACGACCTTCATGTAACATGCTGGCATTAATATCGGAAGCAATGACCTCGCCTTTCGACCCCACTTTGGGTGCCATTTTAGAGACTAAATCACCGGTTCCTGTCGCTAAATCCAATATGCGCTCACCCCGTTTGGGGGCAACAAGAGCGAGCGCAAAGCGCTTCCACAAACGATGTACACCCAACGACATCAAGTCATTCATGACGTCATATTTCGGAGCAACTGAATCAAAGACCGCCGCGACTTTACGTGCTTTTTCAGAAACAGAAACAGGCTGATAACCAAAATGCGTCGTACTATTCTGCTGTTCTTTTTCGTTCATGCTTTTTTCTCAATAACGACTTTGATCCCCGCCACTGAACTCACTCGTTCAGGTTCCCTGGATTTCCCCGCTTTGTCCAATCGTTGTAAATAATCAGCCCATAGAGATGATTGGTCCAAACCTAAGCTATATAGATAACTCCAGGTGTAAATACCTGTGTCATGGCCATCATCGAAAACTAACTTCACGGCATATTGCCCTATAGGTTCAATGGCATCGATATTAACTTGACGTTTGCCTATCTGTAACACTTCTTGACCTGGCCCGTGTCCGCGTACGGCAGCAGAGGGAGAGTATACTCGCAAGTATTCACAAGACAGTTGGAAGTGGACGCCATCTTCAAATGACAGGTCCAATCGCTTTGATTTTCGATGTAAGCGAATATCTGTTGGCTTGACAGTTTGACTCATTAAATTTTCCCCGTAAATTAAACTTAAAGAGGGCAGTCCTTGTTTTAAAGAATATAACGACTCAAGTCTTCATTTTGAGATAGTGATTCCAGAGAACGATCAACATAATCGGCATCAATAGTCACGGTACTGCCTGCCCTGTCTGATGCGTCATATGAAATGGTTTCCAGCAAGCGTTCCATCACTGTATGTAATCGACGTGCGCCAATATTTTCTGTTCTGTCATTAACGTAACACGCAACTTCGGCAATGCGCTCAATGGCGTCATCAGTAAAAACCAGAGCTAACTCTTCGGCATTCATTAAGGCAATATACTGCTTGGTTAACGAGGCATTGGGTTCAGTTAATATTTGCACAAATTCGGCTTTGCCCAAGGCACTCAGTTCCACTCTAATGGGTAAGCGACCCTGCAACTCTGGTACTAAGTCGGAAGGTTTTGACATATGAAAAGCACCTGAAGCGATAAACAAGATATGATCTGTTTTAATCATACCCAGCTTCGTTGATACGGTACAGCCTTCTACCAACGGCAAAAGATCACGTTGTACGCCTTCACGAGACACATCGGCTCCTGACGTTTCGGTACGTTTTGCAATTTTGTCAATTTCATCAATAAAAACGATGCCATTTTGCTCTACATTATGAACTGCTCGTAGCTTAACTTCTTCGTCATTAATCATTTTGGCGGCTTCTTCGTCGATCAACAAACGCAAAGCTTCTTTAACACTCAATTTACGCATTTTGGTGCGCTTTGTACCTGCATTTTCAAACATGCTTTGCAACTGGCTGGTCATCTCTTCCATGCCCGGTGGTGCCATAATTTCCACACCCACTGAGGATGCATTCAGTTCCAGTTCAATTTCTCGATCATCCAGGCTGCCTTCACGTAACTTTTTACGAAAAACCTGGCGGGCGCTGGATTGTTCACTGTCAGGTGCGCCGGATTCGCTGGCATAATGGCTTTGAGCTCCTCTTGCCGGGCGCAACAAAACATCTAAAATACGCTCTTCTGCTGCATCTTGAGCTCGATGTCTGACTTTGGCTATTTCCATTTCACGGGTCATTTTTAGTGACATGTCAGCCAAATCACGGATGATGGACTCAACATCACGCCCGACATAACCCACTTCTGTAAATTTGGTCGCTTCAACTTTGATAAAAGGCGC
>JAADHS010000114.1 GCA_013151745.1 Gammaproteobacteria bacterium | reverse complement strand
AACATTCATCACATATAGTCGAGCCTATGTCAGCCAAATTGAAATCATGTGTCAATTTATGGATGAGGTGGAATCAAAAACAAACTGTTCTATTGATTACATTGATATCGGCGGTGGTTTGGCATCAATGAACTCATTACAGGGTGCTTATTTGCCGCCTGAGCAATACATCCCATCGATTGAAGAATACGCAACACTTATTTGTGATGCATTATCAAAAGAAATGAAAGCCCGATGCGCACACAGAGAAAAATACCTGTTGCTGATATTGGAAACGGGTCGCGCCATGATTGATGATGCAGAAGTGTTAATTACCTCTGTTATTGCTAACAAACAATTACCAGATGGTCGAAAGGCTTCGATAATGGATGCTGGCTTAAATTTGTTATTTACCAGCTTCTGGTATGACCACAAAATTGTACCTACACGAGAATTGACCGGTGTAGCGGAAGAAACGGTGCTGTATGGTCCGTTGTGTATGAATATTGATGTGGTACGAAAAAGTATAAAGCTTCCGCCTCTAAAATTAGGTGAGCCCATGGTGATTAAACAAGTAGGAGCTTACAACAATACACAATGGATGCAATTTATCGAATACCGACCTAATGTGGTGATGGTGCATGAAGATCAAACGGTATCTGTGGTGCGTGAGGCTGAAAATTTACAGTCAATGAATTCGCTTGACCGCTTGCCAGCTCATTTGGCTGACCCTTTTTCGGATGCGCCAGCGACAGTTACTGTGCTTGAAGTAAAACCTGCATAACCGGGATTTCTTCATTAATGATTGCAAATAGATGTCAATTTCAAGACATCGCTAAAGCGTACTCCGGGATATTGTTTCTGGAGCATCCGCTACTCGGTGGCTTGTTTATAGCGTTGACATTTTGGTCGCCTCAAACCGGGGCGGCGGGCTTGTTGGCGGCTTTCACCAGCATGTTAATTTGTGTGTTTTTAAAGCTACCGCATATCAGCAGTAAAGCACACATTCTCAACAGCACTTTAGCGGGCTTATCGCTTGGTGCCTTGTTTCATCTCCATGGTCAATTTTGGGCTTTTGTTATTGTGGGTGGAATACTCACGACATTTTTATCGATTCTGATCAGTGACATGATGTGGCGGCGGTCCCATCTTCCCGCATTGTGTTTGTCATTTGTAGTGAGTGCGGCAATTCTGTCGTTGGTGGTTCGGCGTTATGTGCCGATGGTGGATTTTACCGGAGTGGAATTTGGTGGTGTTGGATTAGGGGTACCTGCGTCTGTTTGGGTTCATCCCTGGGTGGATTTATTTTTTAGTACTCTTTCCGCCACCCTGTTTTCACCTAATCCCGTATTGGGCTTGCTGATTTTTTTAGCCCTCGTGATTCAGTCCCGTTATATCGGTTTTTTAGCCATAGCAGGTTTTTTATTCGGGCTTTTGTTGTTGAACATGTTATCCGACACTCATGCTCCGGGGTTTTATGTATGGACGTGCTTTAATTTTTCATTAACGGCAATAGCCGTGGGTGGTATTTACACGGTGCCTGATCGTCGCAGTTTCGTTTACGCCATGTTCGGCGTTGCCGCTTCTGTATTATTTGTTATCGCTATGCAGGACTTAATGCTGGTTTACCATTTACCGGTAATGGCCTTACCTTTCGTTGTCAGCACATTAATGTGCATTGCAGTACTTCAGCGACGCAGCAGTATGAAATCACCGTGGTTATGTGCGACACCGAGCCTGCCGGAGAGTGATTATGAGCAACGGCGCTTAGCACGCAGCCGTTGTGGAGAGCCCAACAG
The DNA here is from genome assembly GCA_013151745.1 of Gammaproteobacteria bacterium. Classification (GTDB taxonomy): domain Bacteria; phylum Pseudomonadota; class Gammaproteobacteria; order JAADHS01; family JAADHS01; genus JAADHS01. The sequence continues at coordinate 3,244 of JAADHS010000114.1, read as the reverse complement.
CATTCCGTTATTGTTACCTTTTTACGGCACCTGGAACGTATATCAGGGATTTGATGGCCGACATACGCACAAGGCTCCCTGGAATCATGCCGTTGATTTTTATATTACAGAAAAAGGGCAGAGTTATCGGTCTCAGGGTTTTCTACTGAAAGATTATTATTGTTATGGCTTACCCATTTCTTCACCGGTTTATGGGGAAATCGTTGCCGTCGTAAATTCTGTACCCGACAATAATCCCGGTGCTGTTAACGTGGATGATAATTGGGGTAACTACATTCTCATTCGACTGAATACTGGCCACTGTGTAATGTTGGCGCATCTGAAGTTTTTAAGTGTCAAAGTCAATGTTGGTGAATACGTGACGCCAAAAACCGAGTTGGCTGCTTGCGGTAATTCGGGGCGCTCCCCCCAGCCCCATCTGCATATTCATCTACAAAAAGAAGTCGCGCTGGGATGTCCTACACAATTGTTTCATTTTTGCAGTGTATTGGAGAATAGTGGGAATCAAATTGTAAACAAAGGCACGCATTATAAATTGATCAGTCGCCCAGAAGAGCATATGAGCATTCAGGCCGCAGATCACGCGCGCGGGCTTTCCAACATTCACCAGCACCTCCCTATCGGGCGGTATTTTACGTACAAAATAATCGACCCGGAAACCAATACGAACAAAGTATGCCGATTACTGGTTGAGGTCACTCTTATGGGCCAATTTCGTTTAGTCAGTGATTCTGGAGCCAGTGTGGCCTTTGAAGAAGCCAATGGTGTGCTTGCCTTTTATGACCAACAAGGGCCTGCGGATAAATTGCTGGATATGCTGTTGTTATCGTATGGCCTGACGCCATTAAGTGAGCTTGCGCAACAATGGCAGGACTCGCCTGCGGTAAAATTATTACCCCTGCACAGTTGGGAGAAAATATTGTTGGTCTTTCGATTTATTCTAGGCGCAGGGCTCGACAGCCAATATCGACGTCATTGGGACCCCACGAAAGGCATGTGGTTACAGCACAGTACTCATACCTTAAAAATCGGACCGCGCACGTTGATTGCTGAAGCTGAAATAGAATTAGACAGAGCTTTTGTCAGTAATGACATGTCGTTATCATTTAATGGACATATCTGGCGAGCCCAATTGTTGAATAATGGTTTAATAAAAGACCATGGTATTCCTGGCTGGCGAGAGCAGCAAATTGAAGAAACCAGTCCAGACATGTCGGCCATTTAATATTTTTCCCGCTATTCTCTTTGCACAAAAAATAAAATTATGTTCTGTAAATTTTTGGTGACTAAAATAAGCCGTGAAAAAAATGTATTTTTTCTGGAAATAATGTGTGTGAGACTATTATGTATTATGGCTTTATTGTTAATAATAAGGCCTGCGTTAGCCATAGATATTGAAGAAATTTATGATTTAGCACAACGTTCAGATCATGTGATAAAAAAAGCAAAGGTGATTCGTGCTGGCTCTCAGGAAATTGTTGAACAGAGTAACGCTCGATTTTTACCCCACATTTCTGCCAGTACTTTTTATACACAAAATATACAGGAACGCACGGTTCACAACTTTAATAATACGATGCTGTTTAATAGCAGCCCTGAATACGCTAGCCGTGGCTACAGTGTCAGCATTACGCAGTCCTTATTTGATTATGATGCAACTATTAATAGCGAACAAGCGTGGGCCCAACATGCCTTGGCAGATAAGCAATATGATGAAATGGACAATCTTCTACTGCTTCGGGTTATCGTTGCATATTTGGGCGTACTTTCTGCCAAAGAAGAAATCCGTTATCGAGAACAGGAGTTGCAAACACTTAAAAAACAACTTGAGAACATGGAGTATCGTTTCGAGATAGGTATTAGTGCAAAGATTGATGTCAGTGAAGCCAAAGCGGGTTATGACTTGGCATCTGCCAACCGGACTTCTGCTTATATTCGTTTGTCCATAGCCAATGAAGCGTTACGTGAAATTACCGGTCAGCTGCACGATGATCTCGACAAACTCAACATGAACGCCACTTTCGGCTTACCCCGTCCGAATGATCCTGATTTTTGGATTAAAACAGCACATGAAAATAACCATCGATTACACGTTGCCCGACAACAACTTCAAATGGCACGCATTGGCATTAAAAGACAAGGCAGTTCGCGCTACCCCAATCTTTCACTTATTGCCACGTATAATTATTATAATGACTTAGACTTGGATTATGCAGGCGTAGAATTAGAGACGAGCTCCATCACCGCACGAGTGAAATGGAATTTTTATCAGGGTGGAGCGATAAGTTCCCGCGTGCGCCAAGCGAAATATTATAAGAATCAGGTGGACATTTCTCTGCAACAACAAAAAAGCCTGGTTGAAAGGCAAGTTCGTGACGCCTATTTTATTCTCATCGGTGGCGTGACACGTATTCACGAAATGAAACAATCCATTGAGTCACAAAAAATTGCCGTAAAAGCCAATGTTGCCGGTTACGAAGCAGGACAGCGAACCAGCTTTGATGTGATCAATGCTCGCTCAATGTTATACACACTGCGCAGGCGGCTTGCACAGGCACAACATGATAACGTGTTGCATCATGCCAATTTAAAATACAGTGCTGGCGTGTTGAGTGTTGAAGACCTCGAAAAAATCAATCAAATGTTGAAATAAATAACTGTAAAAACTTCAGTCTTCGCAGATTTCCCGCCTGAAAGAAGCAATCACTTTAATTGCATCTTTTCAATAGACGCAATAATTCATCTTGACTTCCGTAAAAAAAGCAAATACATTGCGCCTAACTAAATGACGCACTTAATACGAACGGATTCAACAAATGATATTACCCTTGGAAAAAACTGCCGCCATTGAGCCCGGCTACCCGTTCAGAGGCAGCATCAAAACCCAACAGCCGGGAAACATCGCCGTCATTCAAATGCGTGACGCCGCACTCGAACAGGGTTTAAAAACAAATGACCTCGCGCATGTTGAGCTACCGGGCAAAAAAACGCCTGACTGGCTGATGACAGGCGACCTTCTTTTTGTTGCACGCGGCAATAATAATTTTGCGGTTTACGTTGACCAATTGAACGAAAAAACCGTCTGCACACCCCACTTTTTTCAGATCCGCATCAAATCTTCCATCGATTTGCTGCCGGAGTTTCTCGCATGGCAAATCAACCAGACACCCGCCCAGAGCTATTTTTCACGTCTGGCACAAGGCAGCGTTTTACGGAACATCAAAAAATCAGAGCTGGCTACATT
>JAADHS010000193.1 GCA_013151745.1 Gammaproteobacteria bacterium | reverse complement strand
AAAACGTCAACAGACCAAAATCATGCATATATGATTGAATTAGCCTATATACCGATAAAAAACTTAAGAAAACAGGATACATTTTATTCCTGAGAAAAAAACATGGTTGACATTGATCAGATTATTCACGATGGTTGAATCAAGCTTGTTAGCTATCAATGCAGTGGGGAAGTCATCGTGGATAAAAATAAGACGTACCAAAACCATTTTTTCAAGAGCCTGTACATAACCGGCATTTTTCTTTTGATGTGCGGCCTCAGCCAAGCTGGTGAGCCACAGGTTTTTGGTGACTATACCGTACACTACAATGCATTTAATACCGATACACTACAGCCTAAAATGGCTGCCACATACAACATTGTGCGCAGCAAAAACCGCGGAATGGTCAATATTTCGGTGCTTAAAAAAACTGACTCGGGTAACAAACCCGTACGCGCAGACATTACCATCAGTGCAAGCAATCTTACGGGACAGCTCCGCACCTTAAAAGTGCGTGAAGTGAACAAAAATAATGCCATCTATTATTTAAGCGAATTTCATGTAGCCCATGAAGAAATGCTGAACTTCACGCTGAAAATCCTTCCCGAAGGCAGCTCCCAGTCCATGACAGTCAACTTCCGACAAAAATTCTTTACGCAATAACACCCATCAATCCGTAACCTGTGGTTATGTACGACTACCAGTAAATGGCAACGGACGCCCAACAAGCAAACTTATTTTAGCTCACTTAAGGTTTTAGCCAAAGAGTCCGCTATCCTTATATTGGGACATTTTTCGTTGGTTGACTGTGAGCAAATAAAAAAATGCGCATAAGATTATCAACCCGACTGATTCTACTGATTGTAGCACTGCAAATGCTGATGTTGTTTCTGTTAGTTTGGAATAGCAGCAAACTAACAACAGACAGCCACATAGAAATGTATGAAGACATGCTGCAGTCAGAAAGCCACCTATTATCAAAGGCACTCGTACCTGGCCTTGTTTATAATGACACCGCCGTTTTACAAGATGTATTCAATCAATTTTCAGAATTTGACAAACTGGTTTATGCAGAAGTCAAAAGTCAACAAGGCCATGTTATTGCACAATTGGGCATACTGCCGGTCAACAAAAGTACAGATACAAACTACCAGTCCGCGTTATTGGATGGTGTATTTGATGTTGAAATGCCACTACGCTTTGAAGGAAAAATATTAGGCCATTTACGGCTTGGCTATTCACTCTCCGCAGCAAAAATATTAATTCAAAAAACACGATTCCAAAATTTATTGACCGCTCTGTTAGGCGTAGCAATCACTCTGTCAGCAACATTATTAATTGCTTTATATTTCACACGAAACCTGCGCCAACTGGAAGAAGGTGCAAAAGCCCTATCTCAGGATCAACTGGATTACCGAATTGTATCCAACAGCAAAAATGGGGTGGGAGAACTGGCCGCTACATTTAATCACCTTGCTCAACATCTCAGTGAAACCAGGGTAGCATTAACAAAAGAACATGATGCTCTGGAGCGTGAAACCCGCTTCATGCAGGCATTGCTGGATGGTATCGATGCAGTGGTAATGGAAGCTCGCCCACCCGGATATCAATTTACTTTTGTCAGTCGGGAGGCACAAAACCTCATGGGTTATCCTGTATCAGACTGGTTAAAGGCAGACTTTTGGGCAAGTCATGTTTTTCCCACAGATAAAACCTGGCTGGAAGAAACGATTGCGGTGCATACAAAAAAAGGCGAATCATTTACCGTTGATTTTCGCATGACACATCGCCAAGGACATGACTTGTGGGTACGGGCGATCAATAGTGTCGAGCTGGATGAAGAAAATAAACCGATTATGCGCGGCCTGATTCTGGATATTACCGAACAAAAAACGGCGGAAGATCGTATTGTTTATTTAGCTGAACATGATTCATTAACCGGGCTGATCAATCGCCGTCGCTTTCAAAAAGAACTTGAACGAGCGACCTCTTATTCACAACGCTATCAGCAGCAAGGAGCTGTATTATTTATTGATCTCGATCAATTTAAATATGTAAATGACACTTATGGGCATCAATACGGTGATGAATATTTACTGGATGTATCACGCAAACTATCCCAAGTATTGCGACGCACGGATATTCTCGGGCGTCTTGGTGGTGATGAATTTGGAGTGGTTATTCCCAAGTGCAGTTATGAAGAAGCGTATACCGTCGGTATGGCGCTATTAGGTGCATTAGCGCAAGAGAACCTGGAGCATAGTGGGAAAATTGTTCCCGTTAGTGCGAGCATTGGCATTGCTCTGTTTCCATCACAAAGTGCGGTCCCCAGTGATTTATTAGCGAAAGCCGATGCTGCAATGTACACCGCAAAACGGAAAGGCCGCGGTCAGGTACATGTCTTTAGCGACGATGATATGGAACTGTGGAATATGCAGGCAAAAATTCATTGGGAAGAACGTATTCGTTGGGCATTAAAGGACAAGCGCTTTGAGCTTTATTATCAACCAGTAGTGGAAGTATCTTCAGGGCTTATCACACATTACGAAGCCTTATTACGCATGCGAGGTGAAGATGGTGAAATGATTACACCCAGCGCCTTTATTGAAACGGCAGAACGTTTTGGGCTCATTCGCGAGATTGATCGATGGGTGGTAAATGAAGCAATAAAAACACAAGCAGACAGTATCAAAAAACACAAGCCCGTCAGTTTGGCAATCAACTTGTCAGGTAGGCATTTCGGTAATGTCAGTATGCTGGAATACATCCAGGAAGCCATTCAGACTTATGGTGCCGACCCTCAAAGTCTGATGTTTGAAGTAACAGAAACCGAAGCTGTCGAAAACCTCTCCAGGGCACGCGAATTTATTGACGCATTGCGGGAGATTGGTTGCAAATTTGCATTAGACGATTTTGGCATCGGTTTTTCATCATTTCACTATTTAAGAAACTTGCCCGTGGACTATATAAAAATTGATGGCAGTTTTGTACGAAATCTTCATATGGATAGCGATGATCGTTTATTTGTCAAAGCCATTGTGGATTTGGCAAAAGGGTTACAGATTCCATGTGTTGCCGAGTTTGTGGAAAATGCCCACATCATTGAAGTTTTGCTGGAACTGGGCGTGGAACTGGGTCAGGGCTACTATATCTCAAAACCCAAGCCTGGATTTATTGATGGACAAATTGTTGACCTTTCATAGACGGTGAACATTGCCTGTTTGGCCACGAATTAATAAGTTTTTAACGCAAAGGCGCAAAAATCTATAACATTTGAGGATTTTTTATATCTTTCTCTCCTTACCCTCTCGCCCTTTTCATCCTCTACACCTTTATATTGAATTTTCATTATTCACTGATGTTACACGCAGTCTGACTGAAGCCTGTGCAACATCAGAAGCTCTCGGACAATCGTTCCAGCGTATTGGGAGGTTATGTTGCATGGTACTGATAAGTGGTGTGTTATAAACACAGAGGCCGCAAAGTTTTTAGTGTTTTTCTCTGTGACCTTTGCGCCTCTGCAACCTCTGCGTTAAATACCCGGTGATTTTTAAAACAAATGTTTTTAGCCCTTATATTCACCCATCAGGCATAATCAATAGTAAGCGGCGCATGGTCCGAAAATCGTTCATCCTTATAAATACTTGCATCTTTAATCGTATCGCGTAGTGCGGGTGTGACAATCTGATAATCAATCCGCCAGCCAACATTATTTGCCCAGGCCTGCCCCCGATTGGACCACCATGTATATTGCCCAGCTTCCTGATTAGCTACACGAAAGGCATCGACAAACTTCATGGGGCCAAAAAGCTTATCAAGCCATGCGCGTTCTTCTGGCAAACAACCGGAATTTTTTTGATTGCTTTTCCAGTTTTTGATATCAATTTCTTTATGTACGATATTCCAGTCACCACACAGCACAAATTCACGACGTTGACGGCGCATGGTCTTGAGCCTGTCCGTAAAACGATCCATAAAGCTGAGCTTGATTTGCTGACGTTCCTCTTTGGATGAACCGGATGGCAAATATAATGAAACAACGCTGAGTTTGCTGCCATCTTCCCGGGTAAAGTCTGCCTGAATAAAGCGCCCTTCGGCATCCATGTCTTCAAAACCTTCGCCCAGGCCGCGGATAATACGATCTGGTTCTTGTCGCGAATAAATGGCAACGCCGCTATAGCCTTTTTTTTCAGCATCAAAATAATAACAATGGTACCCGGCAGGATAAAAGTCATCGGCTTCCAGCTGGTATTCCTGCGCCTTGGTTTCCTGTATGCAAACCACATCTGCATCTTGTTTTTTTAGCCAAGTAAAAAAACCCTTTTTTTCAGCGGCACGAATACCATTAACGTTGGCAGTAATAATCCTCATATAAGCTCCGACTGTGTGTTTTGTATAATGCCCAAATCCTGCAAGTGCTTGCAGAATCCGGGTATTATAACCGCAGGCTTGCCGGTATGGGTGGAATATAGGGTATAATTTTGCCCTTTGAATTTTATCCGGAGTTGTTACATGCAAACTTACCAACAGGAATTTCTCGATTTTGCCATCGATGTTGGCGTATTACGCTTTGGTGAATTCACCCTCAAATCAGGGCGCATCAGCCCTTATTTTTTTAACAGCGGCTTGTTTGATACAGGAGCAAGCCTAGCCCGGTTGGGGCGTTATTATGCGCAGGCCATCATTAACTCAGGCATCGAGTTTGAGATGATTTACGGCCCCGCCTATAAGGGTATTCCGTTGGCCGCCAGCCTAGCCATTGCACTGGCTGATAAACATGACCGAGATGTGCCCTACTGTTTTAATCGCAAAGAAGCAAAAGACCATGGTGAAGGTGGTCTGATTGTGGGCGCACCATTAAAAGGCCGGGTGTTGATCATTGATGATGTGATCTCAGCGGGTACTTCGGTACGTGAATCTGTGGATATCATCCGCGCTGCGGGTGCTACCCCTGCGGGCGTGATCATTGCGCTGGATCGTCAGGAGCGCGGCGGAGCGCGGCCAGGGTGAAACGTCGGCCATCCAGGAAGTGGAACAAGATTATGACTTACACGTTACCAGCATTGTCCGACTACAAGAACTCTCCGAGTTTCTGAATGAAAAAGGCAATCAAACAGAAGCATTGAAGGCTATTGAGTCATACCGAACACAATATGGCACTTGATATGATTTTAAAAACGGCAAATTCATATTTGTAATAATTAGTTATTTTTTAATAGCATTGTTCATTTTTATAGGAGAAAAAGGGTTATGAATAATCGGCATATGTTATCCGGGTCAGTATCGTTGTTTTTACTGGCGGCGGTTTCGACAGGAAAT
>JAADHS010000195.1 GCA_013151745.1 Gammaproteobacteria bacterium | reverse complement strand
CGCCGATTGCAATGGAAGACGGTTTACGATTTGCGATACGAGAAGGAGGCCGTACCGTGGGTGCTGGCGTCGTCTCTAAAATTATAGAGTAGGAAACAATATGTCTAATCAGCGCATACGAATCCGATTGAAAGCTTTTGATCATCGCCTAATTGATCAATCGGCCCGAGAAATTGTTGAAACAGCAAAACGTACTGGGGCGCAGGTTCTAGGTCCGATTCCTTTGCCAACTAAAAAGGAGAGATTTACAATACTGATTTCTCCGCATGTGAACAAAGACGCGCGCGATCAGTATGAAATTCGTACTCATAAGAGACTTATGGATATTGTTGATCCTACAGACAAGACCGTTGATGCTTTGATGAAGTTAGATCTTGCGGCTGGGGTTGATGTACAAATCAAGCTGAATTAGAACTGAGGTTAAAAGAATGGCAATTGGGATGGTAGGAATTAAGCGTGGGATGACTCGCCTGTTTACAGAAGATGGGGTTTCAATACCCGTGACTGTAATCGAAGTAGAGCCGAATCGCGTGACCCAAATCAAAACCCAGGAAACGGATGGGTATAGTGCCTTCCAGGTTACTACGGGTTGTCGTCGTGCATCACGAGTTACCAAAGCTGCAGCTGGTCATTTTGCGAAAGCAGGCGTGGGTGCAGGTCGAGGCTTGTGGGAATTTCGCTTGAAAGAAGGAGAAAGTGGCTCGATAGCTGTGGGTGATGAAATCAAAGCAGAGATCTTCCAGCAAGGGCAGAAAGTGGATGTTGCTGGTACGAGCATAGGTAAAGGTTTTGCTGGAGGTGTAAAAAGGCACAATTTTAGTATGCAAGATGCGACGCATGGTAATTCACTGTCTCATCGAGCGCCAGGATCCATAGGTCAATGTCAAACGCCAGGGCGTGTATTTAAAGGAAAGCGAATGGCAGGACACATGGGTCATGTGCGGGTAACCATTCCTAATTTAGAAATTGTTCGTATTGATGAAGCGCAAAACCTAGTGTTGATTAAAGGTGCTGTTCCTGGCGCTAAAGGTGGCGACGTGATGATTACGCCATCTATTAAAACAAAAGGTTAAGGTGAAATGCCATGCAATTAAATATAACTAACACAAAAGAGGGTGCTGCGGAGGGTCAAGTTGACCTTTCTGATGTCGCTTTTGGCGCGGAGTTTAATGAATCGTTGATTCACCAGGTTGTCACTGCTTATTTGGCGGGTGGGCGGGCAGGCACACATTCGCAAAAGACTCGAGCAGAAGTTCGAGGTGGTGGAGCAAAGCCATGGCGTCAAAAAGGCACCGGTCGAGCCAGAGCTGGGACTTCAAGTAGCCCTATTTGGCGTTCAGGCGGGAGAGCATTTGCCGCTTCTTTCCGTGACTATTCGCAAAAAGTAAATAAAAAAATGTATGGTGCGGCTATGCGCTCCATACTTTCAGAGCTGGTTCGTCAAGAGCGTTTAATTGTCGTGGATACTTTAGATGTGTCTGTGCCCAAGACTAAAGAGCTGGTTTCTATATTGAAAAGCTTGGGTCTGGATAGGGGACTGTTTGTGACGGCAAAGCTTTCAGATAATCTGGCGTTGGCATCTCGTAATTTGCATAAAGTGCAAGTGGTGGAAGCGGCAACCGTAGACCCTGTTAGTTTAGTTCGCCATCAAAAAATAGTAATTACCGTTGACGCAGTTAAAAAACTTGAGGAGCGTCTGGGATGAACCAGGAACGTTTAATGAATATATTGTTGTCTCCTCATATCTCCGAAAAGGCAACGATGTTGGCCGATGAGAGCAGACAGTTTGTGTTTAAGGTTGCCGTAGATGCAACTAAGCCAGAAATAGCAAAAGCGGTTGAGCTGCTTTTTGAAGTGAAAGTGGATGGCGTGCAAGTATCAAACGTGAAAGGTAAAGAAAAACGTTTTGGCCAAAGGCTTGGGCGGAGAGTGAATTGGAAGAAAGCTTACGTCAAGTTAGCTGATGGTCAAGATATAGATTTTCACGGCCCGCAATAACAGAAATTTAACTAAGGTTTACATAAAATGGCACTGGTTAAAACAAAACCAACTTCACCTGGACGACGGTTTGTAGTTAAAGTACAGACTGCGGATCTCCATAAAGGAGAGCCTTACGCGCCGCTGTTAGATAAAAAGACAAAAAAAGGCGGTCGTAACAATCATGGTCGTATTACGGTTCGACACCAAGGTGGGGGACACAAACAGCGCTATCGCATTATTGATTTCAAACGAAATAAAGATGGTGTCAAAGCGACGGTTGAACGCATTGAGTATGATCCCAGTCGTAGTGCGCACATAGCACTATTACTTTATGCAGATGGTGAGCGTCGTTACATCATTGCACCAAAAGGCGTGGCGCAAGGATCAGAAATAACATCAGGTGCTGCGGTTCCAATTAAACCCGGTAATTGTTTGCCATTACGCCATATTCCAATGGGTTCAACCATCCATTGCATTGAGTTAAAGCCAGGAAAAGGTGCTCAAGTAGCGAGAAGTGCAGGTACTTCAGCACAGTTAGTTGCACGAGAAGGGGGGTATGCAACCCTAAGATTAAAGTCGGGCGAAACACGGAAATTTTTAGCTGATTGTCGTGCGACTTTGGGTGAGGTTGGCAATGGCGAGCATGGTTTGAAGTCTTTAGGTAAAGCCGGGGCTTCGCGTTGGCGCGGTGTTCGGCCGACGGTGCGTGGTGTTGCGATGAACCCTGTTGATCACCCGCATGGGGGTGGAGAGGGTCGAACTTCCGGTGGTCGTCATCCTGTATCACCTTGGGGTGTGCCAACCAAGGGTTATAAAACGCGTAGTAATAAGCGCACGGATAAATTGATTGTACGGCGACGCAGCAAAAAGCGTTAATAATTAATTAGGAATAGAGGAGCCAGCGGTGCCACGTTCAATTAAAAAAGGCCCATTTCTAGACCTTAGTCTGGAAAAAAAAGTCGATCAGGCGATTTCGACTAATAATAAACGCCCCATTAAGACTTGGTCGCGTCGCTCTATGGTGATGCCACAAATGGTTGGGTTAACTATTGCGATTCATAATGGGCGACAACATGTTCCCGTATTGATTACGGAAAACATGGTAGGGCACAAGTTAGGTGAGTTTGCAGCAACACGCACTTATCGCGGCCATGTCGCTGATAAAAAAGCAAGATAGCGGAGAAGGGTAAATGGAATCGTTTGCAAAGCTAAAATACGCACGCCTCTCGGCTCAAAAAGGGCGTCTTATTGCAGATATGGTGCGGGGTATGCCCGTTGAGCGGGCATTGGAAACCCTGACTTTTGATCCAAAAAAGGCATCAAAAGTTGTCAAAAAAGTACTGGAATCCGCAATTGCTAATGCTGAGCATAATGAAGGTGCAGATGTTGACGAGTTGAAAGTTAAAGCAATTTGCGTTGATGAAGGTCCAACTCACAAGCGTTTTCGTGCTAGAGCTAAAGGACGCGGTACGCGTATTTTAAAAAGAACCAGTCACATCACGGTGACAGTGGCGGATCATTAGACGGATAATTTAAGAGAGGAACCGTAATGGGGCAAAAAGTACATCCGACTGGTATTCGGCTTGGCATCGTCAAAGATTGGACGTCTAAGTGGTACGCAGATCGTAATGATTACGCTGATTTTTTAAACATGGATCTTAGGGTTCGTGACTTTATAAGAAAAAAACTGGCTAAAGCATCGGTGAGCCGCATCCAAATTGAGCGCCCAGCTAAAAATGCACGAATTACGATTCACACGGCTCGCCCTGGCATTGTAATTGGCAAAAAAGGTGGGGATATTGAGACCTTACGTAAAGCGGTTGCTGTACTGATGGACTTGCCTGTGCAAACGGTACATATCAATATTGAAGAGATTCGTAAACCTGAGCTTGATGCTTATTTGGTTGCAGAGAGTGTCGCTCAACAGCTAGAACGTCGAATCATGTTTCGCCGTGCTATGAAACGAGCGGTGACTAATGCAATGCGTTTGGGTGCGCAGGGCATTAAAGTTAAAGTAGGTGGCCGTTTAAACGGTTCTGAGATTGCTCGTAGTGAATGGTACCGAGAAGGTCGAGTTCCTTTACATACCTTACGTGCGGATGTGGATTATGGTACAGCATCTGCCAGTACTCCTGCCGGTGTAATTGGTATTAAAGTCTGGATTTTTAAAGGCGAAGTATTTGCTGCTGGCGAAGAGACTGAAGCAGCAACGCCAACGCAGCGTGTAGCGACGAAGTAACGAGGAATTAAAATGCTACAGCCGAAAAGAACAAAGTTTAGAAAACAGTTTAAAGGTCGTAACCGGGGATTGGCGACGAGTGGAAACCAAGTGAGTTTTGGTGAGTTTGGTTTGAAGGCAACCGCACGTGGTCGACTTACCGCCAGACAAATCGAAGCGGCACGTCGAGCCATGACTCGACACGTAAAACGAGGCGGGAAAATCTGGATTAGAATATTTCCTGATAAGCCGATTAGCAAAAAGCCTCTTGAGGTTCGGATGGGTAAAGGGAAAGGTAATGTTGAGTATTGGGTGGCTGAAATTAAACCCGGTAGTTTGCTTTATGAAATGGAAGGTGTTTCTGAAGAGTTGGCGCGTGAAGCGTTTCGTCTTGCAGCAGCCAAGTTACCCATAGCTACAACTTTTGTTACGCGGACGGTAATGTAATGAATGTAGAACAATTAAGAGAAAAAAATGAAACGGAATTGCAAGAAGAGTTGCTTAGCTTAGCTAAAGAGCGATTTAACTTAAGAATGCACAATGGTTCTGGGCAGCTACCCACACATCATCAGTTGAGAGCTGTGCGAAAAAATATTGCAAGAGTGAAAACAGTGATGCGTGAAAAAGTGAAGGCAGAGTCATGAGTGAAAAAGAGCAAGTGGAACGTACGTTAACAGGCCGTGTAACCAGCAATAAAATGGATAAATCTATTACTGTATTAATAGAGCGGCGAGTTCCACACCCACTCTATCGAAAATATGTAAGACGATCTACTAAAATACATGCTCATGACGAAAGTAACGAGTGTCAGAGTGGTGATATTGTTACAATTAAACAATGTCGTCCACTGTCTAAAACAAAGACGTGGCGATTAGTAAGGGTAGAAGAAAAGGCTGTGATTGTTTAATGGCTATGTTTTTTTCCTCTGTTAATAAGTTTGGAGACGGTCAATGATTCAGATGCAATCTAAGTTGGATGTAGCCGACAACAGCGGGGCACGTCGCTTAATGTGTATCAAGGTTTTAGGCGGTTCGCATCGGCGTTATGCGGGTATCGGTGATATAATAAAAGTGACCGTAAAAGAAGCCATCCCACGTGGAAAAGTTAAAAAAGGTGAAGTTTATAATGCGGTTGTTGTAAGAACTGCTAAGGGAGTTCGGCGTGGAGATGGATCGCTGATTCGGTTTGATAATAATGCTGCGGTTTTACTTAATACTCAACTACAGCCTATAGGTACACGGATATTTGGCCCTGTTACGCGTGAGTTGCGAACCGAGAAATTTATGAAAATTGTGTCGTTAGCGCCAGAAGTGTTATAGCACGGCTTAAGGGTAGCGGAATTATGCGTAGAATTAAAAAAGGTGATGATGTTATCGTCATTACAGGAAAAGATAAAGGTAAACGTGGAACCGTTGCTAAAGTTTATGCTGATGATCGAGTCTTGGTTGACACCATAAATATGGCAAAAAAACATGTAAAAGCGAATCCTCAACGTAACGTTCAAGGCGGTATAGTGGAAAAAGAGATGCCGTTGCATATATCTAATGTCGCTATTTTCAACCCGACCACAAAAAAAGCGGATCGGATTGGAATTAAAACATTAGAAGATGGGCAGAAAGTACGTTTTTTTAAATCAAACAACGAAGTTGTTGATATATAAGTCGGGTAGTTATAAATGGCAAGGTTGCAAAAATATTACCGCGATACAGTCGTCAAGCAGTTAACCGATCAGTTTGGTTATAAGAATCCGATGCAAGTGCCGCGTATAACAAAAATAACTCTCAACATGGGAGTGGGTGAAGCTATTGGTGACAAAAAAGTCATTGAGCACGCAGTGTCCGATATGACCAAAATTGCAGGGCAAAAACCAGTGATTACTAAAGCTAAAAAATCCGTTGCGGGTTTTAAAGTTCGTGAAGACTGGCCTATTGGCTGTATGGTGACATTGCGCCGCGCTAATATGTATGAATTTCTGGATCGTTTGATCAGTATCGCCATACCGCGTATTCGAGATTTTCGTGGTTTAAATGGTAAATCTTTCGATGGTCGTGGTAATTATAATATGGGGATTAAAGAACAAATTATATTTCCAGAAATTGATTACGATAAAATTGATGTGCTGCGTGGTATGAATATTACGCTCACGACAACGGCGAATACGGATGAAGAAGGACGCGCTTTAATGAAAGCGTTTAACTTTCCTTTGAAAAATTAATCAGGTAATTATTATGGCTAAAGTATCAATGGTGTGTCGGGAAGCAAAACGAACTCGTACGGTCGAAAAATATGCAAAAAAACGTGCGATGCTGAAGGCGATACTGAACGATAAAAAAGCCTCTTTTGAAGATAAAATGGTGGCACAACGTGAGTTTCAGGCCTTGCCGCGTGATGCCAGCCCATGCCGTGTTCGTAATCGCTGTAGTATTACGGGTCGTCCCAACGGTTATTATCGTAAATTTGGGTTGGCTCGAAATAAGCTTCGTGAAGCGGCAATGCGTGGAGATGTGCCAGGGCTAGTAAAGGCCAGCTGGTAGGCTGATTTTATTGGTCATAGATATATTGACTAGGAGACTATTGAACCTATGAGTATGAACGACCCTATTGCGGATATGTTAACGCGTATTCGCAATGCCCAGTTTGCAGATAAAGCGGATGTGCAGATGCCTTCTTCTAGCAAAAAAGTTGCGATAGCGGAAGTGCTAAAACAAGAAGGTTATGTTGGTGAATATAATGTGAAGTCTGTTGCGGGTAAACCGGAATTAACTATATCTCTAAGGTATTACGAAGGTAAACCTGTTATTGAAAAGATCAATCGGATAAGTCGACCGGGTTTACGCTCATATAAAGCCAAAGATGAATTGCCTCGTATTAATAGTGGTTTAGGTGTAGCGATCATATCTACTTCGAAAGGCGTAATGACTGATCGCGCTGCGCGCGCTGCGGGTCATGGTGGCGAAGTACTGTGTGTTGTCATTTAAAATAGAGAGCGCGGAGATAAGGCTATGTCTAGAATTGCAAAAATGCCTGTTGCCATTCCGAGTGGTGTGGAAGTGACCCTGGCAGGACAGGATATAAAAGTAAAAGGTGATAAAGGAGTTCTAGAATTCAATATTCATGCTCAAGTTGGTGTGGATAAAGAAGAAAACGAACTTGTTTTTTCAGCAAAAACAAAAGAAAAGAGTTCAAGAGCACTGGCTGGCACAACACGTTCAATTGTTGCGAATATGGTGGTGGGAGTGAGTGCGGGGTTTGAGAAAAAGTTGCAGTTGATTGGTGTGGGTTATCGAGCGCAAGCAAAAGGCAAGGTCTTGAACCTGACGCTGGGGTTTTCTCATCCGGTTAATTACGAAGTACCTGAGGGTATTACTGTCGAAACACCCAGTCAGACTGATGTAGTCGTTAAAGGGGTTGATAAGCAGGTGGTAGGGCAAGTTGCTGCAGAAATTCGAGCATTTAGACCGCCCGAACCTTACAAAGGTAAAGGTGTAAAATATGCAGATGAAGTTATTGTTCGCAAAGAAGCGAAGAAAAAGTAATACGTAAGGTAAAGCCGTGAATAAAAAAGACAGCCGTATTCGTAGAAGACGCAAGACTCGTGCGAACATAAAAGAAAAAAACGTATATCGTTTATGTGTTAATCGTACGCCACGACACATTTATGCACAGATTATTACGCCAGATGGATCCTCTACAATTGCTGCCGCATCGACGGTAGAAAAAGAGGTTGGAAAAGGTTTGGCGAATCGCGGTAATATTGAGGCCGCTGCAGTTGTTGGCAAAATATTAGCTGAACGAGCAAAATCAGCTGGTGTGACAAGTGTAGCGTTTGATCGATCCGGCTTTAGATATCATGGGCGAGTGCAAGCGCTGGCCGATGCTGCTCGTGAAAACGGATTAGTATTTTAGGGGTTAGATAATGGCGAGTTTTGAACGTGCAGCACAGGGCGATGGCCTGCAAGAAAAATTAGTAAACGTACGACGTGTCTCAAAAGTGGTTAAAGGCGGACGCCAATTTGGTTTTTCCGCGCTCACTGTAGTGGGCGATGGTAAAGGTAAAATTGGTTTTGGTCGTGGCAAAGCACGTGAAGTGCCTGCCGCTATTCAAAAAGCAATGGAAGATGCTCGAAAAAACATGAGAACCGTTGCACTTAAAGAAGGAACTTTGCAATATGCCATTAATGCTCGCCACGGAGCAGCTAAGGTCTATATGCAACCTGCATCTGATGGTACAGGGATTATCGCAGGCGGTGCGATGCGCGCCGTGTTTGAAGTTGTTGGTGTGCATAATGTTTTGGCTAAGTGTATTGGTTCTAACAATCCAGTCAATGTTGTCAGAGCTACAGTACGGGGTTTGACTGAAATGACGGATGCAGAAAGAGTTGCTGCGAAACGTGGCAAAACGGTTAAAGAAATTTTGGAGTAAAGCGATGGCTGTGGGTAATAGTCGATTGAAAATAACGTTGGTGAAAAGTGTTAGCGGACGTTTGGCTGCTCATAAAGCCTGTGTGGCTGGATTGGGCTTACGGCGTATGCATCACAGTGTTGAAGTTAAAGATACTCCGGAAAATCGGGGTATGATCAATAAAGTTGATTATCTTCTAAAGGTCGAAGGATTATAAGTATGTACTTAAATACGATCAAGCCTAACGAAGGGGAAAAAAAATCCCGAAAACGCGTAGGGCGCGGTATAGGCTCTGGCTTTGGTAAGACCTGTGGCCGTGGTCATAAGGGTCAACATTCTCGTTCAGGTGGTTATCACAAAGTCGGTTTTGAGGGTGGGCAAATGCCTTTGCAACGTCGTGTGCCTAAATTTGGCTTCACTTCACGTATAGGCAGAATGACTGATGAGGTGCGGCTTAATGAGCTGGATAAGGTGGAAGGGGTGGAAGTGACCTTGGAAACTTTAAAAGCAGCAAATATTATTTCCAATAATGTTAAAAGAGCCAAGGTTTTTGCTTCCGGCTCCGTGACTAGAGCCGTAACGGTGATTGGGTTAAGAGTGACCAAAGGTGCTCGAATAGCGATTGAGGCTGCTGGCGGAAAGGTAGAAGATTAAGTGGCCAGACCTGGAGCAAAAGCAGGAGCAACAGGGGGAGCAAAACATGCTGAGCTGCGTAGTCGGCTGTTGTTTGTTCTTGGGGCGATAATCGTATTTCGTATCGGTGCGACCATACCGGTTCCGGGGATTGATCCTGTCGCACTAGCGGCGTTATTTGAGCAGCAAAAAGGCTCCATTCTGGACATGATTAATATGTTTTCCGGTGGGGCGTTGGCACGCGTTGCAATTTTTGCGTTAGGGATCATGCCCTATATTTCTGCCTCTATCATTATGCAGCTTTTGACTGCGATCCATCCTAAGTTAGAACAGTTGAAAAAAGAAGGTGAAAGTGGGCGACGGGTTATTACTAAATATACTCGTTATCTGACTCTGGTGTTGGCTTCGTTTCAGGCGATTGGAATTGCCTTTGCATTGCAAAAACAGCAAATTAATGGCGCTGCATTAGTTGATAATCCAGGCACTTTGTTTATCATTATTGCTGTGCTCACCTTGGTTGGCGGCACTATATTTTTAATGTGGTTAGGCGAACAAATTACTGAAAGAGGGATTGGTAACGGTATTTCTTTAATTATTTTTGCAGGCATTGTTTCTGGTTTGCCGTCAGCGATAGGCGGTACTCTGGAGTTGGCTAGAACGGGAGAGTTACACTTTTTACTGGTTGCATTTTTCTTTGTTCTTGCTTTGGCGGTGACCGCTTTTGTTGTTTTTATGGAAAGGGGGCAGCGGCGAATCACCGTTAATTATGCTAAAAGGCAGCAAGGGCGAAAAATGTATGCAGGGCAGAGTAGTCATCTACCGCTTAAGGTGAATATGGCTGGTGTGATACCCCCCATCTTTGCTTCTAGCATTATTTTGTTTCCGGCGACATTTGGCAATATTGTAGGCAATACGGAAGGTATGGAATGGCTTCAGGATATCTCCCAAGCGATTTCGCCAGGACAACCCATTTATGTATTGTTGTATGCAATGGCAATCATCTTCTTTTGCTTCTTTTATACTGCATTAGTGTTTAATCCAAAAGATACCGCTGATAATTTGAAAAAGTCGGGTGCGATTATCCCGGGAGTTCGCCCAGGAGACCAGACTGCCAAATATGTTGATGGTGTGATGACGCGGCTGACGGTATGGGGTGCTGCATATATTACAGCAGTGTGTTTGTTGCCCGAGTTTTTGATTGTCTATTGGAATGTTCCTTTTTACTTTGGTGGTACCTCATTGTTGATTATTGTTGTCGTTGTCATGGATTTTATGGCTCAGCTTCAGTCACATTTAATGTCTACTCAATATGAAGGGCTGATGAAAAAAGCCAATTTAAAAGGGCGAGGTGGAAGTGGTCTGGTTCGTTAGGCGATGAAACCTATTGTTTATATTTAATGTGGTGGTGATATGAAAGTCCGAGCTTCGGTAAAAAAAATATGTCGTAACTGTAAAGTGGTTCGGCGCAAAGGTGTTGTTCGAGTTATCTGCAAAGATGGGCGTCATAAGCAGCGCCAAGGATAGTTGGATTATAGATATCCTGCTTTTTTAAATATCTAGTTGATAAAATTTATTAATCTTAGTATAATTAGCGGTTTTCCCAAACGCGCTTAGCAAGTTAAGGAGTGTGCGTCAATGGCACGTATTGCAGGTATAAATATACCAACGCATAAACACACGGTCATCGCTTTGACCTCGATCTATGGTATAGGCAGGACAACAGCGAAAAAGCTCTGTACGGCTGCAGGTTTAAATCCAGAAGCAAAAATTAAGGATTTAACAGAGGCCGAGTTAGAAACCCTGAGATCTGAAGTTGCAAAGTATGATGTTGAGGGTGATTTGAGGCGTGAAGTTTCAATGAATATTAAAAGGTTAATGGATCTTGGCTGTTACCGTGGTTTGCGGCATCGTCGTGGTTTGCCTTTGCGCGGACAACGAACTCGAACTAATGCGAGAACACGTAAAGGGCCGCGCCGGCCAATACGTAGATAGGTAATGTGTTAATAAAAAACACCAGGAAACAATGAAAACATGGCTAAACCGAATACAGGACGTGCTAAAAAGCGTGTCAAAAAAAATGTTGTTGATGGCGTAGCACATATCTATGCATCCTTTAATAACACCATTATTACGATTACAGACCGTCAGGGGAATGCTTTGTCTTGGGCTACTGCAGGTGGTTGTGGTTTTCGGGGGTCTCGAAAAAGCACGCCTTTTGCAGCTCAGGTCGCCGCAGAGAAAGCAGGATTGGTTGCCCAAGAGTTTGGTATGAAAAATATGGATGTTCTTGTTAAGGGGCCTGGTCCAGGGCGTGAATCTGCGGTAAGAGCGCTAAATGCGGCTGGGTTCAAAATTACAAATATTTCAGATGTGACGCCGATTCCACATAATGGTTGTCGGCCTCCCAAAAAGCGTCGCGTTTAAATTTACGGAGGTTTAAGAGTGGCCAGGTATATCGGTTCAAAATGTCGCCAGTGTCGTCGAGAAGCAGAAAAATTATTTCTCAAAGGCGAAAAATGTTATTCATCCAAATGTGCTTTTGAAAATCGTGCATTCCCTCCAGGGCAGCATGGGCAACGTCGCACACGTTTGACTGATTACGCGATTCAATTGCGTGAAAAGCAAAAGTTGAAACGGATCTATGGCATGTTAGAAGGGCAGTTTCGTGCTTATTATAAACAAGCTGATAGTCGTAAAGGTTCGACCGGTGAAAATTTATTACAAATTCTAGAGCGTCGTTTGGATAATGTTGTTTTTCGTATGGGGTTTGGTGTGTCGCGCACTGAAGCTCGGCAATTAGTTCGACATAATGCAATCACGGTTAACGGTGGCATGACTAATATTCCTAGCTTTCAAGTTAAAGCCAATGACGTTATTAGCATTGTCGATAAAGCCAGAAAGCAACTACGTGTTCAGTCTTCTTTGGAACAGGCAGAGCAGCGTGGTTTTCCTGATTGGATTGAAGTCGATGCCAAGAAAATGTCAGGTATATACAAGTCAATTCCAGAACGTAGCGACTTACCTGCTGAAATTAATGAGAATTTGGTTGTCGAGTTGTACTCTAAATAAGTGTATAGCAGAAGCATAAATTAATTGTTTATCACTGCTCAGAGTGCTTAAATTTTGCCAGCAGACGTTTAGCTAAGAGGATATTTCATGCAGGGTTCAACAACTGAATTGCTCAAACCACGCATTGTCGACGTCAAGATGCATAGTGAAACACGTGCTCGTGTTACATTGGAGCCGTTGGAGCGAGGATTTGGGCATACGCTGGGCAATGCTTTGCGTAGAATATTGTTGTCGTCCTTACCCGGATGCGCAATTACCGAAGTGCAAATTGAAAATGTATTGCACGAATACAGTACCATTGATGGGGTTCAAGAGGATGTAATTGAAATTCTCCTTAATCTTAAAGAAGTTGCAATACGTATGCATGACAGAGACGAGGCGACACTCACCCTTTCCAAGAAAGGTCCAGGCGTGTTGACAGCAGGCGATATCCAGCTATCTCATGATATCGAAGTTATTAATCCAGATCACATTATTGCTACGTTAACTCGTGATGTAGAGCTAGAGATGTCTCTCTTGGTTAAAAAAGGTCGGGGTTATCAGGCTGCGATGGCGGTTGACGACAATGTGGATGAAAGACCTATTGGTGCTTTACAGATCGATGCTTCTTATAGTCCGATACGTACGATTGCCTATAACGTGGACAGAGCGCGTGTTGAACAGCGCACAGACTTGGATAAGCTCATTATTGAGCTGGAATCGAATGGCACGGTTGACCCTGAAGAGGCGATTCGTATGGCTGCCCGGATTTTGCAGCAGCAATTGACTGTATTTGTTGATTTGCAAGGAACAGAAAACACAGTTCCTGATCTCGAAGTGCCACAAGTTGATCCGATTTTGTTGCGCCCGGTTGATGATTTAGAGTTAACAGTACGATCAGCGAACTGTTTGAAAGCAGAAAATATATATTTTATAGGTGATCTGATTCAGCGAACTGAAGTGGAGTTGTTAAAAACGCCGAATTTAGGCAAAAAATCTTTAACCGAGATAAAAGACGTATTGGCTAGCCACGGACTCTCCTTAGGAATGCGTTTGGAAAATTGGCCGCCTCCGGCTTTGTCCAGTAAAGAAGGTGCAATTGCACTATAAGTATTGCAAGCTTGATTAAATGTAATTGAATATAAGGTTTTAATGTCATGCGACATCGGAATATAGGCCGACAGCTGAGTCGAAATAGTAGTCATCGTAAAGCGATGCTACGTAATATGTCAGTATCCTTGCTTGATCACGAAATTATTAAGACGACGGTACCAAAAGCAAAAGAGCTACGTCGTGTTGTTGAGCCATTGATCACTTTGGCTAAAAATGACAGCGTTGCTAAAAGAAGATTGGTGTTTGCCAGGACTCGGGACAATGCCGCGGTTGCCAAATTATTTAATGACTTGGGGCCTCGTTATAAAGAGCGCCCAGGTGGGTATACCCGTATACTAAAATGTGGGAATCGGCCAGGTGACAATGCCCCTATGGCTATTATTGAATTGGTCAATCGACCTCTACCAGACGAGGATGATGATTAATAGGTTTTTATCTACCTAAATAAATACAAAAAAACCGGGGTTACCCGGTTTTTTTGTATTTATTATTCTATTTTGTTGCTGTCAAGTATTTTTTCAGCATCTAATTATGATAGTGTTGATTCTCGATTAATTACTAATGCAGTCTAAGTATTATTACCGCAAGCCTAAAGTTCTCTATGGTGCGATGGATCTACTGAGTTTTTTAGAATAACGAGGTTAGCGAACGTAGTCATGTCCAACGTCTTCTATAAGTGGTTCAAAAAATATTTTACTGATCCTGAGGGTGTCATTCTCGGTTTCTTGTTAGTACTTGGTTTCACTGTTGTTATTTTTATGGGCGACATGTTAGCACCTCTGTTTGCGGGTGTTGTCGTTGCTTACTTACTAGAAGGTGTCGTGGGTTGGTGTGTTGCGAGCCATATTTTAAAACGAACGCCTGCGGTTATCGTTGTCTTTACTTTTTTTATGACGATATTGTTGTTTTTGAATATCGCTATTGTCCCTTTGGTTTTTGGCCAGGTTACGCAATTTTTTGATAGATTACCTGATATGATCGCAAGAGGTCAGCAAACTCTATTAGCATTACCGCAAAATTATCCAAACTTTGTATCTGAAGAGCAATTAAACCAGTTATTTGTTGAAATGGGTTCGACTGCAAGGGCGCTGGGGCAAGAGGTACTTTCTCTTTCTTTAGCTTCTATTTCTGGTGTTTTTGTTTTACTGATTTATCTGATTTTAGTGCCTGTCCTGGTTTTTTTCTTTTTAATGGATAAACAAAAAATATTAAATTGGGTGACGAGCTATTTGCCTAAAGAGCGAGGCTTAGCAATACGAATCTGGACGGAAATGGATCAACAAATAGGCAATTATATACGGGGTAAAATTTCTGAAATTTTAATTGTGGGTCTGGTCAGCTACATTACTTTTGCAATTATGGGGTTGCAATATGCAATGCTATTAGGGGTGCTGGTTGGGCTTTCTGTTATTATTCCTTATGTTGGCGCAGTAGCGGTGACCTTCCCTGTGGCTATTATTGCTTATTTTCAATGGGGTTGGGCTAGCGAGTTCGCTTGGTTGATGGTGGCTTATGGCGTTATTCAGGCTTTGGATGGTAATGTGTTGGTTCCCCTGTTATTTTCAGAAGCAGTGAATTTACATCCTATTGCTATCATCACGTCAATTTTGGTGTTTGGCGGCTTGTGGGGGTTTTGGGGCGTCTTTTTTGCCATTCCCCTGGCAACATTAGTTAAGTCAGTTTTAACCTCATGGCCTCATTTTGATGAAGAAGCAACCTCGTCTGTGGTTGACCGCAAGGAAAAAGACGCGGTGTGATACTTATCTAGAATCTGCAGTTGGACGAGTTGACGTGTGTGCTTGCAGCGGTGTAAATCAAGGTGCAACGAGAGCGTGGCTTTACAGCCACGACCTACACACTTTTCCTTGCAGGTGTGCGGCACAATAGCAGGCTATTTTAAGGCGTTAACAACGCAGAGATGCGCCGCTGCAAGTGTGTAACTGCGGATTCTAGGTTTATTAAAGTGTTTTTACTGCTGCGAGCACGTCATCAACATGCCCTTTTACTTTTACCTTGCGCCATTCCTGTGCAAGTGTGCCATCCGCGTTAAATAGAAAAGTACTACGCTCAATCCCACGTACCTGCTTACCATACATATTTTTCATTTTTATAACGTCGAATACCGTGCACAATATTTCATCAGGGTCGGAGAGTAAGTTGAATTTGAACTCTTGTTTTTCTTTAAATTTTTCGTGTTTGGCGAGGGTGTCACGGGAGACGCCCAGGATCAGGCATTGACTCCGTTTAAACTTTAAATAGTTTTCACTGAAGTCCAGACCTTCCTGGGTGCAGCCTGGGGTGCTGTCTTTGGGATAAAAATAGAGTACCAGCTTTTCTCCTGCTAGTTCGCTAAGCTGAATGGTTTGATCGCCCGTGGCATGGAGTTCAATATTAGGTAAGGTATCGCCAAGTGAAATAGAAGTCATAATATGTTCCTTAATATGTATTAACTCGCAACTTATTCTTCTAGAAGAATTGTTTTCTGGGATAATGATTGCCTAATACCATCGAACTTTATGTCTTTACTCGCCAACAAACTATGTTGAATTCAATATATTGCTTGTTGGCGAGTTAATGCATAATGTCTAAGCTTTTACCGGTTCAAGTATTGCGTCTAGATTATATTCATCGCAAAAAGAGATAAACTGTTCACGCAGGCTGGCAATGTGCGTTGCAGCAGGGATACCGATGACTAAGCTGACGGTAAACATAGGGGTTCCCGTATGAGGTGCTGAATAACAGTCTGTGCGTAAGTCTTCAATATTGATGTTTCTCTCAGAGAAAAACCCAGCCAGTTGATTGACAATGCCTGGGTGATCGATGGAGACGACATCGACCGCGTAAGGGAGCAGCTCAGGTCGAGCAGAACGGTCATTGGTGCGTTTTGTTGTTACCGTCAGCTCGAATTTTTGTCCCAAAGATTTATGACCGCTTTCCAATTTAGCGATCGCATTCCAGTTACCACTGACCATCAGCAAGATGGCGAATTCACCGCCCAATACCGTCATACGGCTGTCTAGAATATTGCAGCCAGTATCGAGTATGGCTTGTGATAAATCGCTGACAATTCCGGGTCGATCTTGTCCCAACGCAGTTATGACTAAGCAGTTTTCCATGATTTTCCTATGCGGCATTCTCAAATAGCTTATAATACGAAACTTTCGTTTGTATATAAATAGAAAAATACCCAACGAGTAGTTAAAATGAATAGAAACGGCTCAGGTGCCTCTGAAATGGCGGGTTTCAGGGGCACCTGGGTCGTTACAATGGAGTTATAAATATGTTTCACGGTAGCATGGTAGCGTTAGTTACGCCAATGAGCGATGGGGGGGCAGTGGATGCTGTGGCATTGGAACGACTGGTGGACTTTCATGTTGATAAGGGAACCGATGCCATTGTCGCGGTCGGCACAACAGGAGAATCTGCAACCCTGAGCTCTACAGAACATTGTGATGTCATCAAGCAAGTTGTTGAATATACACGAGGGCGTTTACCTGTTATTGCCGGAACTGGGTCTAATTCAACTCAAGAAGCAATTAACCTGACCCGTTGTGCAATGACAGCGGGGGCGGATGCTTGTTTACTGGTCGCGCCGTACTACATTAAGCCCACTCAGGAAGGGATTTATCTTCACCATAAAGCGATTGCTGAAGCGGTGCCTATACCTCAGATTCTCTATAATGTACCGGGGCGAACCGTTTGTGATATTCAGCCCGAAACGATAGCCCGGTTGGCAAAAATATCGAACATTATTGCAGTGAAGGAGGCGACCGGCGATCTTAGTCGAATTACACGAATATTAGAACTTTGTGGTGATGCCCTCGATATTTATAGCGGCGATGATGCGACAGCGATGGAGGCCATTTTACTGGGTGCTAAAGGGGATATTTCGGTTACAGCTAATGTTGCGCCGCAGCAAATGCACGATCTGTGCAAAGCGGCTTTGGCAGGCGATCGGGATACTGCAGAAAAAATCAATGCTCAATTGGTTGAGCTACATAACGTGTTATTTGTGGAAGCGAATCCCATTCCAGTGAAATGGGCCGTGTCAGAAATGGGCTTGATTGCAACGGATATCCGTTTGCCGCTCACGCCATTATCAAACGGTTACCGACAAATACTTAGAGATGCTTTAAGCAAAGCGGAGATAATATAAAGGTATGCAGCGTAATTTATTAGTCGTTTTGGTTGGCGTTTTGCTAGGTTTGAGTGCTTGCAGTGTTGTTGATGAACGAAAGGCCGAATATAAAAATTTAGAACCGACCGCTAATCTTGAAGTCCCGCCTGATTTATTAAGTATGGAAGCTGAAGATGAGCTTGCCGTTGCGCTTGCCCCGTTAGGAGGGAGTGTGACCTTGTCTGAGTTTGAGCAGAATGAAAAAAAGAAAGGTCAACCACTTGACACAACATCTGTTGATGCGCCTGTTGGCGATGGTTTTCGCTGGGAGCGTGATGGTGCTGCGCGATGGTTACTTGTCACCGGAACGCCAGCTCAATGGTGGCAGGAAATCGAACGGTTTTGGTCGCTGCGTGATGTGAAAGTTGAAAAAGAAAACCCGGCATTAGGTATGATGCAAACAGCATGGATCACAGGGGGAGAGGCCTCAACGTCTGCTTCTCTGAAGGAAGACTTATCCCAATTGTATGATTCAAAGATAAAGGATCAGTATATTGTCCGGTTTGAGGCGGGTATCGAAGCCGGAACAACCGAAATTCATGTTGTTCATCGTGGTCTGCAAGAAGTTGTCATCGATGGTCAGATGCATTGGGTGCCGCGTTCCTCTGAGAATGAGTTGGAAATTGAGTTGTTAAAACAATTGACTATTTATATATCAAAAAAAGAAGATGCGGAAGCCGAAACGATAACGGCTGATTTACCGCCATCGGTGAAATTGGCTCGACTCGTTGAGGCTGATGGTATGCTGTCATTGCGCATTAATTTGCCTTTTGCTAAAGCGTGGCGTCGTACAGGAAATGCTTTGGTGCAAATGGATTTGAGTATAGATGACTTCAATCGGAGTACCGGGCTGATCGAAATTACTGGCATGATGTCTGAACAACACAAGAAAAAAAGCTTTGCTCAACGGCTTTTTGGCTCAGAAGAAGTCGAACCAGAAGAGAAATTTACTTTACAGCTCGAAGATCTGGACTCAGAAGTGATGATGACACTGCGAGACAAAAATACAGGTGAGTTGCATGATTCGCCCGATGTTAAAGAATTTTTTCAGCGGTTAGCGCTGTTACTGAACCGAGATTAGTCAAGTCATGAAAATAGGGGGAAAACTCTATGCAGGTAAGGCGAAATCAGTCTATGAAACGGATGACCATGATAAGCTAATTCTGAAATTTCGTGATGACACCTCGGCTTTTGATGGCGAAAAAATAGAGCAACTGGCCAGAAAAGGCGAAGTCAATAATAAGTTTAACGCGTTTATCATGACGCAATTAGAACAAGTAGGTATCCCTACGCATTTTGAATCTCTCTACTCTGATACCGAGTCGCTTGTCAAACGATTGGATATGATTCCGGTTGAATGTGTGGTTCGAAATATAAGTGCAGGCAGTCTTTGCCAGCGCTTGGGTGTGGCTGAGGGTCAGGATCTTAAGCCACCAATTTTTGAGTTTTTCCTTAAAAACGATCCTTTACATGACCCGATGATTAATGAATATCATATTCTCTCCTTTTCCTGGGCGACGAAAGCTGAAATCGAAAAAATGAAAGAATTGACGTTTAAAGTCAACCAGGTATTGAAAAACCTCTTTGCCAATGCTGGGCTTTTGCTGGTCGATCATAAACTGGAGTTTGGCCGTTGTAACGGCGAAATCATTCTGGGTGATGAATTTACACCTGATGGCTGTCGACTGTGGGATGCGGGCACCAGAGAAAAACTGGATAAAGATCGTTTTAGACAAGGCCTGGGCGGTGTCGTTGCCGCTTATGAAGAAGTTGCAAAACGCCTAGGCATTTTGATTTAGATATAAAAAATATGATGCTGACATTACTTGGAACGGATGCGCTGACCCCTTTCAGACAATCGAAATTGCTTGGCGGGTGTCAACAACACAGTGCTAGCGTGACGGCGGTACAGGCTCGCTATCTTTATTTTGTTGAACTTGACCGAACGCCGACAGATGAAGAGAGGCGAGTGCTTGAACAATTATTGAAGGCAGACGAAATCGGTGGTGATGAATTAGCTCCAGGTGTTTTAGTTGTGCCGCGATTGGGGACTATTTCTCCTTGGTCCAGCAAAGCCACAGACATCATGTTCAGTTGCTCCGTAACCAGCGTTAAGCGAGTGGAGCGAGGGGTGTATTATCAATTTGAAACAGCAAACAATACGTCAGTAAATGAAGCAACCCTACAGGTACTTCAGCCACTGTTACATGATCGAATGACCGAAACAGTACTGGATTCACCCAACGATGCAACAGCGTTGTTTGTCAGTGCGCAGCCCGCAGTCTTTGCAACTATGGATGTGTTGGGTTTAGGGCGTTTAGCGTTAGAGAGAGCAAATAATGAGCTTGGCTTAGCCTTGGCTGATGATGAACTGGATTATTTGCTTGAAAATTTTCTATTGTTAAATCGCAATCCTTCTGATGTGGAATTGATGATGTTTGCTCAGGCGAATTCCGATCATTGTCGTCATAAAATATTCAATGCAAATTGGCGTATTGATAAACAGCCCATGGATTATTCCTTGTTTGATATGATCCGCAATACCTATAAAAAAAATCCAGGGGCGGTGTTATCTGCGTACGAAGATAATTGTGCGGTGACCACGGGTACAGAGGCACGCTGGTTTTTCCCAAATGCTGAAAGTGGTTGTTATGGTTACGATAAAGATGCCGCTCATATTTTAATGAAAGTAGAAACCCATAATCACCCCACTGCAATTTCGCCTTTTTCTGGCGCAGCAACGGGGGCAGGCGGTGAAATACGAGACGAAGGTGCAACGGGAAAAGGCGCTAAGCCCAAAGCCGGATTGACGGGCTATACGGTATCCAACTTGCGTATTCCGGGTGGAGAGCAAATCTGGGAAAAAGATTTTGGCAAGCCGGATCGCATTGTTTCTGCTTTAGATATTATGTTGGAAGCGCCCATCGGTGCTGCCGCATTTAATAATGAATTTGGTCGTCCCAATCTATGTGGTTATTTTCGAACCTATGAAGAAGAAGTTGCAGGTCCTGATGGTTTAGAAATTCGGGGCTACCATAAACCCATTATGGTCGCTGGTGGATTGGGTAATATACGTGCGTGCAATGTTCAAAAAGCGCCAATAAATGCGGGTGCACAATTGGTTGTTCTGGGTGGCCCGGCAATGTTAATTGGCTTGGGAGGTGGTGCGGCGTCTTCAATGACCTCCGGTTCCAGTCACGAAGCGCTTGATTTTGCATCAGTACAGCGAGGGAACCCTGAAATGGAACGTCGTTGCCAGGAAGTCATTGAACGCTGTGCTGCTTTGGCTGAAAAGAATCCTATTGTGTCCGTTCATGATGTGGGCGCGGGGGGGCTATCCAATGCGTTTCCAGAATTAGTCAATGATGCTGGCCGAGGCGCGAAGTTTGAATTACGAACGATTCCTAATGCCGATATTGGCATGTCACCCATGGAAATATGGTGCAATGAAGCGCAAGAGCGTTATGTACTGGCTATAAAAAATAAAGACATTGAAAGATTTCAGGCGATTTGTGAACGCGAACGCTGTCCCTATGCGGTTGTCGGTGAAGCCACCGCTGAGCAAGAATTGATTGTTGGCGATGCACATTTCGATAACACGCCCATCAATATGCCCATGGATGTCTTGCTGGGCAAGCCACCGAAAATGCTGCGTGATGCGCGTCACCAGCCTTATCAAAAAGAAGATTTTAAAGTCAATGATATCGATACCTATGAAGCGGCGTATCGAATACTGAGATTGCCTGCCGTTGCCAGTAAACAATTTTTAATTAACATTGGCGACCGCAGTGTTACGGGTCTGGTTGCACGCGATCAAATGGTGGGTCCCTGGCAGGTTCCGGTTGCTGACGTTGCGGTGACGACCAGCGATTACTGTGGCTATTATGGTGAGGCCATGGCGATGGGAGAGCGGACTCCGGTGGCTATTATTAATGCTGCTGCCTCGGCTCGTCTTGCTGTTGGCGAAGCGCTCACCAATATTGCAGCCGCCCCTGTTGCAAAAATCAATAAGGTTGTGTTGTCAGCAAACTGGATGGCGGCGGCAGGCCATGGTGGTGATGACGCGGCTTTGTATGAGGCGGTTAAAGCCGTGGGTATGACCTTGTGTCCCGCACTAGGCATCGCGATTCCGGTGGGTAAAGATTCAATGTCGATGAAAACGGTTTGGCAGCATCAAGGGCAAAATCGTCAAGTCTCTTCTCCCGTTTCATTAATCGTGACGGCATTTGCACCGGTGACCGATGCCCGCCAGACCTTGACGCCACAATTACGGACTGATCATGGCGATAGCGATTTGATTTTGATTGATTTGGGGAAAGCAAAAAATCGCATGGGCGGGTCTGCTTTGGCGCAAGTCTATAGTGCCGTGGGGCGTCACAGTGCCGATGTCGATGATGCGCAAACATTAAAATTTTTTTTTGGGGCGATACAGTCGCTCAATGAACAACGTTTATTATTAGCCTATCATGATCGTTCCGATGGTGGTTTATTTGCGACTTTGGCCGAGATGAGTTTTGCGGGTCGTACCGGTATGACCATTAGTTTAGATACACTCGACGGTGAAACAAACGCGATTCTTTTTAATGAAGAGCTGGGTGCGGTGATTCAGGTCAGGCATCGTGATGTGGACACGGTGATGGATGCTTTAAAAGAGGTAGGTCTGAGGCGTCACAGCCATATTATTGGCTCGTTAAATGAAGCGCGAAAACTGTATATCCGGCATCAGAAACGAACATTAATGGATGATGATATTCTTGAGTTGCAACAGGTTTGGTCTGAAACAAGTTGGCGTATTGCGGCAATGCGAGACAACGCCGTGTGCGCACAACAGGAATATGATGCGATTGCCGATGTGTCTGATCCGGGTTTGTCCGTCAAACTGAGCTATAACCTGGAGGAAAACATCGCAGCACCTTATGTGTCGATTAATAACAAACCCCGTATTGCCGTATTACGTGAGCAAGGCGTCAATGGCCATCTTGAAATGGCTGCCGCATTTGATCGCGCTCAATTTAGTGCGGTTGATGTCCATATGAGTGACTTGCTTGCAGGCCGTGTATCGCTTTCCCGGTTCTCGGGTTTGGTCATGTGTGGTGGTTTTTCCTATGGCGATGTATTGGGCGCGGGTCGGGGCTGGGCGTCTTCCATTCTACACAATCCGCGCGCGTTTGATGAATTTAGTGCATTTTTTCAGCGCCCAGACAGTTTTGGCCTGGGGGTGTGCAATGGTTGTCAGGCGATGTCTCAGTTGACGCAGCTTATCCCCGGTAGTGGCTTGTGGCCCCACTTTGAGCGTAATTTTTCCGAACAGTTTGAAGCCCGTTTTACTTTGGTTGAAGTGGTTGAGTCGTCATCGCTGTTTTTTAGCGGGATGGCCGGATCGCGTCTACCCATTACGATTGCACATGGTGAAGGCCGAGCTGAATTTGCAGACGGCGCGCTGCTGGAGGCGCAGGAAAAAAACATGGTTTCTTTACGCTACATTGATCATCAAGGTGCAGTGGCAACAACCTATCCATCGAACCCTAATGGTTCTCCTGAAGGCATCACTGGGTTAACGACTGAAAATGGTCGTTTTACTATTATGATGCCCCACCCCGAGCGGGTATTCCGTACCATTCAAAACTCCTGGGCACCCGACGAATGGGCTGAAGAGGGGGCTTGGTTACGTTTGTTCCAAAATGCAAGGCACGGGTTGGGGTAGATAACTTCACCATCACTTGCGCAGAAAAATAATTGCGCTCTTACGTTGATAAATATCAACAAGGAGGAAT
>JAADHS010000274.1 GCA_013151745.1 Gammaproteobacteria bacterium | reverse complement strand
TGACTGCCTTCCAAAGGTCTTCTGACGTTAAATCTTGCTTGGATAGAAAACGACTCACTTGGTCGTGACTTATATTTCCATCAAGCATTGCCGAAAGTCCCGTCGCTGTCGTATGGCTAAAAGAGGTGATTAAATAATCCGTGTATAAGTCAAAAATATCATTTTTAGTCATTCACGCATGATAACTCTTTTGGAGGCTAGTGCGTAACATCAAATAGTAAGCAGGAAATCCCCCAGAATAGGATTTTTCTGGGAACAGATTTTCAAAAGCATGTGATAATTTTCTATTGTAGTTAATGAAATTTCTAATTGTCATATTTACCTCCCTGGCCTAACGCCCAATTAACTTGCGCCGAATCTTTTTTCGGTGTCAAAATTTAACTACACCCTCTTAACTTGTTGCAAGCCTCCTCCGACACCAAATTTCTACATTTCACTTGAAAAACACCTTTGGTCTAGACATGGGGAGTATCATAACCCTTTGAGGAACACCGGCGACGGAATGATAGACCAGTAGAATGTTACGTTATTTATTTATAGCTTCTTAACTCGGATCCAATATTTGAGGAGTATCATATAGATCTACTTAATGTGATACTAGATAGTGTATTACTAAAAAAACTTTTTCAATAATGGAAAAATACAAAAACATGTCAGATATCGATTCGTCAGCGCTTTTTGTTAAAGTTATTGAATATCACAGCTTCTCGAAAACAGCTAAACGTGTAGGTGTTCCCGTATCGACAATCAGTCGTCGTATTACTCAGCTTGAATCTAAGCTCGGAGTAAAATTAATAGAACGCTCCACGCGCAAGTTAAGACTTACAGAGCTGGGGCAGGTCTATTTTGATCATTGTCGCCGTGGCCTAAATGAATTTGATTTAGCAAAGTCAGTACTCAAAGACCGAGAGAAAGAGGTATTCGGATTATTGAGAGTATCAGTACCTCCAAGCCTTGAACGATGTTTTATCGTTCCCTTGATAGCAGCTTTCCAGAAGCGATATCCAAAGGTCAGAGTACGCGTATGGGTAACAGAACAAAAACTGGACTTCATCAATGACTGGGTTGATATAGCCCTTCGCGTAGGTAATATAACAAGCGAAAGCGTAATCGCCCGGCCCTTGATATCTTATCGCCATGTTCTAATAGCTACTCCGAGCTATCTTGAGTCCACTTCTAACTTACATCATCCATCCGATCTGAGAAAACATCGATTGATTTGTTTTACCAATTGGTTTAACGATACTATCTGGAGCTTCAAAAAAGGTGTAACTACCGAAGAATTCAGAGTTGAGGAATCCCTTTCTTTTAATGATTTTGTGGGTATTCAGATAGCTATAGAATCTGGGCTTGGTATAGGTGAGCTGCCGTCGTTTATGTGTGATAGAGCGATCAATGCGGGCACACTTGTCGAAGTATTGTCAACTTGGGAATTTAGTCCGCTTTCCACGGCCAAAGTTTCCCTTTCGGTGGTATACCCGAGCAATCGCCACCTACCA
The DNA here is from genome assembly GCA_013151745.1 of Gammaproteobacteria bacterium. Taxonomy (GTDB): domain Bacteria; phylum Pseudomonadota; class Gammaproteobacteria; order JAADHS01; family JAADHS01; genus JAADHS01. Next base: position 3,649 of record JAADHS010000274.1, on the reverse strand, counting down.
AGATTGGTACGTGTATTTAAAGAGTTTTGTGTAGAGAATGCAAACAATATTTTGTATGGTGAAAGTGATAGCTTCATAAGTGTATAAATCAAGTTTGGAAGCTGTTTTTTCGCGCAACAGACTAAGCAGACACCTGGAAAATATACCCGTGGCGTTTGAGGTTTAGGTGTAATTGCATGCCCTCTTCATTCCCTGGCTACGTTAAAAATCCTCGCAATAGCCGGCTATTACTCGGCAACTGCTCCTGCGTTGCTCTATCTACGGCCCATTCATGGCCTAGTTACAGGGATGTAGATAAGGGGCGTGAGCACGACTGCATGGATGCAGAAGATAGGGCGACTCAGGAGACAAAGCCGAGGATGCGGAACCCTTGCCATGCAATGAATAGAACGCACACTTAACACCTAAATTCCAAACGCTACGGGTACATAGCCTCTGCATTCTGTTAAGGCAAACAAAATCGATCCCGACTTCGCTTTTCAAAATTGAAAAACTCATTTCCATAAATCGGGTCTAATTTATTTAGGAAAATTAAATTATTCTGTACTAATTACTTTGTAAACACAGGAGATCTAATATGAGGAAAAAAATATACCTCGCAAGCTTAGTTGGTTTGTTGTCTGCTGGCCTCGCTGTAGCCTCAACGCAACGGGATATTTCAAATGAAATAAAAACTGTCATTTATGCTTATGGCAAAGCCATGAACGAATCTGATGTAGAAGCGGTAGTTAAATTGTATGCGGAAGACGGTATATTTATACCTTCTGGACTACCCACGGCTGTAGGTAGAAAAGAAATCAGAGAAGCATATAAACACGAATTTGATACTATCGATCTCGACGTAAATATCGCCATAGATGAGGTTCAACATGAAGGCAACATGGCATATGCTAGATCCCGATCGCTTGGACAACTAACGGTACTCGCTAATGGAGAGAAAAAATCTACAGAACACTACCGAGCTTTTTTTGTATTAAAAAAAATACGTAATGACTGGAAAATTTCACGTTTTACTTTTAATTTTTCCAATTGACTTCAAAGTTAAGTCATCAATAACCCAATGATTCAATCGGGTGTTGGTCCCTTTTTTATTGCCATCATTAGTGCTTGGTTATTGCGGCACCTGGGGTGGCTTTGGACAGGATTAGGCTTTGCTCTCGCTTACACTTGTTCCGTGTATTGGGTTGTAGGTCTGCAGTTCACACCCATAATAAGCACTAAAAAAATTGTTTTACTTGGCTTAGCGGCTGTCCCGGAAAGCCTTCTTGTGCTTGAATAAAGTCATATTTCACTTCATTTCTTTCGCAAAGAAGGCGCTGGCCTTTTTTAGAATTTTTTTATCCATTCGTAAATTTTTTACTTCCTTGCGTAAGCGCTTGAGCTCTTCACGCTCATCTTCAGTAAGAGATTTACCTTTCTTTTTATCCTAAATATGCTGTTTCCAGCGATATAGCATGTTCGACGCTATGCCCAGTGATTTTTCGGCATCTGTTACCGAATACCCTTGATCATGCGCCAACGCGACTACTTCTTTTTTAAATTCTTTGCTGTACGTTTTGTAGCTTTGCTTTTGTACCATGTAAAACACCTCAATGTTAGACTTCTAAAATGTTAGACTTCTAATTGTCTCTCATTAATGTGTCCTGTTCCATTAGACCCATACAATATGTGAGGGCTATCAGGTATTAGCATGAAAATAACCGTGTGGTGGTGACTCGTGGCCATTTTCAAATAAGAGAACCGAGTTTATGACACACGACCATCATCATCATGACGTAGATAGCATGAACGACCGCCGCCTGGGCTGGGCCATCGCCATCAATATGCTTTTGACAATAGCACAGGTTGTGGGTGGTATTGTCTCTGGTAGTCTTGCTTTGATTGCTGATGCTTTGCATAATTTTAGTGACGCGGCATCGTTATTGATTGCCTTGGTTGCGCGAAAAATCGGCAGACAACCGGCGGATCATTTCAAAACTTTTGGTTACAAGCGGGCTGAGGTGATTGCCGCATTGATCAATCTCGTTACGCTGGTGATTGTTGGGCTTTATTTGATTTATGAAGCGCTGTGGCGAGTTTTTGAACCACAAATCATTGAGGGATGGATGGTGGTGATGGTGGCTGGCGTTGCTTTGGTGATTGATGTAGCTACAGCGATTCTGACTTATAGTATGTCTAAAAACAGTATGAATATCCGCGCTGCTTTTTTGCATAATGTTTCCGATGCCCTGGCTTCTCTGGGTGTGATTATCGCGGGTAGTCTGATTATTCTTTATGATTGGTACTGGACAGATACGCTTCTCACATTGCTGATTGCCGGTTATGTGCTCTATCAGGCTGCGACGCTGTTGCCTAAAACTATTCATATTCTCATGGAAGGGACGCCAGAAGATATTTCGATTAACGATGTGATCAACGCTATGGAAAATGTAGAAGGTGTTTTAAATGTTCATCATGTTCACATCTGGCAACTTGATGAACATAAAAATGCTTTGGAGGCACATGTGGTGATTGCGGACTTCAATCAATCAGAAACGATAAAAGCTGCACTAAAAAGTCAACTTGGGCAGAATTATTCTATTATCCATTCAACTCTGGAATTTGAAATTGATCATTGCGGAAAGCCGTGTTGTTAGTGATTTCTGTTTCATAACGCTATGGATATATGTTTGGAGACTTATTTAAATTTATAAATGACCGTAAAATCTAAGCCACTATTACGTGTTTCGCTACGAGGTTGTGTAATGCTACCGCCAATCATCATACCATTGGATTTGAGCGGTACAGGCGTGCTGCGTTCCAGATCCCAACGCTGATAATACGGTTCTACTGCCATTGCAAGCTGCTTCGTTAACGTTTGACTTAAGGTAAGGCTTATTCGGCTACCCAGACGTGCATCCAGTTCAAGTTCACTACTGTCCAGGTTATTCTTTTTGAAATGTACCCTCATGCTTGGGTTGATAGGTCGGGTAATTCGGATGTCAAATTGTAATTGTGTCTTTGCTTGAAAGTGATAGCCTGCTGTTGTACCGAGTATCCAGTATGGCCACATATAATATTCCAATAAACCTGAAGCCGTGCGAGTGGATTTTATATCACGTCGCCAGTGGCGATAGCCCAGGCCACCGTACAAGGTACTTGAAATGGGGTTTGATTCTGTCATTAAGCCTTTTAACAATAACGAAAGTTCGGTTATTTGTTCGTCCGTTCTACTCTTGGCAGGCTTGCCTCTTTGAGTTTGACCATCGTATCTAACGTTATTGCCGTGGTAAGCAAGCTGTGCTTGAACTTGCACAGCCCCCTTTGTTCGCTTGATACCCGTCCTCACGCCTGGCAGTATGCCATATTCACGGTTAAAAATTTCATTGCTTTTATCAAATTCGGTGTAATTGAAATTTAGTATAGAGACACCTAACCATCCTTGCCAAACAGAAATATTTTCGGTGTATTGCGCCATTGCTAAACCATTCGACAGAAAAAACAAGGCTATTACTAATGATGTGATGTTCAAAAGGTAGCTTCGTGTAAAGTGAATACCCAGACCCCGAAAATGCTCGTACTCATTCCGCACAAGCGATGTTGATTTGATAAAAAGAAAAACTGCGGATATAACAGTGTCGCATCCGCAATTTTTCTTGCGTGTTTAAAC
>JAADHS010000015.1 GCA_013151745.1 Gammaproteobacteria bacterium | reverse complement strand
AAATTGCGTTTTTGTTCCCTTGGGCTGTTGTACTGGATACCATAGGCTGGTTTGGTTTTTGGGCTATGGTTGTGTTCTTAGGTATTTTAGTCATTGGTTTTGCCTATGAGTGGAAAAAAGGGGCATTAGAGTGGGAATAGAAGGCGTATTAGAAAAAAGCATTGTTACGACTTCAGCAGATGCATTAATTAATTGGGCGCGAACCGGTTCATTATGGCCAATGACTTTCGGCCTGGCTTGTTGTGCAGTTGAGATGATGCATGCCGGTGCGGCACGATATGATTTAGACCGTTTTGGTGTTGTTTTTCGTCCCAGCCCCAGGCAATCTGATGTCATGGTCGTCGCGGGCACGCTGGTGAATAAAATGGCACCTGCACTGCGTAAAGTCTATGATCAAATGCCTGAGCCTAGATGGGTGATTTCTATGGGTTCCTGTGCAAATGGCGGGGGGTACTACCACTACTCTTATGCGGTTGTCCGAGGCTGTGATCGTATTGTTCCTGTTGATATTTATATCCCGGGTTGTCCGCCGACTGCAGAAGCTTTGTTGTATGGCATTATTCAATTGCAAAATAAGATAAAAAGAACGAATACCATAGCCCGTTAAAAGGTAAACAACATGTCAAATCACGTAAAATCTTTGGCGACAAGCCTGCAGGCTCGTTTTGATGATCGCATTAGAGAATCTAATATTGCCCTGGATGAGCTGACGATTGTCGTCGCAAAAAAAGACATTATGGATGTCACCACTGTATTAAAAGAGGAATTTGCATTTGACCAATTGATCGATTTATGTGGTGTAGATTACAGTACCTATGGTAATGCAGAGTCCTCGTTTAAACCGGCCGAACGTTTTGCTGTGATCTATCATTTGTTGTCAGTACGGAATAATTATAGGCTGAGAGTGCGCACGTTTCTTCCTGATGAGGCGATGCCGAAAATCGCCTCGATCAAAACCATTTGGAGTGCCGCAAATTGGTTTGAGCGCGAGGCCTTTGACTTATACGGCTTTATCTTTGAGGGGCATGACGATCTACGTCGCTTGTTAACGGATTATGGCTTTATCGGGCATCCTTTTCGTAAAGATTTCCCTTTGGAAGGCAATGTTGAAATGCGTTATGACCCAGTACAACAACGAGTGATTTACGAGCCAGTGAGTATTGAAGAACGCAACCTGGTGCCCCGTGTTATCAGACGGGATAATCGCTATCATTCATCTACTCAACCTGGTGAGGCGTAACGTGGCCGAAATTCGTAATTACACACTAAATTTCGGACCACAGCATCCGTCTGCTCACGGTGTTTTGCGCCTGGTTTTGGAGCTGGATGGTGAGGTTATCGAACGTGCTGATCCGCATATTGGCTTATTGCATCGTGGTACTGAGAAGCTGGCTGAACACAAAGCATTTAATCAAAACATAGGTTATATGGATCGTTTGGACTATGTTTCTATGTTAGCCAATGAGCATGGCTATGTGCTGGCGATAGAAAAAATGCTGGGTACGGTTCCACCTGTGCGAGCACAATATATTCGGGTGATGTTCGACGAAGTGACACGCATTCTGAATCATCTTTTATGGCTGGGTGCGCATGCGCTGGATATTGGTGCGATGACGGTGTTTTTGTTTGCGTTCAGAGAACGAGAAGATTTGTTTGATGCCTACGAAGCAGTTTCAGGTGCACGTATGCATGCAACGTATTATCGTCCCGGTGGTGTTTATCGCGACTTGCCTGATACGATGCCAAAATATGAAACGTCTAAATGGCATAATCAAAAGGAAGTGAATAAATTAAATGAGAACCGAGAAGGTTCTTTATTAGATTTTTTGGAAGATTTTACGCGTCGTTTTCCTGGCTATGTAGATGAATATGAAACCTTGTTAACAGATAACCGTATCTGGAAACAAAGAACCGTTGATATTGCCATTGTGTCACCAGAGCGAGCACTGCAAATGGGTTTGACTGGGCCGATGTTAAGAGGCTCGGGTGTCGAATGGGATCTGCGTAAAAAACAACCATATGAAGTTTATGATCAGCTGGATTTCGATATTCCGGTTGGCGTAACCGGTGATTGTTATGATCGTTACTTGGTTCGTGTTGCCGAGATGCGAGAAGCCAATAAAATAATCAAACAATGTATCGATTGGCTGCGAGCAAATCCTGGCCCAGTGATTGTCAATGATGTCAAAGTTGCACCGCCTTCACGAGAAAATATGAAGGGCAATATGGAAGCGATGATCCACCATTTTAAATTGTTTACCGAGGGGTACTGTGTGCCTGAAGGTGAAGCCTATGCTGCGGTTGAACATCCTAAAGGCGAATTTGGAATTTATCTGGTTTCTGATGGAGCCAACAAACCTTATCGGCTGAAAATCAGAGCGCCTGGTTTTGCTCATCTTGCTGCGCTTGATGAAATGTCGCGCGGCCATATGCTTGCTGATGTTGTGGCGATTATTGGAACGCAAGATATCGTGTTTGGGGAGGTCGATCGGTAATGGCTGAAAGCAAGTTACACCTACTTTCGGATGAGTCAAAGGGTGAAATCGACACTTGGATAGCGAAGTATCCTAAGGATCAAAAAAAATCAGCGGTCATGGCGGCGTTAACGATTGTTCAGGATGCCAATGGGGGTTGGCTTACTCAAGAATTAATGGACATGGTGGCGGAATATTTAGCAATGGAACCTATTTCTGTTTATGAAGTCGCCACCTTCTATTCTATGTATGAGCTGAAACCCGTTGGTCGTCACAAAATATGTGTTTGTACAAATATTTCATGTATGTTATGTGGTTCTGATGCTGTTGTTTCTCATTTGAAAGATAAGCTGGGTATTGGCTTTGGTGGAATAACTACCGATGGCAAAATTTCTTTGAAAGAAGTCGAATGCCTTGGTGCGTGCGGGGGCGCGCCCATGTTGCAAATTGGCGATCAATATTATGAAAATCTGACCCCTGAAAAAATTGATTCCATACTGGATAACCTGAAATAATTAGGATAACAGAGCGATACGTATGGCTAATGAAATTTGTTTTCGAACTTTGAATCATAAAGAACCCTGGGCCTTGAGTACTTATCAAAGTCTCGGGGGTTATGAGCAATGGAAGCGTATTCTCAAGAAAAAAACGCCACCGCAAGAAATCATTAATGAATTAAAAGAATCGGCATTACGGGGTCGAGGTGGTGCGGGGTTTCCAACGGGTCTCAAGTGGAGTTTTATGCCGCGTAATGTAGAAGGTCAAAAATACATTGTTTGTAATTCGGACGAAGGAGAACCGGGGACCTTTAAGGATCGCGATATCCTACGCTACAACCCACATGCATTAATTGAAGGTATGGCCATAGCCGGTTATACCATTGGTGCAAACGTGGGCTATAACTACATTCGTGGGGAATTTCGGGAACCGTATACTCGTTTCGAAAATGCCCTTAAAGAGGCACGAGCGGCAGGATTGTTAGGTAAAAATATTCTCGGTTCGGGTGTTGATTTTGAGCTGCATTCACAACTGGGTGCCGGTGCCTACATTTGTGGTGAAGAAACGGCATTGCTGGAGTCTCTTGAAGGCAAAAAAGGCCAACCTCGATTTAAACCCCCTTTCCCGGCAAGTTATGGCCTTTATGGTAAACCGACGACGATTAATAATACTGAAACTTTAGCTTCTGTACCGATGATTTTGGAGAAAGGCGGGAAGTGGTTTCATGAGCTGGGCAAACCTAATAATGGGGGTACCAAGTTATTCAGTGTCTCTGGGCATGTGCAAAAACCTGGGAACTATGAAGTTGGTATGGGGACGCCCTTCTCAGAATTGTTAAAACTGGCGGGTGGTGTACGTGAAGGTCGGCGCTTAAAAGCAGTTATTCCGGGTGGCTCCTCAACGCCAATATTACCCGCAGATGTGATGATGGATGTCACTATGGATTATGATGCGCTGAGTAAAGCTGGATCCATGCTGGGCGCCGGTTCAGTGATTGTCATGGATGACAGCACTTGTATGGTTAAGGCGCTGGCTCGTATTGCACATTTTTATTTTGAAGAGTCGTGCGGTCAATGTACTCCATGTCGTGAAGGGACGGGTTGGCTGTCGCGGGTGATACATCGAATAGAACATGGCGAAGGAAAATCGACAGACCTGGATATGTTGGTCGATGTATCTAAACGTATAGAAGGTCGAACCATTTGTGCGTTGGGTGATGCTGCTGCAATGCCGGTGGTGAGTTTTATCAAACATTTTCGAGATGAGTTTCAATACCATATCGATCATAAACGATGTATGGTAAGTGCGTAAGGTACAGTGCAAGCGGTATACGGGAATTAAGTATGATTAATATCGAAATAGATGGGCTGAAGATCGAAGCACAAGATGGTGCGATGCTGATTGAAGCCGCAGATGAGGTCGGAATTTCGATTCCTCGCTTCTGTTACCACAAGAAACTGTCTGTCGCTGCAAATTGCCGAATGTGTTTGGTTGATGTTGAAAAGGCGGCTAAACCTCTTCCCGCTTGTGCTACACCCGTTACTGAAGGCATGAAAGTTTTTACGCAATCGCAAAAAGCCATTTCGGCACAAAAAGGCGTTATGGAGTTTCTCTTGATTAACCATCCATTAGACTGTCCCATTTGTGACCAAGGGGGAGAGTGTGACCTGCAAGATCTGGCTGTAGGTTATGGTGGCGGGGAGACTCGCTATAGCGAAAATAAACGGGTTGTAAAAAATAAAAATATTGGTTCTCTCATTGCAACGGATATGACTCGCTGTATTCACTGTACGCGCTGTGTGCGCTTTGGTGAAGAAATTGCTGGTGTTCGTGAATTGGGTGCCATCGGCCGCGGTGAACATATGGAAATAGGCACCTATGTGGCAAGTACGATCTCATCAGAACTGTCTGGAAATATGATCGATCTTTGCCCTGTTGGTGCATTAACATCAAAACCATTTCGCTATTCGGCAAGAAATTGGGAAATGCAGCGACATCCTTCAATAGCGGGACATGACTGTGTCGGTTCTAATATTGATCTGGATGTCCGAGATAATAACATTATGCGTGTTGTGCCTAGAGAAAACGAAGAAATTAACGAAACCTGGATTTCAGACAGAGATCGTTTTTCCTATGAAGGGCTCAACAGCAAAGATAGATTGACTGCGCCGATGATCAAACAATCAGGCGAATGGCAGCGAGTATCATGGGATACGGCATTAGCATTTGCACTTAATGGCGTGAAAGAATTAGTGGGTCGCCATGGTGCTGAGCACTTGGGTACCTTGGTTTCTCCTAGCGCTACATTGGAAGAAATGTATTTATTACAAAAATTAGTGCGCGGCTTGGGTAGTTCTAATATCGATCATAGAGTCCGTCAGTTAGATTTTAGCGACCAGAACAGAGCGCCTGCTTTCCCCTATTTAGGGCAAAGTATTGAATCGTTAGGGCAGAGTGATGCGGTGCTTTTAGTGGGGGCAAATATCACTAAAGACCAACCTATACTGGGGCACCGAGTGCGACAGGCTGCGCTGTTCGGTGCAAAAGTAATGTGTGTTAACTCTGTAGATTACAAGGTCAATATGCCTTTGGCTGAAAAACTGATTACTGATGTTGCCGGTATGGAAGCTGCGTTAGCGGGCATTCTCAAAGCTTTATTGAATATGAATAAAATTGCAGCGCCGTCAGGAATCGATCAATTACTGCACTCGGTATCCATTTCTGCTACGCATGAAAAAATGGCGGCTAATTTGAGTAAAGCAAGTCATGGCAGCGTCCTGTTAGGTTTGTCGGCAGCGAGTCATCCCGCATATTCAACATTGTATGCACTTGCAGAATGTATCGCTGAGTTAAGTGGGGCAAAACTTGGCTCTCTCAGTCTCGGTGCGAATAGTGCGGGTGCTTGGTTGTCAGGCGCAGTACCTCATCGAACTGCAGATTCGGCATCATCAAATCAAACCTCAGCAGGCCTGAATGCAATACAAATGTTTACCGCCCCTCGAAAAGGCTATTTTCTTTTTGGTATCGAACCCGAATTTGATAGTGTTGATCCTGTTGTGACCACGCAATCTTTAAAAGATGCGGAATTTGTCGTTGCATTTTCAAGTTATGCTTCAACAGTGTTGTCTGATGTTGCCAATGTGTTTTTACCCATCAGTCCCTATACTGAAACCTCGGGTACTTTTGTTAATGTTGAAGGTCGTTGGCAGAGTTTTAAAGGCGTGGTCTCACCGCAAGAGGATACTCGGCCAGCATGGAAAATATTGAGGGTGCTTGGGAATTTGTTTGAATTGAAAGGTTTTGACTATATGTCTTCGATTGAAGTTCGGGATGAGCTGAAAAAATGCTTGGGTGATATTAAATTGAGCAACAAAAGAGCGTGGTTGTGCCCGGAATTATCGGGAAATATCAGTGAGCAAATAGTCGAAATTCCAATTTATGGTGCGGATGCAATTACCAGAAGAGCGGTCTCTTTATCGATAACGCCTGATGCTACGGGTCATACGATTGTGATGAATTAATGATCAAAAATGGAAGAGTCAAGAGCCAATGCTTGAATTAATACTAACGACGTGGGACGCGTTGCCAGAAATTCTCCAGATCGTCCTTAAGATCGTAGTCATCGTCGTTCCTATTATGTTATCGGTCGCCTATTTGACCTTGGCTGAACGTAAAGTAATCGGCTATATACAAGTTCGCATTGGGCCAAACCGAGTAGGGCCAAAAGGTTTGTTGCAACCAATTGCGGATGGCCTGAAGTTGCTGATGAAAGAAATCATCATTCCAACCAATTCCAATCGTTATTTATTTATTGCAGCCCCCATTATTGCATTGGCACCGGCTTTGGCCGCATGGGCTGTTATTCCATTTAATGCTGAATTGCTGTTATCTGATCTTGATGCGGGACTGTTGTATATTCTTGCGTTAACCTCATTTGGAGTGTATGGCATTATCATTGCTGGTTGGGCTTCTAACTCCAAGTATGCTTTTCTCGGCGCTTTGCGCTCTGCCGCCCAGGTTGTTTCTTATGAAATTGCCATGGGTTTTGCGTTGGTGGGTGTTTTGTTAGCCGCACACAGCTTGAATATCAGAGATATTGTTGAAGCGCAGGCAGGGGGCGTTTTTCACTGGTTTTGGCTGCCCTTATTACCTTTGTTTGTCGTCTATTTTTTGGCCGGTGTAGCTGAAACCAATCGCGCTCCCTTTGATGTTGCCGAGGGTGAATCCGAAATTGTCGCCGGCTTTCATGTTGAATATTCAGGCATGTGTTTTGCGCTATTCTTTTTAGCCGAATACGCTAACATGATTTTGATTGCGGCGTTAACGGCATTAATGTTTCTCGGAGGCTGGTATTCGCCTTTCCCGGGTCTTCCTGTTATTGGTGAACCGAGCATTATTTGGCTGTTTGCCAAGATGTCCGTGTTTCTTTTTCTGTTTTTATGGTTCCGCGCAACGTTTCCACGATATCGGTATGATCAGATTATGCGGTTGGGGTGGAAAGTGTTTATCCCGGTGACGATTGTCTGGTTATTGGTCGTTGCCGTTGCCGTGTTAGCAGAACTTGGACCTTGGTTTGATTAATTTGGAATGCATCTTATATGAAAACAGGGCTTAATCATTATTTAAAGACTTTTATCCTGTGGGAGTTACTCATTGGCTTGAAGTTGACTGGACGTTATTTTTTCGCAAAAAAAATAACCGTTCAGTATCCAGAAGAAAAGACACCACAGTCTTATCGTTTTCGGGGGTTGCACGCGTTGAGACGTTATGACAATGGCGAAGAGCGCTGTATTGCATGTAAGCTTTGTGAAGCGGTTTGTCCCGCTTTGGCGATCACCATTGAGTCGGAGGTGCACGATGATGGTTCGCGGCGTACGACTCGTTATGACATAGATCTGTTTAAATGTATATTTTGCGGATTTTGTGAAGAGGCTTGTCCCGTTGACTCCATCGTTGAAACGCGAATTTTCGATTATCACTTTGAAAAACGAGGCGAGCAAATTATGACAAAAGAAAAACTATTGGCCATTGGTGATCAGCATGAAGCTCAGATCGCTGCGGATCGTGAGCTCGATGCACCATATCGATAACATAATAAAGTAAATATATAAAACATTATGGAAATCCAACCAATACTATTTTATGTTTTTTCAGCCATTTTAGTTGTTGCTTCTTTGGCTGTGATTACGGTTAAAAATCCGGTTTATGCGGCTTTTAGTCTCATCCTGGCTTTTTTTACTTGTGCCGCGCTCTGGATCTTATTAGAAGCTGAATTTTTAGCTTTAACTCTAATTTTGGTCTATGTGGGCGCTGTTATGGTGCTCTTTTTATTCGTCGTCATGATGCTGGATATTAATATTTCGCAACTGCGCGAAGGTTTTGCTCGTTATTTGCCCGTAGGCTTGATCGTCGGTTTTATTATTTTTGCACAAATGGCCGTTGTTCTGGGCCCGGACACCTTTGGCCTGGATCAAATCGCAGATCCGGTGAAACATGCTGCGGATTATAGCAATACAAAAGAACTGGGTAGCGTCTTGTACACGGTGTATGTCTACCCTTTTGAAATTGCTGCCGTTATTTTGTTAGTTGCGATTATCGCAGCAATTGCCTTGACTCTACGAAGACGCCCCAATGTTAAACAACAGAATATTGATGCGCAAGTCCGAGTCACAAAAGAAGAGCGCGTGAGAATGGTGAAAATGACAGCAGACAAAAAGGATGAGATGAATCAATGATCGCACTCTCAGATTTTCTTATTCTTGGTGCTATTCTATTCTGTATCAGTATAGCGGGAATATTTCTAAATAGAAAAAACGTCATTATTTTATTAATGGCAATAGAACTCATGTTGCTTGCGGTGAATATGAACTTCATTGCTTTTTCACATTATCTTGGTGATATAGCGGGTCAGGTTTTTGTCTTTTTTATCTTGACGGTTGCAGCAGCAGAAGCGGCTATTGGCTTAGCGATATTGATCGTATTGTTTCGTACTCGCCGAACAATAAATGTGGGCGATCTCGATTCATTAAAGGGTTAAAAGGCAGCGAATTATGGAATATGTATATTTAGGCGCAGTGCTAGGCCCTTTGCTGGGGGCGATTATTGCCGGTTTTTTTGGCAAATTCATTGGTCGAGAAGGGGCGCATACCGTCACTATTTTCGGGGTCGGTGTCGCTTTTATTTTATCTCTGATTACGTTTAATCATATCGTTTTAAATGGCGCACCCATTTACAATGAAACGGTTTATACCTGGTTGATCAGCGATGGTATTACTTTTGAAATCGGTTTTTTAGTGGATAGCCTGACGGCTATGATGATGCTGGTTGTGACCTTTGTGTCTCTTATGGTGCATATTTATACTATTGGTTATATGCGCGATGATCCGGGTTATCAGCGCTTCTTCAGCTATATTTCACTGTTTACTTTTTCTATGCTGATGCTGGTTATGGCGAATAACTTCATGCAGCTCTTTTTTGGCTGGGAAGCGGTTGGTCTGGTATCGTACCTGTTGATAGGTTTTTGGTTTAAACGTCCAACGGCAACTTATGCCAAATTAAAGGCATTTTTAGTCAACCGAGTAGGTGATTTTGGTTTTATACTCGGGATTGCTGCGATCTTGATGTATTTTGATTCTCTGGATTACGCCACTGTTTTTGCCGCCGCGCCCGCTATGGCTGATGCAACAGCAAAGATTGCCGTGGGAACGGAATGGTCTGTAATTACGATGATCTGTATTTTATTGTTCATTGGCGCGATGGGAAAATCAGCACAAGTACCTTTGCATGTGTGGTTACCCGATTCGATGGAAGGCCCAACCCCCATCTCAGCTTTGATTCATGCGGCAACGATGGTGACCGCCGGTATCTTTCTGGTCGCTAGAATGTCGCCGCTCTATGAGTTTTCAGAAGTGGCTTTGAGTTTCGTGATGGTGATCGGTGCGATTACGGCCTTGTTTATGGGGTTCCTAGGTATAGTACAAAACGACATCAAACGAGTGATTGCCTATTCTACTTTATCTCAATTAGGGTATATGACCGTTGCCTTGGGCGCTTCTGCTTACGCTGCCGGTATTTTTCATTTGATGACGCATGCCTTTTTTAAGGCGCTATTATTTTTGGCAGCAGGATCGGTGATTATCGCCATGCATCATGAACAAAACATCTTTAAAATGGGTGGCTTGAAAAAATATTTACCTATTACCTATTGGTGTATGTTTATCGGTGCCATAGCTTTGATCGGCTTTCCCGGGATGTCTGGTTTTTTCTCTAAAGATGCCATCATTGAAGCAGTTAAATTGTCTACGGTGCCGGGTGCTGAATTTGCTTATTGGGCTGTTTTACTGGGTGTCTTTGTGACTGCGTTGTATACCTTCAGGATGTTTTTTATTGTCTTTCACGGGAAAGAGCGATTTGATAAACATACACGTGAACATCTTCATGAACCATCAAAAGTCGTCACGCTGCCGCTGATATTGCTGGCCATCCCCTCTGCGTTAATTGGTTTTGTTGCTATCGGCCCACTGTTGTTTGGGGATTATTTTAATGAGGTCATCACGGTGTTACCGGAACATGATGTTTTAGCTAAACTAGGTGAGTATTATACCGGGCCGTTTGCTTTCATACTGTATGGTTTGGGTTGGCCTGTATTTCTTGCTTTGGCGGGCGTTGCTGTGGCTTGGTTCTTATATGTGAAAAGACCTGATATACCAGAAAAAATTAAACAAAGATGTTCTGGGTTGCACGATTTCATGAGTAGAGCGTATGGTTTTGATGCGTTCAATGATTCATTTTTTGCGGGTGGAAGTCGTGGTTTGGGACGCTTCTTTTGGAAAGAAGGGGATGCAAAACTAATCGATGGGGTCATGGTGAATGGCACTGCCAATGCAGTGGGGCATATCGCGAAGTTTATTCGTTACGTGCAGTCTGGGTACTTATATCACTATGCATTCGTTATGATCATTGGTTTGCTACTGATGCTGACGTTCTTTGTTTAAGAATAATTAAAAAGGTTAACTGATGTCAGAATTGCCGTTATTAAGTATCGTCATCTGGCTACCTATTATTGGTGGCTTGCTGGTGCTCGCTGTGCAAAAAGCGGGAGATGACGCCGTTCGTTGGTTGTCATTGGGTGTGGCGATACTCACATTTTTGATTTCACTGCCTTTGTTTAGCAAATTCGATACATCAATCTATCAAATGCAATTTGTTGAACTGCATAGCTGGATTCCTGCATTCAATATTAATTACAATTTGGGTGTAGATGGCATTTCCATGCCGTTTATTCTTCTGACTACATTTATTACCGTATTAACGATCTTAGCGGGTTGGGAAGTGATTAAAAAGAAAACGGCTCAATATATGGCCGCATTCTTAATCATGGAAGGACTTATGATCGGTGTTTTCTGTGCTCTGGACGGTGTTTTATTTTATGTTTTTTGGGAAGCTATGCTGATCCCTATGTTCATCATTATTGGGGTGTGGGGAGGGGAAAATCGAGTTTATGCGGCCATCAAGTTCTTCTTGTATACTTTTTTGGGTTCCGTATTATTGCTCATTGCGATAATTTACCTCTTTTTCCAAACCGGGAACTTCAGTATTTTAGATTTCCATGATGTGAAATTAACGTTAACGGCACAAATACTGATTTTTCTGGCTTTTCTGGTCGCTTTCGGGGTTAAGGTTCCCATGTGGCCGGTTCATACCTGGTTACCTGATGCGCATGTTGAAGCGCCTACGGGTGGTTCAGTCGTACTAGCTGCTATTATGTTAAAAATGGGTGCTTATGGTTTTGTTCGTTTCATGCTGCCTATTACGCCCGATGCCAGCAGCGAGCTGGATTGGTTGATTATTTCACTTTCACTCATTGCGATTATCTATATTGCTTTTGTTGCCTTAGCTCAAGATGACATGAAAAAATTGATTGCTTATTCGTCTATTTCTCATATGGGGTTTGTCACCTTGGGTTTTTATATCGTCTATCTGATATATGACCGAACAGGCAGTGTTGCAGGTGCGGCGATGGGAGTTGAAGGGGCGTTAGTACAAATGGTTTCGCACGGTTTTATCTCAGGTGCGTTATTTCTCTGTGTGGGTGTTTTATATGACCGCATGCATTCCCGCTCTATCAGCGCTTATGGCGGGGTTGTGAATACCATGCCAGTTTTTGCTGCGTTTTTTGTATTGTTTGCTATGGCGAATATAGGTTTACCCGGTACTTCAGGCTTTGTCGGTGAATTTATGATAATTCTAGCGACATTTAAAGCCAATTTTTGGTTAGCATTATTAGCGGCTACAACTTTGATATTGGGTGCCGCCTATACCCTGTGGATGGTGAAGAGAGTTATTTTTGGTGAGGTTGCCAATGACCAGGTTGCAGCCTTGAAAGATGTTAATAACCGGGAGTTTTTTATCCTTGGTATATTGGCGATCTGTGTTTTATGGCTTGGGGTTTATCCTGCACCGTTAGTCGATGTAATGCATCCTTCTGTAGATCATCTTCTACAACAGGCTGTGCAATCAAAACTGCTGTAAATGACGCTTAGAGATGAATGTAATGAATTTTGAATCACCTAATTTAGTCACGGCGATGCCAGAGATTTTTGTGCTCTCTATGGCCTGTATTATTTTATTGGTAGGGGTTTACCAATCACAAAAAAGCGGCAGTCTCGTTGTCTACCTGTTAACTCAAGCCACTTTGTTAGGCGCGCTGATCATCACCATTGGCTTACACACGGCGACGCCTGAATTCACATTTGAAAATACGTATGTGAAAGATACAATGGGTGATGTACTCAAAGCGTTTATTTATCTGGTTGCTATGGTTTGTTTGCTTTATTCACGTTGCTATTTAAAGGAACAAAACATAGATCGTACTGAATACTATGTTTTGGTACTGTTTGCCGTTCTGGGTATGATGATCATGGTCTCAGCACACAGTATGCTGTTGATTTATCTTGGTTTGGAACTGTTATCTTTATGTTTGTATGCCTTGGTTGCGCTTAAACGTGATTCTGAAGTGTGCACTGAAGCGGCGATGAAATACTTTGTTTTGGGTGCTTTGGCATCAGGGATATTGTTATACGGAATGTCGCTGATCTATGGTATTACGGGTTCCCTGAACATACTGGAAATAAGTGAAGTGCTGAAAATGGGGGTTGAAATGCCCTTAGTTTTGAATATGGGGCTGGTGTTTATCATCATTGGTCTGGCTTTTAAATTGGGTGCGGTTCCCTTTCATATGTGGGTGCCGGATGTTTATCATGGTGCGCCGACCAGTGTCACTTTATTTATTGGAACGGTTCCTAAGTTAGCTGCTTTTGGTATGGTCATGCGGTTATTGGTTGATGGCTTTGAAGTCGTTCATGTTGATTGGCAAACGATGTTAATTGTTCTGGCCATGTTGTCGATTGCCATTGGTAATGTGATTGCCATTGCGCAAGCTAATTTGAAACGTATGTTGGCTTATTCAACCATTTCCCATATGGGTTTTTTGTTGCTAGGTGTGTTAACAGGTACCGCTGATGGTTATTCGTCGGCTATGTTTTATACTATTGTTTACACTATCATGAGTTTAGGCGCTTTTGGTATGATCATCATGCTCAGCCGTGTCGGTTTTGAGGCGGATAATATAAATGATTTTAAAGGCTTGAATGATCGTAGTCCCTGGCTTGCCTTTATGATGCTGATATTGATGTTCTCAATGGCCGGAGTGCCGCCTACCGTGGGCTTCTTTGCCAAACTGGCGGTATTACAATCGGTGGTCTCTACCGGCATGATTTGGCTCGCCGTCTTCGCTGTGATTTTTTCTGTTATTGGGGCTTTTTATTACCTGCGTATTATTAAGCTTATGTATTTTGATACTGCCGAAGATCAAGCACCTATTCGTACGGATCTGGATATGCGAATCACTATGAGCGTCAATGGTGTCATGGTTTTGGGTCTAGGACTTTATCCTGCTGGATTAATGGCATTGTGTTACGCCGCTATTTCATAATTTTCAATATTAGGAACGCATGCGTAATAATTTCCCTGTTTGGCGCTCAGATTTAGTTTGTATTTGCTCGTTCTGATTGAGTAAAAGCGCAGGAATAGTTGCTCTTATTTCGAGGTTTTGTGATTGAAAAACGGGCAAAGACGAGCTAAAAATGAGATGTTAAACAGAAAAATTATTATTTGCACGTTCCTTGCCTATACCCGTACACAGCTTTCTTTTGTTATATTGATCCTCTTTTTAAAAGTCAATTATAATGAGCGTGTGTTGTGAAAATTTTGTTAAGCAATGATGATGGTTATCAGGCTCCGGGCTTGGTTTGTCTTGAGCAACTGCTTTCTGAATTTGCCGAAGTGACGGTTGTTGCACCGGATCGCAATCGGAGTGGTGCTAGTAATTCTCTTACCCTTGATCGACCGCTGCGCGTGTCTGTCGCAGAAAATGGTTACTACTATGTTAATGGTACACCCACAGATTGTGTACATCTTGCTATAACGGGTTTATTGGCTACACAGCCTGATATGGTCGTCGCCGGGATTAATGCGGGTGCGAACTTAGGTGATGATGTTTTGTATTCCGGTACCGTAGCTGCGGCGATGGAAGGTCGTTTTATGGGGTTACCTGCGCTCGCTTTTTCTCTTGCTGGTCATCAATGTGTGCACTATGAGACAGCAGCAAACGTAGCTGTCAAGTTGGTTAAGGAAATTAGCGAAGAGACCTTACCTGCAGGTACCATTTATAATGTCAATATTCCTGATGTTGAAGAAAGCCAATTAAGAGGGTGGGTTGTCTCTCGACTTGGGCATAGGCATAAAGCCGAACCTACAGTGCAAGCACAGGATCCACGAGGCCAGACGATCTATTGGGTGGGGCCTGCCGGCGCTGAACAAGATGCGGGGGAGGGGACAGATTTTTTTGCGATTCGCAATAATCAGGTTGCTATTACACCCCTATTAACGGATTTGACTAGGCATGATCGGTTAGATGTGACTAGAAAATGGATAGAGAGGCTGCAAAAAAAATGAGAAGGGTACGGCTCAAAGGCAGCGGCATGACCTCTGATCGTACGCGAGAGCGGATGGTAGAAGGTTTAAAAAATAATGGCATCAGGGACCGCCGGGTATTGGCTGCGCTAAAAAAAATACCCAGACATATTTTTGTTGATGAAGCGATGGCCAGTCGAGCTTATGAAAATACCGCCTTGCCCATTGGTTTGGGACAAACTTTATCCCAGCCTTATATCGTTGCCCGTATGACCGAAGAAGTGCTTAATGGTAAGCGGTTAAAAAAGGTATTGGAAGTGGGCACAGGCTCAGGTTACCAGGCGGCCATATTGTCGGAACTCGTGGTGCAAGTTTACAGCGTTGAGCGTATTGAAAAATTAATGAAATTAGCTCGCTCCCGCTTTATGGCCTTAGGCATCAGAAATATCAGGCTCAAACATTCAGATGGTCATTGGGGATGGCCGGACTATGGTCAATATGATGGCATTGTGGTCACTGCAGCACCAGAAGAGATCCCGCAAGAGCTGCTCGGTCAGCTGGCCATTGGCGGGCGTTTAATTATTCCTGTAGGAGGATCTCGTAATCAGCAACTACAGGTTGTGACTAGAACAGTCCAGGAATATGAGTTAGAAATCAAAGAAAATGTTAGCTTTGTTCCTTTGGTAGAGGGTCATCAATAAGCTATTAAAAGGTAACCGTTCAGAGCCGCTCTCAAATCCGTCAGTTCAAGGCGAAAAATGTAGGTTTACAAGTGTAAATGATCATTTTTTCTAGGTACCCCTTGAAGGTAAACTCAGAAATAACTGATTTAAGAGCGGCTCTGAACGGTTACATAAAAATGGATTGTAATATGCGCATATTTTCTTCTTTGTACGAAAAAGTAATGTCTTGGGTTGTTCACCGGCATGCACAATGGTATTTAGTGGGTTTAAGTTTCACAGAGTCTTCTTTTTTTCCCATACCCCCTGATGTCATGTTGGCACCGATGGCGTTGGCGACGCCCAAGCGAGCCCTTTATTTGGCGGGTATCACCACCCTAGCTTCGGTTGCTGGTGGCATCTTGGGTTATTTGATTGGTGTTTATGCTTTTGACGCTATTACACCGATTTTGCAATCAGCAGGCTATTGGGAGCGGTATTTAAAAGCACAAGAGTGGTTTGTCGAATGGGGCGTTTATGCCATTTTTATCGCTGGTTTTTCACCTATCCCTTATAAAGTATTTACGATTGCTGCGGGTGCGTTGAGCATGGCTTTTTTGCCTTTTGTGCTCGCCTCTTTGGTAGGGCGAGGGCTGCGGTTTTATCTGGTTGCTTCTTTGATGATGTGGGGGGGTGAAAAAATGGAAGCGTTACTCAGAAAATATGTAGATATTCTGGGCTGGTTTATGGTATTGGCGGTCGTTGGACTGTACTTTATTTTTAGATAAAAAAATGGTTAAGCTGAAAAAATCAGTTAATCTACGGCGTCCCATTGCGGTTATTCATTGTCTATTTTACCTTTGTCTTTTTGGAATACAAGCTTGTGGACATCATCTATATCATCGTGCAGAAACAGGGGAAACGGTCTATTCTATTAGCTGGCAATATGGCTATGACTATCGAAAAATTGCACAATGGAATGAATTAAAAGCACCATACAGTATCAAACAGGGGCAAATTATCAGATTGGTTCCCCCTGAGCCAGAAAAAAAACGGACTCTGTTTGCACATACGACAGTGCAAAAAACAGAACAAAATCGATCCAGTCCTCAGCCTGCCCCGGTTCATGTCAAAGAACCATCTCAAATCAAACCGGTTGTCAGTAATAAGCAACCCAGTACAAAAAAAATAGCGCTAGAAAAAACTAAAATAATAAACACGAACCATTGGCTCTGGCCCATTGTAGGTGACGTTGTTTCCCAGTACGGAAGCAGTAATGGCCAATTTCAAGGTATACACATATCAGGTCGTCTAGGGGCTCCGGTGAAAGCCGCCGCCGCAGGCGAGGTTGTATATAGCGGCAATGGATTAAAAGCTTATGGTAACTTGATTATTATCAAACATGCTAAAGAGTACCTAAGCGCTTATGCCTTTAACCGAGATATTTATGTGAGTGAAGGAGACGTTGTAAAAAGGGGGCAACAAATTGCTGAATTAGGTCGAATTGATGACGAATTGACGGCACTTTATTTTGAAATCAGAAAAAAGGGGGAACCTGTCGACCCCTTGATGATTTTACCTTAAATTTATGCTTTCTATTTTTCTGGTCTCGTGAGAAGATGCGGGCTAGGTATATTTACTTACCTTGTACACTTAAGTGATAGCCAGAAATGTGAAATAGTTTTTGAGGTTGTCTTTGTGGGTCAAAACCGGGCAAATTATAGCAAGACAGGACGGTGAAGTGATGACGGGTACAGGGGTTTCAGAAACATCAGATGAATTTACAGGTATGCCTGTTGACAAGATGGACGCTGATGAGCTGAATCGCGGCAAAAGCTTTATTAAAAACAAGTCCGTTAGTCGAGCAAGCGATAGAAATATAGATACCACTCAACTGTATCTCAATGAAATTGGCTATTCTCCATTGTTAAACGCGGACGAAGAAGTTAAATATTCTCGTCTTGTACAGCAAGGCGATGGCAAAGCTCGGGATAAAATGATTGAAAGTAATTTGCGCTTAGTTGTGAAAATAGCGCGTTATTACATGAATAGAGGTTTGGCTTTACTAGATCTTATTGAAGAGGGCAACCTAGGTTTAATTCATGCCGTCGAAAAATTTGATCCGGAAAGAGGTTTTAGGTTCTCAACGTACGGTACGTGGTGGATCAGGCAGACCATAGAGCGTGCGCTGATGAATCAAACCCGAACGATTCGTTTACCTGTGCATCTTGTCAAACAAATTAACCAGTTTAAGCGCGCGGCACGTAAATTGTCTCAAAAGCTGGATCATGAGCCCAGTAATGAGGATATTGCAGGATTACTGGATATTCCATTAAAGGAAGTTGATCACCTGATGAATATTAAAGAGCAGGTTGCCTGTATTGATGGTGCTTCTGCAAACAGGGATAAACTGCTTTTAGATGCAAAGGCAGAAGGGGGGTTTTCTGACCCCCCTGGTTTTTTGCATGATGCTGAAATCCAAAATTGCATTGAGTTGTGGATGAAACAACTCAATGAAAAGCAGCGCTACGTTGTAGAAGCCAGGTTTGGTATTAATGGCATGGATGCGGCGACACTTGAAGAAGTTGGCGAAAAAATAGGGGTAACCCGGGAGCGTGTCCGGCAAATTCAAGTTGAAGCTTTGAAACGCTTGAGAACAATCCTTGAACGTGAAGGGATGTCGGCTGATTTGCTTTTGCAATGACCTGGGAGGCTGTCCGAGAACAGACTGACCTACTGTGACCAAACTATTTTGGTCAAATTTTCTTATCATTTTTGTTTCGCCTCGCACCCATTCGTCGGGAGCGAATTGGGATCGGGACGCTTGCCCAATGGGGTGAAATACAAGGGTGTTTTTCATCATTTGATCAGAAAAATCTGAATCAAAATAGCTTGTTCTCACTACGATCGCTATTTTCTGACAGCCTCTCCGCGTTAATTTATCATCAGTGCAGCAGCGACATTGCGACCTTCATAAGTTAATATATTGTAAGTGCGGCAAGCCGCTGCTGTTGTCATGACATCTATCCCTATTCCGTTATTGCTGACCTCGGATAGTAATTTCATGTTTGGCCATTGTAGTTGTTTGCCTGTACCCAATAAAATTATTTCAGGCGCAAGTACCACGATTTGTTTTATGTGTTCAGTCGAGAGTGTCTCGACTGTTTGTACCGGCCAATTACTAATTAAAATATCAGGTGTAATAATCAGGCTATGTTCTATTGTTTGTATGGGAAGGGGCGGATCAGTGAATGAGGTGTTGGGTAACTCGCTATGGCCGTTTTGATGACCTGTAGGGCCGCCGAAGACGACAATGCTGTCCGGTTGACAGGCTCGAATGGTGTACACTGAAAGGTTATTATCTGGTAGTATTCGCATGGTAATAGTCAGCATGATCTAAATTAATATTGTATCCTTTGTCTTCCAGCGATCACAAGTAACAAAAGAACGAATATAACTGACCAGGAAATGAAATAAAAAATAACTATGACAATAAGAACACGTTTTGCGCCTAGTCCTACTGGTTATTTACATATTGGTGGTGCACGTACGGCGCTATTTTCCTGGTTGTTTGCCCGTAAGCATGGTGGCACGTTCGTGCTGCGTATTGAAGATACCGACACGGAACGCTCTAGTGTGGAATCCGTCAACGCTATTTTAGAAGGGATGGCCTGGCTGGGTCTGGATTATGATGAAGGTCCATTTTATCAAACAGATCGTTTTGAACGCTATCATGCCGTTATTGCGCAATTAATAGCCGCAGGACAGGCCTACCGTTGTTATTGCTCAAAAGAGCGGTTAGAAACCGTGCGTGCCAAACAAATGGCTAAAAAATTGAAGCCTCGCTACGATGGTTGTTGTCGCAATGGTGTCAAACATGAAGATAGTCAACCTTACGTGATCCGTTTTCGTAACCCGGTCGAGGGCGCCGTTATTATTGAAGATTTAGTAAAAGGGCGCGTGACGATCAGTAATGCTGAGCTCGATGACTTAATCATTGCTCGTACTGATGGTACACCAACTTATAACCTGACAGTGGTCGTAGATGATCTTGATATGAACATTACTCACGTTATTCGGGGTGATGACCATCTTAACAACACCCCCAGGCAAATTAATATTCTTAAAGCGTTGGGTGCAAAATTACCTAAATATGGCCATGTTCCGATGATTTTAGGCGAAGATGGTAAACGTTTATCTAAACGCCATGGGGCGGTTAGTGTGATTCAATACCGGGAAGATGGTTTTTTACCTGAAGCCCTGTTGAATTACTTGGTACGCCTGGGTTGGTCTCATGGTGATCAGGAAATTTTTTCTATCGATGAAATGATTCAGCATTTTGATGTGTCCGGGGTAAATCACTCGGCCTCAACTTTTGACCCGGATAAACTTCTGTGGCTGAACCAACATTACCTGAAAGAAGCAGAGGCTGCTCACATCGCTCACCATTTAAGCATTCATATGGGTGCGCTGGGTATCGATCCAGGCACTGAGCCAGAGCTGGTCCGTGTTGTAGAGGTGCAGCGAGATCGTGCTAAAACACTGGTTGAAATGGCAGAAATAAGCATCTATTTTTATAAAGACTTTACGGAATATGATGAAAAAGCCGCGAAAAAAAATCTAAGGCCGGTCATCGAAAAGCCATTGCAAGCCTTACGCGACGGATTAGCCGCACTAGATCACTGGCAGCCTGAAACAATCAACAAGTTAATAGATAATATTGCTGAAATGCATGAAATAAAAATGGGTAAAATAGCCCAGCCATTACGTGTTGCTGTCACGGGCGGCGGTGTTTCTCCTTCAATCGATGTCACTGTTGAATTGATAGGCAAGGCTCGTACCTTGGCTCGTTTGGATACCGCCTTGGATTATATTCGCAAAAGAGCAGAAAATGGCTGAGGAGGGGAGTTGACAATCTTTATCCATTCAATTAAAGTGCTCGCTCTTCTAACGAGGGGCTATAGCTCAGCTGGGAGAGCGCAACACTGGCAGTGTTGAGGTCGGCGGTTCGATCCCGCCTAGCTCCACCAGAAGAGTCGCCAAGTTATAGCCCTTATCACGTAGTTTTATATTACGTCCCCATCGTCTAGAGGCCTAGGACACTGCCCTTTCACGGCAGGTACAGGGGTTCGAATCCCCTTGGGGACGCCACTATTACGAAAGGCTACACTTCATTGGAGTGTAGCCTTTTTTTATGCCCACAAAAAGGCGATTCAATAGCCGTTATAAATATGCTCACAAGAAATCCATATAAAATTGTTATGCCTTCGGAGCAGGAAGCGAAAATCGCCACTAAAAGCAGTCGCTTCAGCTGGCCGATACGGTATAACTCAGCCCATAACTGACCAGAATGTTCAGATGCATGGCCTTCAAAGGGTGCCATTAAGCCTACTGAGCGGGCGCTAACGAAATTTCTTTCGCGCCAAGCGTGCTTGTGCCTCATAATACTCCTCCCCCATTTCACTATCGATACGGACCCTATACCAAACAATGCCGAGCAATAAAATTTATCTGTGCAACCTCCCACCCTCCGTGACTGAGGCCCTGCTTAAAGAACACTTTACCGAGTACGGTGAGATCACTGAGGTTCAGTTACTAGTAGATCGCAAGACGAAAGCGCCTAAAGGTTATGGTTTTATCACCTTTACCGCCGAAAGTTCGGCTGAAAAGGCTTTACAGCAAGATGGTAAATCATTTCTCGAAAATGAGATTACGGTTCAGATGGCTATCGAAAAACGCAGCAAGAAGTAATCATGACTATGAATAATAACGAAGTTATTAAAAAGTTACGTATTGCCCTGGATCTAAAAGAGGCCGATATGATTGAGATCTTTGAATTCGCTGAGTATGAGATGAAAAAAACCGAACTTACCGGTCTGTTTCGCAAAGAGGGACATAAACACTACAAAGAGTGCAATGATGAGCTGCTTAGACTCTTCTTAGATGGTTTCATCACCTATAAACGCGGAGCCAAAGAAGAGCAGTAGACGGCTTTTTTAGCGCCTTCCCGCGTTATTGAAAAGCCCTTAGCTTTTTACCGGTCTTGCGCCTGCTGGCCTTATTAGTGGTAACACGAGCTTGGCTCGCTTTGTCAGCACGTAGTGGGCGCCCGCGTTTTTTTAGACTTTTAACGATCGTTTCGCGGGTTTCTACCTCGTAGCCAGGCATCTTTCTATGTTTTATTTTGTTGCCAATCAGGCGCTCGATATTTTCTAGTGAACGCACTTCTTCAGGGCTCACCAGAGAAATCGCCTGGCCCTTTGCACCCGCACGTCCGGTGCGGCCTACACGGTGTACGTAGTCTTCAGCCAGGTAGGGCAGGTTGTAGTTGACCACATGTTCCAGCCCCTGAATATCTAATCCACGGGCAGCTACTTCGGTGGCGATGAGTACCTGTAGTTTGGCGGTTTTGAAATCAGCGAGGGCTCGGTTGCGCGCGCCTTGGCTTTTATCGCTGTGGCAGACGGCGGCTTGAATTTTCGCCTGTTTCAGCTTGGACATGAGTGCATCGGCCTGTGCCCGTGTGCTGGTAAATGCCAGCACCCTGAACCAGTGGTGCTGCTCAATCAGCCCAACAAACAACTCCGCCTTGCGAGACTCTTCCACAGGATAGACGACATGTTCGACGGTATCAGCGATGGCATTCTGTTTGGCTACATTAATAGCCTTATATTTTTGCAGTAGCTTGTGAGCCAGCTCTTTGACCGGTTGCGATAGGGTGGCGGAAAAGAGCAGAGTTTGATGCTGTTTGGGTGTTTTTTGTAACAGCGACTGAACATCAGTAATAAAGCCCATATCCAGCATTCGGTCGGCTTCATCTAATACCAGAAACTCGACTTTAGATAGGTTTACACTGCCCTGCTCCATATGTTCCAGCAGGCGACCGGGGGTGGAAATGATGATGTCTGCGCCAGCTTTGAGTTTCCTCTCTTGGCCGCTCATTTTAACGCCACCATAGACTACGGTAATCGTGAGTGGCAAAAACTGCGCATAGCGTTTAATGGTTTCCGCCAGTTGCTGTGCCAGTTCCCGGGTCGGCGTCAGAATCAGCGCGCGCACGTTTCCCGGCGATGTTGGTTTCGGGCGGTCAGACATCTGTTGCAGAATGGGCAGTGCGAAGGCGGCGGTCTTGCCTGTTCCCGTCTGGGCGCTGGCCAGCAGATCTTTACCGCGCCGTGCCGGGATGATCGCCTGCTCTTGGATGGGGGTCATTTGGCTATAGCCACAGGCATCCAGGGCTTGCTGAATCTCGGGCGCCAGATCTAAAGACGAAAATATCATGACAAATCCTGCTACAACTAAAATAGAGCGTGAATAATACAGGATTTCGAGCTGCGTTGTGAGCTTGATTATGGCGCTCAGTTTGAGGTGATGTGTCAACACTTTACCGGACACCCCGTTATAGGCATCGTAAAGTGCCAAACTTGAGTTTCTAACCAACAAGCGAACGGGGTGTCCAAGATGAAATATAAAGTAATTAGTATTGATTTGGCAAAGAATATTTTCCAAATATGCGCTCTGGATAAGAATCATAAGATAAAAATGAATATTACCGTGTCACGTAAAAAGCTTCTTGATACATTAAGACAGATGGAACCCACACTTGTGGTAATGGAAGCGTGTTATTCAGCTAACCCTTGGGGGCGAGCGATAGAGACGCTGGGGCATACCGTAAAACTTATTCCGCCCTATATAGTTAAGCCGTTTGTTATTGGTAATAAAAATTATCGTAACGACGCCCTCGCTATAGCCGAAGCATCACTTCGATCCAAAGTTCGATTTGTTCCTGTAAAAACATTAGAGCAGCTGGCAATACCCCATTTTAGTAGACAGTCAGTTAAGGTTTTTTTTTAAAAATAATATCTTTTTGTTATTCATATCAATAGATTCTATTCGTCAAATATTGTTATCCGTTAACGATTGCCTGCATCGATTCATATTCC
>JAADHS010000282.1 GCA_013151745.1 Gammaproteobacteria bacterium | reverse complement strand
TTGCAATAGCCAGCTATTACTCGTCATTTCGTCTCGCCATGAAATGAATTGAATGCACACTAACACCTAAATCTCAAACGCTACGGGTATAGTATTTGTGCAAACATAAGTTATCACCAAAGATAACGCTTTTGACCATGCGCTGAATTCACCTCGTCAACCATGATTTGAGTGCGCCTGAACTTGCACGACAGGCTGGGCACTCTCTCCACTGCAAAGAACAACCAGTAAATTTGTAACCAACTGTTCTTTTGATGGAGTTGATAAATTAATGCCATCACCTTCAAGTTGATCGCACGCGTCTTTAACCAAGGAAACCGCACCATCTACAATCGTTTTTCTAGCCTCAATAAAAGCCTGAGCCTGTTGGCGCATGAGCATTGCTTGGGCAATTTCGGGGGCATACGCCAGATCATTAAATTTCACTGATTGAACAATAATGCCAGCCAGATTTACCGCGTCTTGAAGCTCTGAAACAAGTTCCGTAGATATTTCTTCACTCTCATTTTTTAAACACACGGCACGACCATCATGATGGTCATACGGATACTTTGAACAGACGCCTTTAATTATTGCTCCGGCTTGATCTTCTAAAAACTTGTGAGCATTCGCTACATCGATCGCGGCCTTCCGGGTATCTTTTATTCTATACACTACAATTGCACTGATATTGATAGGGTTCCCATTAAAATCGACGACCGTACTTGATGATATATCTAATGTGTTATCTTGCGTCGATATTCTTCTTATCTCTCTCCCGACAGGATGTCTCCACCTGATGCCTTCAACCTGATCTACCCCCATGAATTCACCAAAGCTCAAAATAACCGCCTCTTCCCTGGGTCTAACGATATAAAAGCCAAATAAAAGTATTGGAGGAAAAAACAAACCTGTTATTAGTCTTAAAAATAACCCCATAACATCGCTATCCTTTACATTGATTAAAAATTTTTAGAAGACATAGTGAGTCCACAGTCTCTTAATTTGAAACGACACGTTCTTTAGGAAGGGAAATTGAATAATTTTTACAAGTGGCATCTCAGCTTCAGCCCATCTTCGCCCGTTCTTCAATCTCAAAAGCTCAAAATAAAAGCAACTATTCCTGCACTTTTACTCAATCAGAACGAACGAATACGGACTAAAATCAGAGCGCCATTTGTAAAAGTTATTCAATTTCTATTCCTTAGGAATTTTTTATCGCCTGTTTCATAGCTAAAAATAAAACACCTATAGCTTTTTTAGTTACATCATCCGTAAGATTCATGCTTTCATCAAATTTTATTTTGGCATAGGGAATATTCATAGACCCTTCCACGACTACATTTGTATTCATTGCACTTAGTATTAAAATTAGTGCGCTATGTGAACGTACACCGCCTAGCCCGCTAGTAGAGACGCTGGTTACGACCATCGGTTTTAAAATCAATGCTTCCGAAGACACTAACCAGTCCAGTGTATTTTTCAAAGCTCCGGGTACGCCATGAGCATACTCAGGAGTACTGATTATTACACCATCAGCTTTTCGCATCATCGATATTAACGAACCGATAGAATCAGGGACATTGTTATCATCGACGTCTGGATCAAAAATGGGTATTTCTTTGATCTGATCATACACTGTTACAGAAGTATCTTTCGAACACAGTTTCTTCATAGCGCGAAGAAAAGCCAGATTATACGATCCTTTTCTAACACTCCCCGATATCGCTAATAAATTCATCCAGCTATTTCCCTAATTACTATAAAGTTTAAAAAACATTAGCATTATTTGCTACTGTTTATTAGAATAAACCCACTCCATCTTTCAAAACTAAACGAACAAATTGATGTTTTAATGACGACACTATCACAACAGCTAGGAATGCCACCATAAAAAAATAGCTCCGTGCTTAACCCTACAGCTGCATAAATTGTGACCCAAAACCGTTTCTCGGCTATAAAAACTCTTGAACCTAATTTTTATGCAACGATAGGGTTAAACCATATGGTAACAAGATCAGCTACGAGTCCACGGTTTAAAATACGAACAAAATCTCTTCAATTTTTTACTGTTTTATTACTCTATTATTGTTATAGTAACGATATTGTAGCGGAGCCCGTTGCGGCATTGCCCCAAACGGCTTTAGATCCCTCTGAAATTGCCATTATTGTTAATGATAGTGACGAGTTAAGCAAAAAAACGGGGACGTATTATCGTAAACAACGCAATATCCCTTTAAAAAATCTTATTCACATTAATTTTAAACCTGGGCGTACTAATCTATCTGTTGCGGAATTTCGTCGTATTAAACGACAAGTTGATAACGCGACACCGCCTCGTGTCCAGGCTTATGTGTTGACCTGGCTTAAACCGTATCGAGTGACCTGCATGAGTATCACCTCGGCCTTCGCCTTTGGGTTTAGTCAGGATTATTGCGCACAGGGGTGCAAACCAACAAAATTATCGCCTTATTTTAATTCGACTAGCCGTGCACCTTATGACGATTATGGTATACGACCGACGATGGTATTAGCAGGAGCCCGCTTTGAAGAAGTACAAACATTGATTCAACAAGGCATAGATTCAGATAATACGACGCCCAACGGTACAGCCTATCTGATGGATACCCAGGACAAAAATAGAAATGTGCGTTCTGCTGTTTATGATAATGTCATTAAATATATGAAAAATAATATTGAGGTAAAGCGCATCAAAGGTCAGGCGCTAAAAAATAAAAAGGATGTGCTTTTTTATTTTACGGGGCTGATTCGTGTACCGAATATTGAAACAAACCAGTTTTTACCGGGGGCGATTGCAGATCACTTAACATCAACCGGGGGGCAACTGACGGATAGTAAGCAAATGAGCATTATGCAATGGATCAAAGCTGGAGCAACAGGAAGTTATGGTGCTGTTGTTGAACCTTGTAATTTCCCGCAAAAATTTCCCCACCCCTTAGTGGTTATAAACAAATACACTCAGGGTGAATCGCTCATTGAAGCCTATTGGAAAAGTGTTGCCATGCCGGGTCAGGGAATTTTTGTTGGTGAGCCACTGGCTCGGCCTTATGGCCGCTGATCAATAAAAAAATGAAATCACAACTCAACTCACCCCTGTAGTATATAAAATTATTATAATCAACATTACATATGAAAAAAATCAGTAGCTTTCTACCCCTCTGTAATACCGATGCCAAGGTTCTCATTCTGGGTTCTATCCCCGGCGATGCCTCTCTGACTGCAGAAGAATATTATGCCCATCCGAGAAATGCTTTTTGGCCCATCATGTCACAGTTTTTTTCTATTTCTCTGAATCTGGATTATGGGCAACGCTGTAAACAGCTTATTCATTATAATATTGCTCTTTGGGATGTCATGGCCTGTTGTCAAAGAACAGGCAGTCTGGATACGCATATCAAAAGCAAGAGCATTAGAACTCAAAACTTTAATGACTTTTTTCACCGTCATAATAAAATAAATGCTGTTTTTTTTAACGGTACAAAAGCTGAAAAAGAATATAATAAACGTGTCGCACCGCATTTAGACCCTCAACATGCGCATCTACAATATCAACGTTTACCCTCTACCAGCCCAGCCATGGCGACATTGTCGCATGAGCAAAAAGCCATTCAATGGTCTATTGTCAAACAGGTATTGTATGCCAGCAAATAAACAGGTTGATTTTTTTACGTTTGAATATCAAAAAAATCAAACCTTCAAAAAAGTCCGCTACACTTACATCGGTAATGAACACACTGGTTGGGTCATTTTTCGTGAAGGTCAGCGACATCTGAACCTGGGTCCCGGCTATCGACTGCTACCCAGTTTGTATTGTGGCCTGTGTGCAACGGATTTAGCTCGACATCACCTACCCTTTCCGCTGCCACAAATTACAGGGCATGAAGTTGTGGCTGATGATAACGGTCAAGCCGTCTGTGTAGAAATCAATGCATCACATCAAGCTCGAGGTCAAAACAGTGACTGTTTTTATTGTAACAATAACTTGTCGACGCACTGCCCGGAAAGACTGACGCTTGGTATAGACCGATTGCCTGGCGGTTTTGCACCTTATATTCTGGCTCCCATCAATGGCATCCACTCGCTGCCACCCAAGCTAGATGCTAAAACAGGAACATTAATAGAACCCTTCGCTGCGGCCTTGCACGCAGTGACTATGACACCGCCTCAAAAAAGAGATCAGGTTGCCGTTTTAGGCCCAAAAAAACTGGGCATGCTTATTATTTCTGCCTTGAGCAACTGGCGACAAATGAATGATATTGATTTTACTATTACTGCCGTCATACGAACCCCTGAATTAAGCAGCAAAGCCAAACAGCTGGGTGCTGACAAAGTCACTTTGCTCAACACCATCAACCCAAAAAAATCACCTTACGATCTTGTTTACGACACCACAGGCTCCCCTCAAGGCTTCGAAACAGCTTTAAGGTTATGCCGAAGAGAACTGCATCTTAAATCCACCCACGGTCAAACCGTTCAAAATATAGATCACCTCACCACCCTGGTTATCAATGAAATGAGCCTGCAAAAATGGTCTCATGACCAAAAAACTTCAATACCTTCAGATAGTCAAATCTATAGCCGAGATAACGTATCCACTCAGGATGAAAATTTTTATGATGTTGCAATCATTTCACATACCAGGGAAATCAATTCGTTATTTAACTCAAAGGTTAACTTCAAGCCCGGCGCAAGTATTTTTATTGATAACAAACAATCGCAAACTGACTCGCTTTTAGAACACAAACTGTCGGCTGGCCTGAAAGTCAGCACCTCCCGGTGTGGCTCATTTCATCAAGCAACCCAATTAATATCCCGATCATCCGATATAGCAGAACACTTTACAGAACTCATCACTCATGATTTACCTTTATCTCAAATCGAAAAGGCCTTCGAGATCGCACTCACAAATAAAAAAGCTCTGAAATTGGTGATTAAAACCGAAGAAGCCTTATTCAACAATTAAGTACCCCGACATAATTATTTTGGCATTTATTGGTCTTTTTCTCGCATGACTCTGCGTTACAGCGTCACATAGCGCACTATGCTCGTTTCGCTACGCCTTGATTTACGCGAAAATCCTTCAAAAATTTATTTGAAATAATTATGGCGGGCTACTTAAAACCGTCAAGGTCATTTTGACAATGTACTAGCTTCGTCTACATTGGACTGGAGTGCCGTCATTTCCAAGCTGCATGTATTGTGCTTTCGGTTCTTTTTTTAAGGTAAACGTC
>JAADHS010000132.1 GCA_013151745.1 Gammaproteobacteria bacterium | reverse complement strand
CAAAAACAAAGCATTTAAACATGCTGTTTGAAAATGCCTTTTCCAGATCCTCCGGGTTTTTATTGCCTAGCGGAGCCGCTTTATACAGGTCAGACAGTTCTTCCCAGTTAATTTTATCCTGTGAATATAACCATTCAAGTTTCAAGATTATCTCCTTTGAATATTCAGTTGCATGCAGAGTAACATTTTTTTGACAACAGAATAGCTGGCCCCATCAGGGTCGAATGGCATCCGTTAAACAACAATTACCTGTTTCTTATCAAAGCTTTGTCACATCACTTTCGAAGAAAGATGGCCAAGATGAATGTGAATTAAGCGCTAAAAAATTTGTTTTAAGAATTACCGGGTATTTAACACAGAGGTCGCAGAGGCGCAAAGGACGCAGAGGAAAACACTAAAAACTTTGCGTCCTCTGCGTATTTGCACTCCCTACGTTTATAACACATCACTTGCCAGCATCACGACAATATATATTGGAACGATTGTTTGAATGCACAACATCACCGACCCCCCGTTGGGGTTCGCAAGCTCACCACCAACCTACACTAGGTAGGAATTTTGGGTTAACTTAATGACATTGCACGTGAATCGGAAACAAAACAGATATAGGGATAACATCCGTCACCAGTGTTTATTCAGACGAAACCTTAAAGGAAATAAAAAGATTTGGAGATCACGCTAATAAATTTCTATCTATACGAATATCTGAAAACTCCAACATCGGTTCAGTTGGTTTCAGTAAAAAATACGTAATCGGAGGTCTCTAACCCCCAGCCCCTCAATACTCCAGCAGCAAACCCAGAAAGATGCTATCGCCTCCCAGGTCTATCCCGCTCTCTTTTGCCTCTATGGATTGAGCCTCTAAAAACAGATAGGTGTTTTCTATACCCACTTTTTGTTGCAAATTTCGTGCGCTTCGTTTATCAAATGAATCCAATAAAATCTGGATACCCAATTTAACATGATGACCGTCATGTGAACCCTCAAATTTGTCGCCGCCCTCTGTTTCTTGTCGATAATAAATACGTGTCCAGCCCCCGCCAATATACGGTACAAGCAATTGATTTTCGTGAAATACAAAACGATAGAACAATGAGATATTCACCGGCACCAGAGTAAATCTCACATCACCGCCAACACTTTTTTGTATGGGAAAATTGCCAACACCACTCGTTGTTATTCGCCCCAGTGACAAGCCAATGTCCAGTGGGCGAAATATTTTGTATGACCAGCCAACCTTCAGCAGAGAAGGATTTCCATCATAATAGGTATCCCACTTGTCCAATGCAGACTCAAATTGACCCACCTTGAATTCAAAAGACCAGTGAGGAGCCATCGATTCGTCTTTTGCCAGCGAGGCCACTGGCAACAGTAAACAGATCGATGAAAGCAGCGCAACAAGCATCACCTTGCAGCTCACATAAGTTCCGGAAAAGCCACTCATGAGAAAATTTCTCTGGCATGACTGATGACTGCTGACTTCCGCTTTTTACGCCGCAGATACAATGCGCCAAACATGATCCCCCCACTTACGACCACCACCGGAGCTAACCACAATGCATTGAATAAAACCCATGCCATTGCGATCAAGGGTAACAAAACCACCCTGACAGCCGACTTCCACTCAGGATGCCGCTCAATATAACGTGCCGCCTTAGGACCATAGGTGTAATACTGCTTCACAAACCACCGGCCAGGGGAATGGCTTAACAAATAGCGGTCACGAAAATTTCTTAATAGCTGTACTTGTGGTGCATCGTAATAACCAAACGCTGCAGTTGCAATAAAACAACCCTCGTCCGGTAACAGCGGAAAAGGTACAATGGCTTCGGGAGTGCCTTCATCTTTAGATAAAGCACTCTCATCCCCCATATCAAGTGACTTTTCATCGGAATAGTCACTTTCGTGGTTTGGGGTTACCGTATCGTCATACGCCGTTACGCTGAGATAATAAGTTGCCTGATAAAGTGCAGACACTGCGATGTCATAAGTCACACCATTGGTTAATCCACTGAGGCTATAATTGGTCACCGCCCCCACGTCAATCTGATTCTCCTTGTGGTCGTCCACACCATAATAAAGCCGATACCCTGTTGCCGATGCCACCGAGCCCCAGGAGATATCCAGAGTCTGGCTTTTTGATGGTGTTACGTTGCTGATTATTGGTGCCGCAAGGGGGATACTCGGTGAAGTAAGCCCACTAATCGTATAACTCGTTACATCGCTGTCCACATCGATGGGCGATTCCACAGAAGCGTCTTTGCCTTCATAAGGCGGGCCAGACTGATCGGAATCATAGTACAGCTTGTAACCACTGAGACTTGCATTATTAGCCGACCAAGTGACAGAAATTGAAAAAGTATCCTCATTTGAGGCATCAATGACGGCAACATTCTGAACCTTGGAAAGAGTACCCACATTAGCTGAGTCATCTCTGGCGGCAACATTCTGACCCTTGAAAGAAGTATAACTGCCACCATAAGCCCCCGTATCTGCGATGGTTCTATCAATAATATCCATGCCATTCCCAACATCAATGCAAGGTGATTTTTCTTTCAGATGAAAATCACCGAGATGGCTGTTCACAAAAAGGGGGGCATTATTAGTAACAGCTTGAGTACCTGTCACCCTGGCATCACTATTATCACTAAAACAATTGTAACTCACCGTTTCCGTCAGAGTGTCAGGCGAAACAGCGACATTATTGCTGTCAAAAATATTGTTCGTAATTTCTGTGGTTTCACCACCCCGGTCAACAGCCCTATTGTTATCGTAAAAGGTGTTATTGATGATATTGACATCGGTTAATGCATCACTACTGATGGCATTGCCGTTATTCCCCAGCCGAAAGATATTGCTGGCAATAATGATGCCACTGCTGTTGGTTAAAACAATACCTCGGCTTCCAGTTCTAAACGTGAAGTTGCGTACGGTCACATTGCTGGCATTGGATATCGAGAGAATCGCTTTACTCTCATCCCCCGCATCCAAAAAAGTGGCAGCGGTCTCTTCACCAACGATAACAATCGTGACTGCACCACTGAGCACAAGGTTTTCGCTATATGCTCCGCGCGCCACATTGATGGTATCGCCAAGCATAGAATCATCTTCAAGGGCAGTAATCGCAGCCTGAATGGTGTCATAATCGCCAGGAACGCTCACTGCCCAACAGTGTGAGACAAATGTCATCATCAAAGTAGCAGAGGCGAAAAAAGAACCCACATACGTCATATAATTCATCCCTGAGTATATAAACAAGTATAAACGCTGAGTATACACTAATATTATGACGTTAAACCAAAACTCCTACTTGGTGTAGGTTAGCAGTGAGCTTGATATCCTCTCCTTTAAATATCCAGCCATACTGAAATTACAATTTTTTGATAACAAGACAGCTACCGCTAATCATCTTTCGCATTTATTTGTCAATATTTGTTACAAAATCAAATTTTCCATCCTGATAAAGAAAGCTAACACATTCTGTTGCTGATACACATTTACTTATATGCGGAAGATTTTTCGGAATCATATAATATGAGCCTGCTGGCAACAGCACTTCAGTTGATGGATCAGCACCTTTGGCAATATGAGCAAAGGTACCCGATAACACGACACCAAACATATTTGCCGATTTCACATGCATAGGACTGGTAAGTCCAGCGGGTAATTTTACCATTGCCCTATATGCGCCTTTAAAACGGTCACCTTGCACCGCTGCAAAGGCTGCGCCTTCGGGGGTGATATTCCATTTGAGATTCTGGACTGGAAGATTAATAATATTCGAATCATCTTTGGCAAAGACCTCTGACAGCCCCAGTACGGCAAGAAAAAAAATTACGCCTGATAATTTTATACAAAATAATATGTTCATATTTCACCTCTGAAAAAATCACAGCCTTATAAATCTGGTAATTCCCATGACTCAACACATAACATCATTTAATTTGTCCAAAACATTACTCCAACCACCTTCGTGATTTGAGCGACTTTCTTCATCAATAAACTTGACATGAGTTAACTCAATATTTGTTTTATTTTCTTTTAGCTCACTGAATTTTAGCGTAACGATACTGCCGTCTGTTGAAAATGGCGACGACCAGGTAAAAACCAGCTTGTGCGGGCGATTGATTTCCAGATATTTTCCGGTGTGTGGAATTTTGTCATCTCCAACCTGCATGATTATTGTGAAGCCTCCCCCTTCGCATGCATCCGTTTCTGTTTGTGGCTGTGGCATACCCGGCATTGGCAGTATAAATTGCGATAATATTTCCGGGTTTAACCACGCATCAAATACTTTTCCAATGGGTGCATGAATTATTTTCTTCACATTTACTGTTAGATCAGTCATTTTCAGTATCTCCGCTATTCAATATTTCATTAAGTTTTTCCAGGCGTAACTCCCAGATCGATTTGAGTTCTTTAAACCATCCTTCGATAACACTGACATTCTCCAGATTTGCTTCAATCCAATGGGTTCTACCTATCGTTTTGCGTGTAACCAGTCCGGCTTTTTCAAGGATTTTTATGTGCTTGGAGACGGCGTTGAGTGACATATCATAATAATCAGCCAAATCGGTTACTCGACTGGCCCCCTGCTGGCAGAGCTTCGTTAACAAAGAGCGGCGAGTCGTATCACTGACCGCCTTCAGTAATTCAGAAAGAATTTTGTCATTCGAATGTTCAACCATATGGTTAAGTATAATGAGCCCATCGTAATTGTCAACCAAATGGTTGAGCGTTATATGAAGAAAATAAAACAACTCCACAACAGCAAACCACGCCAATGAATTAAGATAATGTTTCCAGGCTTAACAATGGTGCGGGCAACATCCGTGCATACCGCATTAACGCTCAAAGAACTGGCGCATTCATCATTTGCTGTGGATTTTGGGCCTTATCGCCTCAGCCAGCAAAGCGGTAACAAATTCCTGTGCCGGACTCTGGCATTAAGCATTGCTGTCAGCGTCTGCTTGCGCAGGGCAGTCACATACAAATCGGCGATAGTCGAACCAAACCTGTCCGTTTTCACTCCCTCTTTCCGCAGGTCTTCAACTAGCGTAAAATGCGCGGCCTCTTCACCTCATCGAAGTCCCGGCATTTTGTTTTCATTACGTTCATTACGTTCACTGCATTATTTCCAAGGAATTCCTATCCATGTTTGAACCCCATGCCGCGCCCACGCGCAACATCAAAAATGATGTGTTATCCGGTCTCACCGTTGCGCTGGCACTG
>JAADHS010000219.1 GCA_013151745.1 Gammaproteobacteria bacterium | reverse complement strand
GATCAGTCTGGCTTGTGAACACGAAGCCTTCCAGCTACCTGCAATTGAAGAGCTGCTTGGACAAAAATTAAAATGCGAGTTGCCGCCTGAACATTTTTTTAACTAATTTTGTCATTAAAAAGTGCAACTTTTATTTTCACGCAACCCACAGTCTAATGAACAACGTATTTTTTATTCTTTTTTCTTTGATATTATTTTTATGTAACACGCTCTGCTTTTATGCTGTCTACATAAAAAACATGCCGGCTATCCACATGGAAAATGGATTAATGGAAAGCATTCAAGTGCTGCTTATCGTGTTTAGTTTTATACTTTTTTTTATACTCGCCATAAAAAACACGGACCTCAGGCTGCGTCTACTTTGCCTTACTTTGACTCTACTTTGCTTCAGTTTCTTTTTAAGGGAGGTCGATATTGAAGACTTTAACCTTCCCGGCATCATCATCCTACTGGGAAGTGGACCGGGTTATCGAATCTTACTTGCCATACTTTGGCTGGCAATCATTCTATACTCCATCAAGAAATTAAAAGAAATCAAACCTTTTTATTTAAACTACCTCCAATCCAGAGCTGGCTATGCTCTTTTTTTGAGTGCCGGGTTATTGATCTCTGGTAGCTTTTTTGACAAAGAACTAATTAATATATTGCGCTACGAATTTTATGAAGAACTACTGGAAATGAATGGTTACTTTGCGCTGGTTTTGAGCACCTTTCTTACATACAAGTTCAGTATCAATATTGAAAAAAACAAGGCATTATCATGAAAGTTTTACACATCGCTGCCCTCTACTGACTCAATAGAAAAAACAATCATTTTATTTTGTCCTTAACTGCCACTATCCACATATTGTCACTCAAGGGGTGCTTGTCAGAAAAATTAAACTGATGTACGGAAAAACCCGCTTCTTTAACGATCGCCAGCAAAGATTTTGGAGTAAAGTAGTTAACATGATCTGGGTACCGGAATCCGCACCACTTCGAACCCCTTATTGCTCTGTTTATACTATTGTAGTTGGGGACTTTAATAATGATCTTACCATTATCTTTTAAAACTCTGAAGCATTCATTAAGTAAACCAACCGGCTCAATTTCATGTTCTAAAAAAGCACTCATAATAATACCTTCAAAGAATTTTTTTTCAAACTTTGCAGTGCCTGAAAGTGCATCGCTATGCAGAATTCTCCCTCCTTTTTCACGAATAATATCATTCCCTATAGCGGATAAATATTCGGAAATTTCTATTCCAAAAGGAACATACTGACTACCCAGGTTATTTAAAATCCCACCGGTACCACAACCTATGTCTAATACATTACCAGCATTAAAATGCAGGCTGATTAGCTTGGGCAATTTATCTCTTTTTAAGTATCGTTTTCTGATTATTTTTAAATAATCACTGATCGCTTGCTTAAAAGGTTCCCGTTTTTTTCTTTCTGCTTTTTCTGTACCCGATGTTTTTTCCCATGCAAAATCTTTTATCAATAACTCATAAATAGGGGCGTTTTCGAGATAAACAAATCGACACACTGAGCACTTTTTTATTTTCCATTCATTCTTTGAATATTTGCTGTCATTTTTATGCCGATTATCTTTACCGCATACGACGCATACTCTGTGAATTATAGTGCTCATTATTCCTCCGTGTTTGCACGCTCAGTTTTTTGACGGGGCAGGCGTGTAAGCGCTCTCATTCGTCTCTTTAGAGCGTCAAGCATAGGTTGAAGCCATTCACCCAAGACGGTTTCCTGGGTTAAGATGTTAGAAAAATCACGACGATAATTTTGCATGGAGTGCTCCTAATATACTGTATTTGGAAGATACCTACTGCGTTTATAGACGCCATGTCAAGTGTTTTTTCATCTTTATGCATTTGATTTTTCCGCCTTAAGAAACGCTTCATTATAACTTTCTTCGAGTCAAAAGTTGAATGATTTCTTTTTTTAAATTATAAGGTTAGTTAGTTTTCGGGCGGCGACTACGAAAATAATGGTATTGTCTCTGCAATTTGTCACGGCCCAGCGGTACTTTAACTCCTGGATAGACTTATCGGGTAAAACTCCCAGGCTTCTGGATATTGTTCCGACATATACCCGTGGCGTTTGAGATTTAGGTGTTGAGAGTGTGTTCTTTTCATTTTCTGGCAAGGCGAAATGACGAGTAATAGCGGGCTATTGCGAAGAATTTCAACGTAGCCAGGGAATGAAGAGGATACGCAATCACACCTAAATTTTAATCGCCACGGGTATATGACAAACTAACGCTAACCATCAAAATTAAGGAGCTATGATGAAAGAAAAAATATGCTTTTTGAAGGATTAACACTGGGGCTTGATGGTAAAGCCAGCGTAGGGGAAAAAGACTGGGCGCTGTTTATGACAACGGCTCCCGAGATGAGCCCGACAAAGATATTGGAAATTTATGCTCTACGCTGGAGCATTGAAGTTTATTTCAAAGAGGAAAAATAATACCTTGGGCTTCTTAAGGGTAGTCCTAGGAGGTTTTCATGGTCGCCGGGAAATGTTGAAATATTTTTTAGTTCTAAGTACAATTTACAGCTCTGGTTTGCTTGCAGAGCAAACTTTGCCGCAATGGGAAGCGGGTATTTGGTTGGGTGGAATCAGTCTTCCCGATTACCGTGGTTCTAATGAACGGCGGGAATATGCTCTGCCTCTACCGTATTTTATCTATCGCAGCGAACGCCTACAAGTTAACAGAAAAGGCGTGAAAGGTCTCTTGTATCAATCAGAAAATATACATATTGATGTCGGTGGAAAAGTTAATTTGCCCGTTGATAGCGATGAAAATGCGGCTCGTAAAGGCATGTCTGATCTTGATACCGCGTTATCCATAGGTCCCACAATTCATTATATCGTTTATAAAAAGAAGCGTCGTACCCTGAATTTTCAATTGCCGCTGCGCGCTGTTTTGTCTACCGATATAAAACATATTGCATATCGTGGTTTTACATTTAATCCGGCAATAGTACTGCGGCAACAAGCACAGTGGGATAGCGCCGCTTCGCTTGCCTTTCTTTTTTCAACTCGTCCTTATAATGAATATTATTATGACGTAGCAGAAAATAATGTGCGCCCAGGTCGTGCCCGCTACCAGGCAGACAGTGGCTATGGTGGGATCAGATTAACTCTGATTACGCGACGAAGTTTTAAAAAATATAGTTTAGGCGGCTTTGCACGCTACGATAATTTAAGGGGGGCGACTTATGAAGAGAGCCCCTTAGTCACCAAAGTTGAAAATGTGACTGTTGGTCTCTATATCACTTATCAATTTTTAAAATCACGACGCCTGGTTCATTTTTTGCCCGATGATTTAGAGGAGTAGGTGTTGTTATTTTTCGTTTTTCATTACCCGTTTTTTTGATAACGGCGATGACGATTTTCGCTATGTTATTACGATGAGGGGAGGAGATCTACTGAAGATTTAATTTTTGTCAGGTCGCTCAGTTTGTAAGGCTTTTCAATTCCATACCCTTGGGCATAATCGACTCCTATTTCTTTTAGCATATCGAGAACGGTTTCATTTTCCACGTATTCGGCGATAATTTTTTTGCCCATGAAATGTCCGACCTCAGTAATAGATTTTACAACTGCGTAGTCACAAGGGTTGTTATCCATATATTGTACGAAATTGCCATC
This sequence comes from Gammaproteobacteria bacterium, assembly GCA_013151745.1. GTDB lineage: Bacteria > Pseudomonadota > Gammaproteobacteria > JAADHS01 > JAADHS01 > JAADHS01. Next base: position 20,216 of record JAADHS010000219.1, on the reverse strand, counting down.
TATTTTTAAATAATCGATGGGCAGGTTTTTTAAGTAACCATAAGATGATAAACCACTACCAAAATCATCTAAAGAAAATTGGCAGCCTGTTTTCTTTACTTCTTCGATAAATTCTACCGCATTGGATAAATTGGCTATGCCCGCTGTTTCTGTTATTTCGAAGCAAATTTTGTTTGTTGGTACCTTGGTGCTCTTTATTTCATTCAGTACGAAATCCAAAAAAGTATCGTCATTCAACGAACTTCCAGAAAGATTAATAGATAAACTCCCTGTTTTTTTAAGCTCATCATCGTGTTCTATCATCCAATTGAAAACGTTGCGAATTACCCAGCGATCAATGGCAGGCATTCGGTGATATTCTTCTGCTGCCAGTATTAACTCCTGTGGCGACATTTCGTTTCCTTGCTCATCGGTAACGCCTAAAAGAATTTCAGAATGGAAAGGGGGTAATGTGGTATTATTTTGAATTAGGGTGATGCGTTGGCAACGTAACTCCAGGGTGTTCTCATCCAGAGCTTGGTCAATATGGGCAGCCCACTCCAGAGTTCTTTGTCGTAAGGATAACTCAGCATCGTCGTGACTAAAAACCTGAATACTGTTTGAGCCTTTTCTTTTGGCTGCCTTGCAACTGGATTCGGCGGCTTGTAGCAATGTTGCTGCACTGGTTTCTTTACCATTAATTTGTACCATTCCAATTCTAACCGCCACAGACAAGCGTTTTTCTTCCCAAATTAAGCGATACTCTTGTATCATTTTCTTTTGTTGTTGAGCTATATTGAGTGCCTCATCCAAGGTGCAGTCAATAAGTAATATGGCAAATTCATCGCCGCCAATTCGAGCGAAAATTCCATTTTTTCCAATTTTTTTCTGTAGTAATGTGGTGACTTCGATTAGCAATTTGTCACCTGCGTCATAACCACATGTGGTATTGACAACGTTTAAATGATCCAGGTCCAAATAATATAAAATATGTTGTGTATTATTATTTTGATTTGCAGAGGCGTATGCTTTATGCAGACAGGATTCAAATTCTCTACGGTTGATCAGTCCGGTGAGCTGATCATGTGTCGCTTCGTGCAATAATTGGTGATGCATATTTTGTAACATTTGGTACTGTGCTCTGTCCATTGCTGGGTCATTCGCATTATCAAGGATGATGGTAGTTCCATTACGAAGTTGTTGGGCTATTTCTGAAATATCAAATGAAATTTCTTTGAGACCTCTTAAGTTGACAAAGATATATCGGGTTTTATCTTTTGCTATCCAGGCCAGTCTGAGTCGAGTAGGATGATTTGAATCAGAAGAAAAAAGTAACCAGCTTCCTATTTTAATACGGCGAACCTGTTTGATCCATTGCTCCAATAGAGGGTCGATGGGTGTTTTTTTAGTGCGGGGATTAATGTGTTCTTTTTCACATTCAGTAACAACCTCTTTCAGGTTTTCTGCATAAGCTTTGTTTTGTATTTTAATCAAAAAATCAACTTCTTTGAGGACTTGCTCAAAAATATCAGGTGTTTTACCTACTTCATTGACAATGCGATCTAGCAAGCCATTAACCCGGGTTGTTATCGGATTATCTTCTCCATAGAGTTCTAGCTGGGAAATTTTATTAACAACTTGACGAGCGACATGAGATTGGTTATTGAATAGAGAATCATCGACGATGGCCAGTTTGAGCATAGGTATTTCAAGTCTTTTTAGCCAGGCACGCACATTATCAGAGACTAATCGGTCTCGAAATAGTGAAGCAAACAAATGACCGCCGACTTCCATGATACCCGTTTCACGATCACTGATTGTTCTGTTATTTTGTTCGCTGTTTTCTTGGGATAAAATATTTAATACTTGGGCATTAATGCTGCTGTTTTCTGTGTGTTCGATAGGGGCATCGTATTGTGGCGATGTCTTTTCCTGAAGATGATTGAGTGCATTCAATATTTCTGTTGGTCTGTAAATAGCCGGTGCAGTAGCGACGGGACGTTCAGTTAAATCCGTTTCAAAGGGGAGGTTTGATTTCGATAATTTCCTGTTATTTTTACTTTGAGTATGAGTTGAATTTTGATCTGAGTTATGGGGTTGTTTTAAGTTACGTAATGTTTTTACAAGTTGATAAATATCTTGATCACCAGCACGAATTTGAGGTTTGGGTTGTTCAGATGTCGATTTTTCTTCAAGTGGTTTGTGTGCCTCGGTTTCTGGATTAATAACGGGTTCCTCTTCCTCATCAATTTGAGGTGAATGATCCATTGAGGTTTCTTTAGGTTGCGATGGTGCTGAGGGTTCATTTTCTTTGTCTGGAACGTTTTTTTCTGGTAATTTAATTCTGCTTAACAGACTCAATATTTTTTTATAAATGTCAGCCAAAGTCGTATTTAATGTGCCTTTGAAAACGGTATAGCATAACTGATCAGCAACATGATTTAATGCCAAATGTTGAATGCCATCCTCAAAGGCTTGTGCAAATAACATGGGGCCGAAAGGATTATTTTCTTCATTAATCTCGATCTGATACAGCGTGCTAAGATGTTGTTCAATCGCACTCAATTCCTGATTATTCCTGGCTTTGGCCAGGTTGGTTATTTCAGTGATGGCAAGCCAGTCTTCTAATACATCTTCTTCAATTAAAGACAATGTTATTTCGCCACTGTTGGCATAGTCTTCAGAAGATTTATTGATGGTTTTTGGGTCGGTACAATAGGTATTTAATTGTGTTAATGCTGAAGAAATAAATATTTCTTTTAACTTATCTTGCGAACGGTTGAGTATATTTAAGCTATCAAAATAGGCATTTTGCTGCGTGACATCCTTTGACTTTTCAGATGCTTTGAATAAGGCATCAATAATATGTTTTTGGGAGCTCTTTATTAAAGGCTCGAGACATTCGTTGATTATTTTTTTACATGAGGCCAATATGTTCTCTAAATCTGGATTGATCTGAGTCTGGTTTTCAGATGAATTTTTCTCGTGAAGAGCTGTCTTTTCTTGTGCGTTGGCGGGCTGGGTATATTGTGTTTTTATATAGGCGTTTAAAGTTTGTAACGAATCCAGATTGGGGCTGAGCAGTGCAATGCCCGCACCTCTTTCATCAGGGCGTACGATGCGCCCTTGAAATTGAAGATGTTTGATATCCTCCTTTTCAGAAGGAACCGACAAAATCAGCTCTATGACGGTATTGCCAGTCATGGCGCTGGCATATTTTTTATAGTTTTTGTCAAACATAAAATACATACCACCAACGCAGACGTTGCGGACTTCACAAGGCCATTCTCCTAGCCCAGGAAAAATACATACAGCCTTTATGTTTACGGTATGACGAAGAAAAGCACGTTGTTCCTTTGTATTTGAGTTCACTGGAGTCCCGTGTTGTATATAAAACTATATTTGGATGAAATAAAGAGTCTGAACTTTTTATCGGCTAGAGGGGCATTAATGTGAGTTTTTCAGGTTGAAATGCCGCGAGTATATTCATGTATTTTTATTTTGAGCTGCCCATTTAATTCGCAGAAGTATGAATTCAAGGGGTAATATCAGCCATATATATAATGTATATTATATATATGGTATAATTCTATTCAACAGGGAAAAGAGCCGCAAGTTTGATTTATGTGTGCTTTTCCCACTGTGCTTCCCCGTTAATGACAGTCTCCTAGGTAGTTTTGACTTAAGTCATTGATTTCATGTTGTCGCAGTCACATCATTGCTTCAACCTAGAATCCGCAGTTGGACGAGCTAAAGTGTGCGTTTGTGGTGGTGCAGGTCAAGGAGTTACAACGCAGAGATGCGCCGTCACAAAGGTGCAATTTAGCTCTGAGCGGGACTCACCCGTTCGGTGAAACAACGAACCAACTGTTACGGCTTACATAACAGTTGGTTACACCTCAATGGGAGCGATCAACTGCGGAATCTAGGTTCAACGTTGCCTGCACCCACTCAAAAAGCGCTAAAACTGTTCCAAGGAAATCTCAATGTCGTACAAAAAAAGTACATTTATTATGCTGTTCGTCCCTCTTTTTATCTTAGTTCTGAGTTTTTTGGCTTCTCAAGTACACGCCAGAGCTGAGTTTGCTCTCAATTTCCAACCCAATCCTAATACGGTTTCCAGCTGGGCCAATACCGGCTGCAATTCTGGTCGTGGAGGCATGATGGGAGGCGGGATGATGGGGGGGATCGGGCCGGGCTGTGGCAGCGATTATTTTTTGCAGGAAATTGTCAATGATAATGGTATTAAGTATTTTCATGTCATTCTTGGTGATCCTGATGTCGATGATTTTGCCATGGAATTTTATATCCGTACCGGTGATTGTTGTTGGTGGGGCGGAGGCGGAAGGAGAGGGGGGATGATGGGCGGTGGAAGTGTGCCTTATTCTTCTAGTTACGGTGATAAAAATAATCGCCTCTACAATGCTTGGCAACCTCTTGAGGGGGGAGCCGCTCTTACGGGCAGCGGTACAGGCAATCCAGGCCGGGTTTATATTCGTCAAATAAATAACGATGGTGGAATGAAGCAAGAGTTTATTAAAGACAAGGAATCAAATAAACCGCGTATAGTCCAAATTATCGAAGACGGAGCACTGACGTCTGTTTTTGACCTGGATATGAGAAATGGAGGTTATGATGCCTACACTGATCCAGTTAGTTTTATCAATAGCACGACCATAGCCAATGTGGGTCGTTTTGATGCGAATGTAGATGCACCCGATGCACGTATTACCGCAGGGCGTTACACCTATACGGCTGACAATTCTGCCGGCGCTCCTTTTGGTGACAGTTATGGAACCTATACTTATTACGATGATGAATTTGATGTTTACAATATAGAATGGATTAATTTTTGTCAGCCGGAGCAAAATCCTGATCGGCAGTGCGATTTTAGTCGCGGTGGCCGGGGTGGCATGATGGGCGGGGGTCGAGGGGGGATGGGTGGCAGATAAGTCAATGTAAACTTTAAATACGACTAAAGATTTATTTCACTTTACCGTTAACCCAGGTGGAGGCGGTGAATACGCTGATCGCGCGTATATCTGCCAGCAATACATCCTTTCAATGGCGTAATAAAAAAGCCGCCGTTGATGTTAAAGGAGAAAAATAATGACTCTATCGATCAATACTAATGTTGCGTCTTTGAACGCACAACGAAATCTTGCTAACTCTCAAAGTGAATTAACTCAATCTCTGACTCGACTTTCTTCTGGTTTACGTATTAATAGCGCAGCGGACGATGCTGCTGGTTTGGCGATTTCTAATCGTTTTACTACGCAAATTCGAGGTTTTGAGCAAGCTTCACGCAACGCTAATGACGGAATTTCTCTGGCACAAACCGCAGAGGGTGCGTTAACCGAAACGACGAATGGTTTACAGCGTATTCGTGAACTGGCCATTCAATCGGCCAACAGCACCAACTCAGCAGCGGATCGTAAAGCTTTGCAGGCGGAGGTCAACCAGTTGGTTGCAGAAATTGACCGTGTTGCGAGTACGACTTCTTTTAATGGCTTGAAATTATTAGATGGCAGCTTTACCAGCCAGTCTTTTCAAGTGGGTGCAGATGCCAATCAAACAATTTCAGTTTCGGTTGCGGGGAGTACAGCCAATACTTTAGGTAATAACTCAGTGACCACGAATAATGCAACAGCAAACTTTGGTATGGGCGTGGCTGCCGATGCTGCCGTAGATGCTACGGGTGGTAATAATGTAGCCGCTCAAAATTTAACTATAGTGGGTGAGGCGACCGCGACGGTTAGTATTGGTGTGGATTCAAGTGCCAAAATAGTTGCAGCCGCGATTAATGCAGAATCACCCACTACAGGTGTGACAGCGACGGCAACGACAACGGCAACCTTAAGTGGTTTGAGTGCAAGTGGTACGGTCAGTTTTGAACTGTCTGGTTCTAATCAAACGGGTGTGGCGATTTCGGCAACGGTGACAGATACTGACCTGACTTCGTTGGTCACGGCCATTAATGACAAGAGCGGTAATACGGGCATTAGCGCAGAGTTGACGAATTCGGGTGCGTCTGTAGTCTTGACCTCCTCTGCGGGGGAAGATATTGCCATTGCCAATTTTGAGCAATCTGCAGCGGATGCTTCTACTACGGTCACTATGGCGGTAACTGGTGTAGATGGTGCAGCAGTGACCTTGACCGATGGTGATCCTGGTACAGAAGCGGCGCATTTGGACTCAACCACGGTAGGGGGGCAAGTTGTACTGAACTCAAGCAGTCGTTCATTCAATGTGCAATCAGATATAGCCGATGCTGCTGGTAGCCTTTTTGCAGGTGCAGCCAACGCGGCACAAGCGAGTGAATTGAGCAGCGTGAGTGAAATTGATATCAGTACGGCCGCGGGTGCGCAGTCTGCCATTGCCGTTGCTGATGGAGCATTGAGCCGCGTGGATAGTATTCGGGCGAGTCTGGGTGCGACGCAAACTCGGTTTAATTCAACCATTTCTAACATTACCAGTACGGTTGAAAATTTGACGGCGGCTCGATCGCGTATCCTGGATACCGATTTTGCAGCAGAAACAGCGGCGTTGACACGAGCGCAAATTATGCAGCAAGCCGGTGTGTCAATTCTGTCTCAAGCAAATGGTTTACCACAGTTGGCCTTGTCGCTACTGCAATAAACTAAGGCGTAACGCCCGGAGCTTAATCTGGCGCGTTATAGTAAAAAAGTGGCTCAGGGTAGGTTAAATACCCTGGGCTTTTACAGCAATCATGATGAGGGTGCAGGGTACGAACAAAACGGAGATGATTAATAGAGGATATGACCCTTCACGATAAAATCGCTTCTTCAAGTTGTTGTTATTGAAAAATAGGTGGCTATTATGTCTACTGAAGTGAGTCATTTGCAAAATCTTCTGTCTACGAGCAATCCAGGCTCAAAATCAAATTCAAATCAAAGTTCAAACCCAAATCCCCGTTTTGATTCAGCTCATGTCTCTACCGCCCGTACTCCAACAATAGAACAAAGGCAAACTTTGTCCCCTCTTGGGCAAGAAATGGCCGCTGAACTTCAAAAAAAAGAAGAATTGGCGGAGGGGGTTGTAGTTTCAGGGCTTGCTGAGGCTACGGATTTTGTGAATAATCAGGTACAAACGTATGCCAGAAATCTGGAGTTTTCAGTCGAAGAAGAAACGGGAGAAATGATCGTTCGAGTGTACGACAGCGAAACCGAAGAGTTGGTACGACAGATTCCCTCAGAGGATATGGTGGAGTTGGTACGACGATTGCAACAACAGCACGAAGCGTCAAGTCAACCCATAGAGGGTTTACTGCTTAAAGTAACGGTTTAGTTTATGGTTTTTCGGAGGTCGTATGGCTGATATTTCATCGCTGGGGGTGGGTTCGGGTATTGATGTTAATAAGTTACTTACTGATATTATTGAGGCCGAGCGTAAGCCGACGGAATCACGCCTGGATCGTAAAGAAGCTGAATTTCAGGCACAATTATCCTCTTTTGGCACGCTCAAAGGGGCGCTTTCTTCGTTTCAAACCACCACCTCTTCATTGCGTTTTTCATCCAGTTTATTACAAGTAGAGGCCACCTCAACTGATGAGAGTGCTTTTTCAATGAGCACCGTCTCCAATGCTAAAGAGAGTTCATTTACTTTAGAGGTGAGTGCTTTGGCGAAAGCGCAGTCGCTGGCCTCGGCGACCTTTGCCAATATATCTGATACGGTTGGGACGGGTACCTTAAGCTTTAATTTTGGTCGAACCAGTTATAATGAAGGCGTATACGATACGTTTAGTAAAGATCCGAGTCGGGCGACGCAGGATGTGATTATTACCGATGGCAGTTTGGAAGGCATTCGCGATGCGGTGAATTCGGCCAGTATTGGTGTCACAGCCTCCATCATCAATGTGGGTTCAGACGGCTTTAAACTGCTTTTTACCGGAGACAATCTGGGTGCGAATAACAGTATGGAGATTACAGTTGCCGATGATTTGACGGATAATATCGATAGCACTGGGTTATCTCAGTTAGCATATGCAGCGAATGCCCTTAACATGAGCGAAACAACCCCGGGGCAGGACGCCTCAGTACGCTACAACGGTTTATTAGTCACTCGAGAAAATAATACCATTAGTGATTTAGTGTCGGGGGTAACGTTTACCCTTAAGACCCCTTCGCAAAACGGGGCAGCCGAGGTCTCTCTGGCTAGAGACAGTAGCCAGATGGGGACGATGGTGGACACGTTTATTGAAGGCTATAATGAGCTGGTTGAAGTTATCAATAGTCTTACTTCCTTTGCGCCTGAAGGGGGTTCTGGCCCTTTATTGGGTGATGCAGCCATACGCGGTGTCACCAATCAAATTCGTACTGTGTTGAATGAAATCGTTCCGAATATCGGAGACAATTATACTAACTTATCCAGTGTCGGGATTACCACCGATACCGATGGCAAGTTGGTGAAAGATTCAGCTCGGTTTGATGCTGCGGTTGAGGCGGACCCCAGTGCGGTCGCCCGCCTGTTTTCGGTGGGAGGGGAAGCCAGCGGCAGTAATTTGAATTTTGTTGCTTCGACCGGGAGTACCCAGTCGGGTATTTTTGGTGTTGAAATCAGTCAAGCTGCAACGCGTGCGGTTTATACTGCAACAACGAACTCAACCCTGATTATTGACGCCAGCAATAAAAATTTCACAATCAAAATTAATGATACCACGTCGAGTACTATCAGCTTGACAGAAGGCACCTATGCCGATGGAGATGCCCTGGCTGCTGAAGTGCAAGCGGTGATTAATGCGGATAGTAATCTGCAAAATGCTGAGGCTTCAGTTGCGGTGATTTATAATGGTGATCGTTTGGACATCACGTCAAACAAATACGGTAAGGAGTCAAAAATTGAGTTGCTGACCGGTTCTGCCGACCTCGGTTTTGCTACCGGAAGCGGAGTCGATGGTCAGGATATTGCAGGTACCATCGGTGGCGTGTCGGCGGTAGGTGAGGGTCGGTTTTTAACGGGCAGCGGGGATGCAAATGGCCTGCTTGTTGAGTATACCGGCAGTACCCCTGGTTCGGTGGGCGGGGTTACCTTTTCTCGAGGTTATGCGGACAAACTGTTTAATTTGATGACGGATCTGCTTAAATCCAATTCCTCTATAACCGGTAAAACAGAGGGTATACAAGCCAGTATTGATGATATTGGCGAGCAACGAATCGAACTAGAAAATCGTTTGTTTACCATTGAAACACGTTTGCGTAAGCAGTTTGGTGCGATGGACGCACTGGTGGCCACGTTGCGTTCAACCGGTGATTTTTTAACACAACAGTTGTCAAACTTACCGAAAATTGGTGGGTAAGGAATGGATTCCAAAAAAGTGACGGAGAAGCAGTATGACGTACAGTAATACGCGCGGTGCAATTAACCAGTATGCGAAAGTAAAAAATAACGCCGTGATTGAAGATGCCAGCCCGCACAAATTGATTCAAATGCTGATGGAAGGGGTGTTGGAAAAAATTGCGATGGCAAAAAACTTCATCGATAGCGGTGATATTCCGAATAAAGGCAGTCATATCAGCTGGGCGATATCCATTATCGATGGTTTAAAAGTCAGCTTGAACAAAGAAGCCGGTGGTGAAATCGCAGAGAACCTGGATCGGCTTTATGACTACATGCAGCGTCGCTTGGTAGAAGCGAACCTGCATAGCGATAAAGGTATTCTTGATGAGGTTGCGGGCTTATTGAATGAAATTAAAGGCGCTTGGGATGCTATGCCCATTGAATATCAAGAAATGCGACCCAATGCACCCGAAGAAGCGGGTACAGCAGACCGGGTTAACGTGATAAGTTGATTTTTGCTATGACGAAATCAAAAGAACTCATGGCTTTGCTGACTTTAAGTAAGGCCATGCTAGCAGCCAGCGAAGGTAATGATTGGTCGAGTGTGACTGAGCTGGAACAACAGCGAGTCCCTTTGCTTAAACAGTTTTTTGATGAACAAGACTTGAAAACAAGCAGTCCGGATATCAGAGCCCATCTTGAAGATTTGATCGCCATCAATGCCGCGATTCAATGCAAAAGTGAAATAGAAAAGCAAAACCTTTTGAAGCAATTAGGCAGCTTGAAACGCATCAACAAAGTTGTTGATGCGTATGAGATGTGCACGTAATACTTCCGCATCCAACTGTGTTTTCTGGGTATAGATTAAAATTTTCTTTCAGCTCGCTGCATTTCATTCATGCCATAAAATATGCTGGTCTTCCAGAGGTATCATCACCGCCTCTTGGCTTGGTAACATTCGCGCGGTATAGTCTTTTTTTGTGCGAATCACTGACACTTTTGCACGGTATATATAACCGTGGTTTGCGCCAATCTGTTGTCGTACACGCTCCATTTCTACTCGCTCCGGCGCATTACCATTCTCGCCATCGGCATATAATTCGACCCGAATAGCTGCCGGATCAAGACCATTGAGATACACTTGAACCTCAAATGTATGTTGCTTTTCATCCGTTTCTATTTTTACTTCACCAAAGCGTAATGCCGCCCATTTTTGTTCCAGCGTATGTTGCCAGTCAATAATCTGTAACCCGGCTGCGCCTTTGTTAGCGCTCCGCTTATGATAGGCGGAAACGGCGGGAAGATAGTATTGTTCGGTGTATTCACGTACTGCGCGGTTGGTGGAATAATGTGGCGTTAAGCGCGCCATACTTTCCCGCATCCGGGCGACCCAGGCGGAGGGAATGCCTGCTTCGTTACGAGTATAAAATTCGGGAATGACCTCGTTTTCGAGCAGTTCATAAAGCGCTTCAGCTTCGGCGATGTCCCAGGCTGGGTCGTCATTATGCTCCTGACCATCGCCCAGCGCCCAGCCAACATCCGGTGTGTAAGCTTCTGCCCACCAACCATCCAGTTCTGATAAATTAATACCGCCATTGACCAGGACTTTCATGCCACTGGTTCCACTCGCTTCCCAGGGTCGGCGCGGTGTATTGAGCCAGACATCGACGCCTTGCACCAATTGTTCAGCCAGATGCATGTCATAGTCACTGAGAAAAATAACATGAGAACGCACTTCGGGACGCTGAATAAAGCGCATCCATTTCTGGATCAGTGCTTGCCCTGCTTGATCCTTTGGATGAGCTTTGCCCGCCATGACGAGTTGCACGGGGCGGTGCGGGTTGGTCAACAAACGCAACAAACGTTCCGGATCATTGAGCAATAAGTCCGGGCGTTTGTAGGTTGCAAAACGGCGTGCAAACCCCAGTGTTAAGGTATTGCAATCACAGGTCTGCTTTGCCCGTTCGATCATTTCATCGGGAGCACCAGAAGCCGCCAATTGGCGAGACAATCGGTCACGCGCATAGTCAAGCAGTGCCATGCTGGAGGTGGTACGAAACTTCCAAAGCGTCGTATCAGAAATTTTGTAAATATCTCGCGCCAAAGCTTCTGTTGGTTTCAACCATCGATCTTTGCCACAGGCTTCTGTCCAAAGTTTATCGGCTGCGGGCGAATCCCAGGTCGGCACATGAACCCCGTTCGTGACATACCCTACAGGGACTTCATTTACCGGCCAACGTGGAAATAAAGAGCTAAACAAGTCACGACTGACCTCGCCGTGCAGACGACTGACCCCATTCACTGCTCCGCTGCCACGGATGGCTAAATAGGCCATATTAAAAGGCTCAGAAGTATCGTCTGGATTCTTGCGACCCAGCGCCAGAAGATCATTGAGAGTGAGACCCAGTTGGGTTTGCGCATATCCACCCAGACAATGTTCAATTTGATTCGGTGTAAATTGGTCAAAACCCGCAGCCACTGCGGTATGGGTCGTGAATAAATTGCCCGCTCGGGTAACCGCCAGTGCCGATTCGAAAGTGTGCCCTGTGGTTTCCATAAAACTACGTGCGCGCTCCAGCACGGCGAGTGCCGCATGCCCTTCATTCAAGTGACAAACATCCGGCTTGATACCGAGTTCTGAAAATAACCGCCAGCCGCCTATGCCAAGAATCAGTTCTTGCATCAGACGCTGATCTGATCCACCCCCATACAGTTCACTGGTAATGCCTCGATAGGGCGGGTAGTTTGCTACATCATTACTGTCTAGTAGGTAAAGTTTCACCCGACCGACTTTAACCTGCCAGGTACGTAACCAGATCGGGTGTCCAGGTAAATCAAGTTTTATCCGCAGCCATTCGCCATTATTTTTGCGTAACGGGGTGATCGGCAATTGTCCTGGGTCATTGTAGGGATATAGCGCCTGTTGCGCGCCATTTTTGTCAATCATCTGACGAAAATAACCTTGCTGATAGAGCAATCCGATACCGATTACCGGCACACCCAAATCGCTGGCAGCCTTGAGTTGATCTCCCGCTACGTTACCCAGCCCGCCCGAATAAATCGGTAATGCCTCACTTAACATGAACTCCATACTGAAATACGCAACACAGCCCAGCTTCGATTTGGGGTGAGTCTGTTGAAACCATGCCGGTTTTTGAACTGCATCACGCCAGACTTGAACTTGCTCTTCAACGTTTTTACGAAAGGCCGGATTGGCCAAAACTTGCTGTAATTTTTCTCGTGATGCAGTTTGTAAAACGACCCAAGGGTTTCGAGTCAGCGCCCAGAGATCGGGGTCAAGCTGTCGCCATACTTCATCGGAGGCATGATTCCATGATGAGCGCATATCCAGAGCCAGCTCGGCCAGCAAGTCGAATCCTTCAATTTCAGTATGCAGTAAACCATAGTGTGAGTGGCTCACACTAGCTCCATTACCCATGATTTTCTCCTTGGAAAAGGACACGCAATAACTTCCTCAGCGTGTCAAAAGTTAGTGTCTCGCAGTTTAAACCTGCGTGTTGCTCACAGGTCAACTTTTTTGTTTTCAACAAATAATACGGTTCCGCATACGATCTTAAATGAATCTCTTTAAACAGGTCAAACGACAGCATCGTTGCTTCAGCCTGAAAAATGCAGTTGATCCACAAATTATAGTGCAAGATCTCATAAGTGTTCGGGATTTTAAATTTATAAAATCAACTGCTTATACATTTTATCCTTGAGTTTAAGTACTGAACGTGTCGTAAATGAAAAATGATTTATGTTGTTCAGGCAGCACTCAAACAAGCTTGTGCATGTTTAAAGTCAGTATTACAGCATATTTTTAACTTGTTGATATTGTATAAAATAAATCCCGAACACCTATGTGCAAGATCTAGAGAGATCGATCTGTTAAAATTCAGTTGATGAAGGTGCTAAAAAAAATACCATTTAAAAGGTGGGTGTGGGGCATTTTACCTGCCGGTCTGTTGTTGCTTGCCATTGTTTATATTGAACAGAAACCGCCTCACTCGATGGATCTCAATCTTGAGACGGTGTTACTGAGTGATGCCGTACAATATGAAAAACAAATCAAACCTATTTTAGAAAAGCGGTGCGTGGTTTGTCACGGCTGCTACGATGCACCTTGCCAGCTAAAACTTTCGTCAATTGACGGGTTGCAACGCGGTGCCAGTAAAGAACGTATCTACGAACCCCAGCGCATAACCACGATGCAACCAACACGCTTGTTTATTGATGCAATTACAACGGATCAGTGGCGTGCGCGTGGATTTACTTCTATCCTTAACGAGGGGCAACAGACACCAGGTCAAAATCTGGAAAACTCAGTATTGTATCACCTGTTGCGTTTGAAGCAGCAACACCCGCAGCCGACTCAAAATCAACTTCCGGACAGCTTTACCTTGGGTCTCAATCGAGAAGAAAGCTGTCCAACGTTGGCTACAATTGATGATTTTGCTCAGCAACATCCTCTCTGGGGTATGCCCTATGCCATGCCGGGTTTGTCGGAGACGGAACACCAAACGCTTGTTTCCTGGTTGGCACAAGGTGCGTTAGCACCACAACCTCTTGACCCTTCTTTTACGGTGCAACCGAAAATTAATCAGTGGGAGCATTTTTTAAACCAACCCTCGGTTAAGCAAAAACTGGTCAGTCGTTATCTCTATGAACACCTGTTTCATGCTCACATTCATTTTTCGGCATCGCCAACACGAGAATTTTATCGTTTGGTACGTTCTACCACACCGTCGGGAGAGGTGATCAATGAAATTCCGACCGTGCGACCCTACGATGACCCTGGTACTGCGCCATTTTACTATCGATTATTAAGATATCAGCCCTCTATCGTGGCTAAAAGTCACATCGTTTATGAATTTTCTGATGAGCGCATGCAGCGTTATCGTGAACTTTTTTTGCTGCCGGATTATGCAGTAACGCAACTGCCTTCCTATGAAACGGAGATGGCTTCTAATCCATTCAAGGTGTTTGCCGCCATACCCGCAGAGTCACGCTACCGATTTTTGTTGGATGATGCGTATTTTTTTATCGAAGGCTTTATCAAGGGGCCCGTCTGTAGAGGACAGATTGCATTGGATGTGATTGAAGACCAATTCTGGGTACTGTTTTTTGATCCAGATCAGTCCGTGATTACCAACAAAGAACAATTTATTGAAGAAATGGCTGATGAACTGCAAGTGCCCAAAGAAGGAAGTAGTAATCTGGAGTTGATTCGCATCTGGACAGATTATTGGAAAGGGCAGCGGCGTTATATGGAGAAAAAACAAGCTTGGTTTAAAACAATGGGCACCCATAATATTGAGCAAGCGATGGATTTTATCTGGGATGGGGATGGCAATAACCCCAACGCAGCACTGACTGTGTTTCGCCATTTTGACAGTGGTTCCGTGGCTTACGGCCTGGTTGGTCGTGATCCAGAAACAGCCTGGGTTATTGATTATCCACTGTTCGAGCGTATTCACTATTTATTGGTCGCGGGTTTTAATGTGTATGGCAACATTGACCATCGAATAAGCACGAGAATCTACATGGATTTTCTTCGTATGGAAGGTGAAGATTATTTTTTAGCTTTTCTACCGGCCAACCGGCGAAGAGAAATACGTGACAGTTGGTATGTGGGTCAACGAAGTACTATTGATGAGTTGTTTGCCGCACCGCAAGCGTGGTTGAGCACAGAGGCGGTCAGTGGCTATCAAACAAACGATCCTCAGCAGGAATTATATCTTCGTATCAAAAAAAGGCTTGATGTCGTGTCACAACAAGCTAAAAACAGGAACCTCTGTGGTGACATGGATTGTAAAAAAACAACATCTCAAATCGTCGTGAAACGTGTAGACCGTGCAATGAAAAAAATTGAACAATTGAAAGGAAAAAATCTTTTTTCTTTTCCTGATGTTGCCTTTGTTCGAGTTAAAATGAACAAGCCAAACGAAGATGTTGCCTATACGCTGATCCGTAATAAAGCTTACAAAAACGTAACTTCTTTTTTGGCTGATGAGCATGAGCGAGATCGCGCGGATATTGATCAGGACTCTATGACGGTCGTGAAAGGGCTGGCAGGCTCTTATCCCAATTTCTTTTTTTCCGTAGACTTGTCAGAGATTGAGACGTTTGCGAAACATTGCTCTGCCATTCGGACTCCAGAAGACTATCAAAAATTCGTTGAACGGTACGGAGTAAGACGAACGCACCCTAAATTCTGGGCGCTGGCTGATTGGTTTCAAGGTGAGTCAGCACGAAACAAACTCGTTAGGTCTGGTTTGTTTGACTTGAATCGTTATAACAATCTTTAATTATTGAAGAATAAATCTCGATCTCTACAGACAGAGTATTTTTTGCCGTATTTGTTTGATTCGAGATCGACTAACGGGAATAGAATCCCCGTTTGTTAACTGTAATTGATAATTACGATCTTGGCGCACCAGGCCTGATACATAAGCAATATTGACAATATGGGATCGATGCACCTGCAAAAATAGGTTGTCTGGCAATTGGTTCAGCACCTCGCTTAACGTAATGCGTATCATATAACTAGATCCACTTTGCTCTTCATTTGATGCAACCCAAATAGAGCAATAATTTTGATTCGACTCAACTCGAACAATCCATGCCGGGTTTAAATAAAGAGTTTCCCCCTTATAAGGTAAAGCAAACTGAGGCGCATCAACATGTCGGTCTTCTTTGACTTCGTTATCTGGCGGTTCACCCTCCTTTTTTGCTGCTTGTAATTGTTGGTTTAGTTTCTTTACATCGGCCAGCTCTTGCGCCGTTTTATATCGAAGAATGAATTGAATCAATATGTAGCCGATGAGCAGTACTACCGGCAGTATCTTCCATGGAGCCGCGCCTAAATCATGCTTTATGTGTCTATCCCAGATATCAAGGGTGATCGGTAGAAGATCATGCGTCACATTCATGACAATAAATGAAAGTAAAGCAACACCTAAAAAGAGCAACCAAAACAGACCAAAAGAAAGACTCCATTTCTTTTTCTTCGTTTTTCTTTTCAAATAGATCCATAACAGGAGTTCCAATAATAAAATCGCAACAGCAGTCGATAAAGTTATACTTAAAGTATGGATAACCAGTTCCGCAAGCGACAAGGGTACATCCATATATAAATGTAAAAAAGGAACACTTATCGCGACAAGGATGATAGCGATCACATAAAAACGCATGCGCATAGCCCATGTCGTGATGCGTACAACCGGTTGTCTAAGCCAAGGTATTATCATTCTTCGCCATATTGTTTTGATCGTTATCTTCTACACAATGACCTAAACCCGAAAATACGATCCCGTGCAGGATCTGGGTTTCAATCTACGACTCTCCTACCCCTGTTAACGACTTCTGTTTTAAATTCTGCACTATGTTAATGGTCACAACTCAACTTATCCTTAACGTTCGTTGCTTTGAAATATTTTATTACCGTCTGGCTTGGCATGCCAATAACCCAAATTTTTTAAATGCAGTTTATCGGCTGATGGCCTTTGCTCCTGAAACCCTTTCGTCACAACGTCATGACCATTGGTCACAATAACGACCTGATCATCCCATCTTGTTGATGTTGATCACAAAATACTATTATCCTCGATGACATCGATTATGATATTCGCAGGACAGTCATTTGAAAAACGTCTAACGAATACTCTAAGCCCCTGTTCTGTTCACCTGTTGTTCCCCTGAAATAAATCATAAAAAAAGGAGGTAATATAATGTACATTACATTGCCTATTCGCACCGTTATACTCTATTTCATTCTCACTCTCTTTGCCTCAGCCCATGCCGCATTCGATACATTCAACACATTCCAACTTGGTTTTAAGATCGGACCCTATGACAATCAAACGCTTCCTGGCAATTGCGGTGTAGGTGGGCGCTCGGGTTCATTATGTGGTATCGGCAACGGGTTCGAAACGCGAGACCCAGATACCACGCCTTTTTATCAAGGTGACATTATGATTAATGGGGTCATGTACTGGCACATCATCGTCGGTGACCCTAGTTCAGGTTTTGCCATGGAAAGCTATACCGCTGTAGCCTCAGGAAGTGGTTTTGGATCGTTTAGTGGTGGTTTACCCGCAAATTTTGGTACGCTTAGACTTAAAGAAATCAGCGGCAATGGTTGGGATCCTCTTGGCCTCGATCCGACACGTGGCGTTGATTTTACCGGCAATGGCAGTGGTGACCCAACCCGGTCGATCATTAGGCAAGTGATGGGCGACGGAGTATGGGATCCGCAAACCAAAACATGGAATTGTGACTCAGCGGAGTTTTGCTCGGAGTTTCTAAAAGATCGCCTGAACTTTAAACCCATTATTAGTCAAACTATTAATGACGCTACGACTGGAGCATTAATGCAAGCTCAGTTTCAACTGGATATGAGTAACATTACTTACTCCGATATGACAACAAAAGGGGTGATTACGAACACGATTACTTTTACCGGAGATTCGATTATGGATAACGGCAATTTTGATATGGCGACGGATAGCCAGCGTAGCGATGTCACCGGCGGACGTTACATCTATAACGATTGTGCTAATCCTAGTTTTCTCTATGGTGGCAGTTGTTGGCAAGCGTTCAGTGTCGCGGGAGGGCGTAATGATTACCAAGAAGGGTCTTACACTTACAGTGATGGCAATAGCACCGACCCTATGGCGTATGACTGGGGCGGATTTTGGGATCCGCTTCAAAATGATTACCCTGCGCCAGGTAACGAAGCGAAATGTAGCACAGGTACCGCACCTAATAGCTGCTCAGGCAATTTTGTAGGGATGCCGGACGACTTTTTTGGTGTGCCGGGCGATTTTTTTGTAGGCGTGCCCATTCCTTCTGTAGATATACCTGACCCCTTTGCAGGTATACCAGACCCTTTTTCAGGTGTGCCCATTCCCTCTGTCGATGTGTCAATCCCCTCTATAGGGGTGTCAGCAACCCCCATTTTATGAATGAGATTGTTCTTGTCGTCCAAATTTTTTTGAGCTTGGCGGCTCTCCGGCTCTCAATACGCCTTGATCTGCAACATCACAAAAGCCACGCTTTCGTTACGCCTTGACCTGCAATACCACAAAAACACACTTCAGCTCGTCCAACTACGGAGTCCAGGTTGATTTTTCTATCTTATTTGCATGATAATCACCCACCCGCCCCAAAAAAACCAATTGCTCGATAAAGGATAAAAATGGAAAAGATATTTGAAGCCCAGAGCCAATTTTTTCAACAAGTACCCGATACCGTACGTCAATATCGAAAATGGATTTGGGGGTTATTTATCATTTTGGTTCTTGCCATTGCACCTGGCGCAGGAAAATTCCAACTGGATTTAAGCGATGAATTTTTTTTCAAAGAAGATGATCCTGTCAAACTCGCTTTTGATCGATTTAGAGAAGAATTTGGTGGCGATGAATCTTTTTACATTGTTTACCGCGCACTGGATGGCGATGTTTTTTCAAAGGACTCGCTGACCGCCTTACGTAACCTACAGGAAGATTTACTCAATTATCGGCTCGAATTAAAAGCAGGTGAAGAATCTCCTCTAGACCACATTGTCGATATCACGTCATTAATCAATGTCAGTTATCTTGAAGCATCAGAAAATGCATTAATATCAAGACAATTCGTCGGAGATCGCATCCCGCTAACACAAGAACAAACCGAACATTATCGCCAACAAGCCATGGCACACCCCGATTACCCATTGCTCTATGTTTCTAAAGATTCGAAATATGGTGGCATGATTATTCGCACAGATTTTAAAACACGGTTTAAAGAAAACCATCCTGAGCTGTCTGATTCTAATGTTCTCGACGAGCTGGCTCCCGATGAGTTTGATTACGCAGAGTTTGATGTTGCGGAAATCGAGCCATCAAGCATAAATCTATCGACAGAAAATGAAAAACCGAAAACCTTCGAGCCTGTTGAAATCGAAGATTATTCTCATGTCAATGCCGCGATCAGAGCCATTATTGACAAACCGGAATATGCCAATGTATTAGAGTATTACCCTGTTGGCACACCGCCAATGAATGCCTACGTTTGGGATAATTTAATACAGCAAGTAAACCTGGTCATGCTACTCACTCTATTCATCACACTAACCATGCTTTGGCTACTCTTTCGTTCTTTTGCCGCCGTTGTTTGGCCTGTGGTCATTATTACAGCAGCATCACTGGTCACGGTGGCTGTTTTTGGTTGGCTAGGTTTAAAGATGAACATGATGATCAATGTGACCGTATTGCTCATTCTGGTTGTTGGTGTTGCCGATTCAGTACATATTTTATCGGGCTATCTTTATTTTCGTAACCTGGGGAAAAAACACAAACAAGCGCTGAATGCAGCTTATGAAAAATCTGGCGTGGCGGTATTTCTGACCAGTTTAACCACCGCTATTGGTATGCTGGCTTTACTGGTCGTACCACTCATTCCTGTTCAAAGGTTTGCGATGTCTGCCGCCCTTGGCGTGATGTTGGCATTCCTCTTTACTGTATTTATATTGCCTCTAATGCTCGATTTATGGGCGCCTAAAATTAAAACAAAAAAACATAAAAAAGAAAAGCAAGAAAATGGCATCCATCTTATCCAGGTGTTGTTACAAAAAGTTGAACATTTTTCTCATCTTAAGCCAGACATCAATATCGCCGTGTTCAGCTTAATTGCCGTTTTTTTTCTCTTTGGGATAACAAAAATAGAAGTTGATTCTAATTTTGTCAATATCTTTGGTGAAGAGAGTATTATTAAAAAATCCACGACCTTGGTCGACGAAAAAATGGGGGGGACACAGTCACTTGAAATCATGATCGACATGGGCTCCGATGGTGCTTTGACGCAACCGGAGGTGCTCAATGCCATGGATCAATTACAAACCTATCTGGAAACAGAAGTTGAGCATGTCATCATCACTCGCTCTTTGGTTAACATCG
>JAADHS010000036.1 GCA_013151745.1 Gammaproteobacteria bacterium | reverse complement strand
TTGTTACCGGTTTAATCGACGGTTTCAATTAGAAGACATGCTGCCACGCTTTGCATATGTTGCGTTAAGAACGCCACCAATGCCTATGAGGTTTTTGAGTATGGCTGAGAATTATGGGTAATCAGGAAAAAGTATGAGGGGTTCGACAAGGGTAGACCATCATTATTCCCAAATACGCTTGAAATTCAGGTTAAACCTAAAAACACAATTGGACGCGAATATACCCCAAGGGCACTTCTTTCAGGGCGTATAGTGCAAGATATTGATTTGAATAACGTAGCGGGAAACGTCGGGAATCAACTGCGTTTTCCAAGTTTAATTGGCGGTTTTTAATTCAACACATTTCTGTTGCAACCGATTTGGCAATGTAAGCGTATAATTCATTGAACATTTATCTAGAAAGTTCATCTAAGGAATGAAAATTGAACTAAGGAATGAAAATTGAATAACTTTTACAAGTGGCGCTCTGATTTAGTCCGTCTTCGTTCGTTCTGATTGAGCAAAAGTGCAGGAATAGTTGCTCTTATTTCGAACTTTTGAGATTGAACAACGGGCAAAAACAGGCTGAAGCTGAGATGCTCTAATTGTAAAAGTTATTGTGTTCCCTTCCTAAGTTGACATTGCTTTGGCATTTCACTCCAGGACAGCAGAGACCATGTTACATCTAAATGACGACAAGCAGGAAGCGATCAAACAAGTCATCAGCCGTATTAATGACAAGTTACCCGCCAAACAAAGAGCCCTGGCAAGCGCATTCACGGAAAAATTTTACGAAAGCACGGCACCCGGTGATATTTTGGAGAGGTCGACGCTCAATCTCTACGGTGCCGCACTTGCACAATGGCATATCGCCTATAAAAGACTAAAAAGTAAATATGTACTCAATGTCTACAACCCGAAAATGGATGAGCATGGCTGGCAATCTACCCATACCATTATTGAACTCGTAGTCGATGATA
This sequence comes from Gammaproteobacteria bacterium, assembly GCA_013151745.1. GTDB lineage: Bacteria > Pseudomonadota > Gammaproteobacteria > JAADHS01 > JAADHS01 > JAADHS01. The sequence goes on along the minus strand of JAADHS010000036.1, from coordinate 4,737 downwards.
TGCCATTTTTGGTGGATTCTATCAGTATGGCATTAAATCAAGCGGGCTTAACCATTCACTTGGTTATTCATCCGGTCATGCATGTTATTCGCGATGCGGAGGGTGTATTAAAGTCTGTTGCAAATACTCCGGCCAAAAACAAAACTTCTACGGCTGAAGCCATCTTGCACTTCGAGGTTGATCGCCGAGCAAGCGAAGCAGATTTAAAGCAACTTGAAGTTTGTGTCAAACATGTTTTAGACGATGTTCGAGTTGCCGTAGAAGATTGGGAGAAAATGCGTGCCGCGTTAGCCAACACCATTCAAAATATTAAAGACACTCCGCCGCCACTCGAACAAAATGAAATAGACCAAGATCTGGAATTTCTCGAATGGTTGTCACGCAATCATTTTACTTTTCTAGGTTATCGAGAATATCATTTTTCAGCACATGAAAATGGCAAAGAAGATGTATTACGTATTGTACCCGACACCGGGTTAGGCATACTGCGTACCCACCTCGGTGAAACTACTTCAAAAAGTTTTGCCCATCTTCCCGCTGAAATTAAAAAACGTGCGAGAAAAGCAAATTTACTAATTATCACTAAAAGCAACTCTCGTTCTACGGTGCATCGACCTGGCCACCTGGACTATATTGGTATTAAACGTTTTAACACGGCAGGTGAAGTTGTAGGTGAATGGCGGTTTCTTGGACTCTATACTTCGGCAGCCTATACCTCTCGTATTAAAGATATTCCTTTGTTGCGACAGAAAGAACAACGCATAATGGAAGGAACAGGCTATCGAACAAATGGACATTCTGCCAAAGCACTGGTGAACATCATCGAAACGTTACCGCGGGACGAACTTTTTCAATGTTCAGCGGATGAACTTTATAACATCGCATCGGAAATACTACACCTTCAAGAGAGGCAACGTGTTCGTTTATTGGTTCGGCAAGACCCGTACGGACGATTTTTATCCTGTTTGGTTTTTTTGCCTAGAGAACGTTTTAATACCGAAAACAGAATCAAGGTACAAAATATTCTTCAATCCTCATTCAATGCAAGCAGCATTGATTTTTCCGTATCCCTTACAGAGTCTGTTCTAGCCAGGCTATACCTGATCGCACATATTGAACCAGGGGCACTCGTTGAATATGATGCCAGCGAAATGGAAAAAAAAATAACCAATGCGATACGCTCATGGGAAGATGATTTATTAAACAGTTTATTACAAGAACTGGGTGAAGCCCATGGCACGAGACTATTCGCTCGTTATGCAAAAGCATTTCCTGCCTCCTACCGCGATGACTACCCCGCTCCTGCTGCAGTTTCTGATATTTTGAAAATGGAAAAATTGGCGGAAAATAGGCCCATAGCCATGTCACTTTATTTTCCTCTTGAAGCCACCGAAGGCGAAGTACGGTTCAAAATTTTTCGCCGAAACAAACCCATTTATTTATCCATTATTTTGCCTATGCTGGAAAATATGGGGGTCACTGTCATTGATGAACGTCCTCACGAAGTGAAAGCGGGCAATGAAGACATCATTTGGGTTCATGATGTCGGAATGATTTACGATCAAGATAAAATCATCAACCTGGATCACTTTCGTGATTTTTTTCAAAGTGCATTTTTTCAAATTTGGGCCGGTAATGTTGAAAATGACGGTTTTAACCGACTGGTACTGGGCGCGCAACTGCCTTGGCGAAGTGTTCTGATATTAAGGGCGTGTTATAAATATTTACGACAAACCGGTTTTCCATTCAGTCAGAAATATATTGAACAGGCGCTTTGTAAGCATCCTCAAATTTCCAGTTTATTAGTTGATTTATTCCATACTCGCTTCAATCCAGACGAACAGGAACATGCCATTGTGCGTACTGAGCGTTTAATCGATGCAATAGAGCAATCATTAGACCAGGTTCCCTCTTTAGATGAAGATAAAATTATCCGCCGTTTTTTTATGCTTATTCAGGCCATGTTGCGTACTAATTATTATCAGCGTGAAACAACCGAGGGTGAGTATAAAGATTACCTGTCCTTCAAGCTGGATCCTTCACAAATTCCTGACCTGGAAAAACCCGTCCCCCTGTTCGAAATATTCGTTTATTCCGTGCATACAGAAGGCATACATTTACGCGGCGGCAAAGTCGCACGGGGAGGTTTACGCTGGTCTGATCGTATGGAAGATTTTCGTACTGAAATTTTTGGTTTAATGAAAACCCAAATGGTGAAAAATTCAGTTATTGTTCCTGTTGGGGCTAAAGGGGGCTTTGTGCTTAAAAAACCACCCTCAGATGGTAACACAGAGACATTAAAAAAAGCAGTCGCACACTCTTATCGTACTTTTATCCGTGGTCTTTTGGATATTACCGACAATTTACAAGACGGTAAGGTGATTCCACGTCATCACGTTGTACGTTATGACGACGATGACCCCTACCTTGTTGTTGCCGCAGATAAAGGGACAGCGTCTTTTTCAGATGCCGCTAATGGCATCGCTAAAGAATATGGTTTTTGGTTAGGCGATGCATTTGCATCGGGTGGCTCGGAGGGGTACGACCACAAAAAAATGGGCATCACGGCCAGAGGTGCCTGGGAATCCGTAAAACATCACTTCCGGGAACAAGCTACAGATATTCAAAAAACGGATTTTACTGTGATCGGAATTGGCAGTATGAATGGCGATGTTTTTGGTAACGGAATGCTGTTGTCTGAGCATATCAAGCTAATAGGCACGTTCAGTCATAAGCATATTTTTCTTGATCCCGATCCTGATGCAACACAAAGCTTTCAGGAAAGAAAGAGGCTTTTTAATTGCAGTCGCTCGGCATGGACCGATTATAAAAAGGAACTTATTTCAGAGGGCGGTGGCGTCTATCTGAGAGACGCCAAATCTATTATTATTTCCCCGCAAGTGCAGCAAGCACTCGATATCAACGCAAAGATATTAACCCCTAATGAGCTGATACAAGCATTATTAAAAGCCCCAGTAGATTTAATTTGGAACGGTGGCATAGGTACTTTTATAAAAGCAAAAGAGGAGGAACACGTTAATGCGAGTGACCGTAGTAATGATAATATTCGCATTAACGCATCCGAGTTACGCTGTAAAGTATTTGGCGAAGGCGGTAATTTAGGGCTGACGGCGAATGCACGTATTGAGTTTGCCCGGCAAGGTGGCTATATCAATACCGATTTTATAGATAATTCTGGTGGCGTTGATTGCTCGGATCATGAAGTTAATATAAAAATACTCCTTAATGACGTGGTTAAGAACGGAGATTTAAGTGAAGTACAGCGCAATCAGCTCTTAGTCAAGATGACGGATGAAGTCGCAGGTTTGGTACTTAACCATAGTTATCAGCAAGCTCAAGCCCTCTCTTCTGATTATGCCAATGCCAGTGCCTTGCTTGATGAACATGCTCGATTTATTTCTTACCTGGAAAAATCAGAGCGTCTTGAGCGCAGCACCTGGAATTTGCCTGATGATGAAGCCATTAATAAACTTCGCGCCGCAGGCAAAGGATTAACCCGTCCAGAGTTAGCGGTGTTGTTATCCTATGCAAAAATTGATTTATATGATGCGCTATTAAGCTCTGATATATACAGTGATCCTTATTTGGCTAATGAAATAAAATGCTATTTCCCCAAGCCTATACAAGAACAATACAGTGCCTTATTACCACAGCACCGTTTACATCGAGAAATTATTGCTACGTTTAATGCTAATTCGATGATCAATAATGAAGGGATCACATTTTTATTTCGCATTATGGAAAATACAGGTGCAAAAGCAGCAGATGTTACCCGAGCTTACGTCTCTGCAATAAACGTCTTTGAAATTCACCCTATTTACTCTCAAATCAATTCATTAGACAATAAAATAAGTACACATGATAAAAGCGAACTTTTAGAAATTACTCGGAAATTAGTACGTCGTACAACGGAATGGTTTTTACGAAACTGCAAGCAACCTCTTGAAATAAACCTGACTATTGAGTCATTTCAATCTAGTGTGTTCGAAATTTCGAAACATTTTTTTGACATGCTAGATCAAGAAGAGGGCGATCAACTCGATAAAAATAAACAACGTTATATCGATGCCGGTGCTTCTCAAAACCTGGCGGCGACGATTGCTTCACTCCTCCCCCTTTATTCGGCACTGGATATTACCGAGGTTTCAGCTACAGTAGAACGCCCTGTTTTGACGGTTGCCAAGCTGTATTTTGAGCTGGGGACACGATTGGATATTAACTGGTTACATGACTTGATTACGGAGCTCCCTGCAACAAGTCGCTGGTTACGACTGGCCAGGGCCGCATTGCGTAACGATTTATTTCGGGTTCATCGTACTATTATTCGTGAAGCCCTGTTACTTTCAGATCAAAATAGCGATGCACAAAATATGTTAGAAACATGGCAAGAAGCAAACCAAATCAACCTGCATCGATATAAGGGTCACCTAGAGAGTTTTAAAAGCAGTGATGTCACCGACCTTGCTCTGCTGACTGTAGCTATTAATGAAGTTAGAAAACTCATTCACACTATAGGCATACCCTGTGAACATTGAGCCCTAAATCAAATATTGACTTGTTCCTAACGAATCGAAATAAAAAAGGAAAGGTATTTCGTGCACCTTCCTAAAGTAACATGGTTTGATAAGAGGCGATAAAAGAAAAGAGAAAGCGTCACGATCACGCCCCGATCGTCCCGTTTACTCCCGCTATTTTCTGAAGATCATCCAGCCTCAT
>JAADHS010000054.1 GCA_013151745.1 Gammaproteobacteria bacterium | reverse complement strand
AAATGGAAAAGCGAATTGAATATGATCTGACTTATATTCGAACCTGGACCTTGTGGCTGGATTTAAGAATCATGTCGTGTACGCTATTCGTCGTATTTAAACCAGAGAACGTATACTAGAATCATGATTGATTTACACTGCCATATATTGCCCCGTATTGACGATGGTGCCAAAAACCTTGAGATGGCGGTTGCTATGGCCAAGCAAGCCGTGGACGACGGCATTCATACCGTTGTCTGTACGCCTCATATATATCCGGGCTTGTATGAGAATACCAAGGCGGGCATTATTCAAGCGATTGCAAATTTTTCAGAAGCCTTACGTGCAGCGAATGTCGAATTAACCTTATTTTGTGGTGCAGATGTTCATGTTGATGTGAATTTAGTTCACGGGATAAAGTCAGGACGTGTCGCCACATTGAATCACTCTCGTTATTTATTGTTAGAGTTCCCTCATCGTGATCGTGGGCATATTAAAATGATGCAAGATTGTGTCTTTGCTCTACAAAGTGCGGGTTATGTTCCTATTATTACGCATCCCGAAAGGCAGCGCTGGATTAATGAATACTATGCCCAGTTAATTGAGATGGTAGAGCAGGGTGCCTGGATACAGCTGACCTCGCAAAGTATAACCGGTCGTTTTGGTAAAAAGGCGTTGTCTTGGTCGGAGCGTATGTTAGACGATGGAATCGTGCATCTGATTGCAACTGATGCGCACAATGTCACGCGCCGCCCACCCGTATTGTCAGCGGGCAGGGACGTGGTTGCCCAGTCTTTGGGGCAACAGGAAGCTGAAAATATGTTGCATATCCGTGCGCAGGGGATACTGAATAATGCGGAACCCTCCAGCCTGCCTCAGCCCCCTGCTTTTGACAATGAAGGGAAGTTATCGATCAAGAAACAAGATTTAATGTCTAAAATAAAGAGATGGATGGGGTAACGGGTGTTGTTTCATCATTAACTTGCCCCTTTAATTTAATTAACAGGCGTATTTCATTAGGTGCATCGGAGTATTGTAAGGCGTTGTCGTAGCTTATTTTGCCTTTTGTGTAGAGGTGGTAGAGGCTGTTGGTAAAAGTTGACATACCTTCATTGAGGGATCGCTTCATTACGTCCGGGATTAAATGGTATTCCCCTCTGAGTATCAGGTCTGAGATGAGGGGCGTGTTCATCATGATTTCAGTCGCAACATGTCGACCTTTTTTATTGATGTCCGGGATGAGTCTTTGTGCAATAACGGCTTTAAGGTCGTAGGAGAGGTCCAGCAGCAATTGTGTCCGCTTTTCTTCAGGGAAAAAATTAAGTATTCTTTCTATGGCTTGATTCGTATTTGTGGCGTGTAGTGTTGTTAGAACCAGGTGGCCGGTATTGGCAAAGGCGATAGCATGCTCCATCGTTTCTCGGGATCTGATTTCACCAATCATAATCAAATCGGGTGTTTGTCTTAAGGTATTTTTTAGCGCATTTTCATAAGAGTGTGTATCAATGCCGACTTCGCGTTGAGTGACGATGGATTGATTATGCTTGTGAATATACTCAATGGGGTCTTCTATCGTGACGATATGACCCGGACTGTTGTTGTTACGATGCCCGACCATTGCAGCCAGGGAACTTGATTTGCCTGCCCCGCTTGCTCCGACAAAAATAACTAAGCCACGTTGCTCCATCACCAGTTCTTGAAGGTGTGTGGGCAAGCCCAGTTGGTCAAAAGTGGGGATGTCCGTTAAAATTCGTCGAATAACGAGGCCAAGATTATTTTGTTGTTGAAAAACATTCACCCTGTAGCGTCCGCCGTTGGGGTGACTGATTGCAAAGTTGCTTTCGAGGTGAATATGAAACTCCTGGAGCTGCTCGGCAGACATTAACGATTGAGCAAGCGCCTGGACATTGGAATTCAACAGGGAAGTTGTATTGATGGCTTGAATACGACCATCAATTTTTAGACTTGCCGGCATGCCTACGGTAAGAATAAGATCGGAAGCATTTTTTAGATCCATGAGCTTAAGTAAGCGCCAGACATCTATGGCTTCGTTCGTCGTTGAGGCGCTCTTGTTCACGATTTGGCCTTATATACTTGAGGTGAAACTTTATTCATGCCGCCATGGGTATAGATTTATGCCTGGCCGCTGAGTTGTTTTAAAATATCTTCGTCTTCCAATGTTGACGTGTCCTGGGTGATGGCCTCTCCTTTAGCGATGGATCGCAGTAGTCGACGCATGATTTTACCTGAGCGGGTTTTGGGCAAATTGTCAGTGTAACGAATTTGGTCTGGCTTGGCGATGGGGCCGATTTGTTCGCTGACCCATTGTCTCAACTCTTGAGTGAGTGCCTCATTCACACCGCCTTCAGGGCGATCACCCAGAAGGACGACAAAAGCAAAAATACCTTCGCCCTTGATTTCGTCTGGTTTACCTACAACGGCGGCTTCTGCGACACGCTCATGAGCAACGAGGGCGGATTCTACTTCCATCGTGCCTAGCCGGTGACCGGAGACATTGAGAACGTCATCTATTCTGCCCATAATCCAAAAATAACCGGCTTTATCTCTTCGTGCACTGTCGCCAGACAGGTAATAACGGCCTTCAAATTTTGCCCAATAAGTGTCGATGTAACGTTGATCGTCTCCCCAAATGGTGCGTAGCATAGAAGGCCAGGGTTTTTTGATGACGAGATAGCCGCCGACATCAGCTTCAAGTATTTCGTTGCCTTTTTCATCAACGATGGCCGCCTCGATGCCAGGCAGTGCCAGAGTACAGGAACCAGGTTTAGTCGGAATGGCCCCCGGAACAGGTGCAATCATATGCGCGCCTGTTTCAGTTTGCCACCAAGTGTCAACAATAGGGCATTGCTCTTTACCGATAATGCGGTGATACCACATCCAGGCCTCTGGGTTGATGGGTTCGCCTACCGTCCCCAGTAACCGTAACTTTTCGAGGTTATAGGATAAGGGGATGTCATCACCGAATTTCATCAAGGCTCGAATAGCAGTGGGTGCGGTATAAAAAATAGTGACACCATGGCGTTCACAGAGGCTCCAGAATCGTCCGCCATCAGGTACAGTAGGAGCACCTTCATAGATAACAATGGTCGAACCGGTTGCGAGTGGGCCATAAGCCACATAGGTGTGCCCGGTGATCCATCCGACATCTGCGGTGCACCAAAAAATATCATCGTCCTTAATGTCAAAGACCCACTCTACTGTTGTTAAAGCATTAAGCAAATATCCCGCGCTAGAGTGTTGTATTCCCTTTGGTTTACCTGTAGACCCCGAGGTGTAAAGCAAAAACAAGGGGTGTTCGCTGGAGACCCACGTGGGTTCACATTCTGTGCTTTGGTTGGCGGTGATGTCATGCCACCAGATATCTTTGTCGGTGTTCCAGTGGATATCATGCGCCGTGCGTTTTAGGACTATAGTCTGTTTGATGCTGGGGCAACCCGCTGCCAATGCCTGGTCTGCTGCCGCTTTCAATTCGACAATTTTACCACCGCGAAATCCACCATCGGCGGTGATGAGTAAAGTTGCCCCTGCATCCTCAATGCGATCTCTGAGTGACGTGGCTGAAAAACCACCAAATACAACGGAGTGGATGGCGCCGATGCGCGCGCAGGCTTGCATTGCGATCACGGCCTCAGGGGTCATTGGCATATAAATAACAATACGATCTCCTGCTATGATGCCCAGAGATTTTAGCCCATTTGCCAAGCGACAAACATCGTCATGCAAGGCTTGGTAACTGATGTGGCGCATATCGCCTTTTTCACCTTCAAAGATAATGGCTGTTTTATCCGCTTTGTTTTTTAGGTGCCGGTCGATGCAGTTAAACGAGATATTAAGCGTACCCTCTTCGAACCATTTAAAATGGGGGGCGTGTTCCGTGTTGAGTATTGTTGTGAAAGGGGTTTGCCAATCTAGTTTTTCTCTAGCGAGTTTGGCCCAAAATACTTCATTATTTTCTTTGGCGTCGGTGGTGAGGGCATTGAGATCAGCTCTACTTTTGATTCGCGATTGCTCGGAAAATGGCGTTGGAGGTGAGAATAACCGGTCTTCCTTAAGTATCGAATTAATATTGCCGCGGCTCATAGTTGAATCCCTTCGATGTCTTTAATCTGAAAGGCAATATTAGCAAGAGGATATGCTGGACGCACGTATTTTATAAAATATTTAAATTCAGGTTATATTTCCGAGTGATGTGTCGATAAGGGGTGGAGATCATATTAACCTAGGAGGTTGTTCGAGAATAGAGAAGCGACTGCGGAAAATCTATTTTGGCCATATTTTCCGATCAAACTTGTTAAAGATGCCCAATATCTGCCTCGTTTGATCGAAAAATCTGACTTTTACACCCCTTGCGGGTGCAAAATGACTTTCACCTCTCAAGGGGGTACCGAGTCCCTCGCTACGGTTTCTATTCTCGGACAGCCCCCTGGAAAAACCAGCTGAAAGTCTTGATTTATCTAGTCTGCCCAGCTGAGTTCCCCAGGGTTATGTCATAGTCATTTTATATCGTTTGGAGTATTCATGCTTAAAGGAATGTTGGTTGTTGAAAGTGTTGTAGAAGATGGGCGTCGATTCAGGCCGGGTGACTGGATTGAAAGAATTTCAACCACGCTGGCAAATTTTGGCTCCGATCAGCGCTTGCATTATTCTGCCAGTGTGCGTCCCTGTGTTATTGATGGGGAGAAGTGTTTGCTTATTGATCCGACGTTGCAAAAAACAAATCCTGTTGTTTATGAGCATATTTTGCAGTTTGTGACATCTAATGGTTTAAAGATACGAGACTAGATTTTGGATTATTTACGTTGCTTTTCTTTTATTTCATCTAGTGTTTTGCAGTCTATACAATAGGTTGCGGTAGGTCGGGCTTCCAGTCGACGTATCCCGATTTCTATGCCGCAACTTTCACAATATCCATAGTCGCCTGTTTTAAGCAGCTCGGTGGACTCATCAATTTTTTTTATTAATTTACGTTCTCGATCGCGCGTTCTTAACTCCATGGTAAAGTCAGATTCCTGTGATGCGCGGTCATTGGGGTCGGGAAAATTAGCGGCTTCATCTTGCATGTAGTGCAAAGTACGATCTACTTCCTCCATTAATTCTTTTTTCCATGCGTCGAGTAAGTTACGAAAATGCGCTATTTGATTTTCGTTCATGTACTCTTCGTTTTTTTGTTCTTGATAGGGGCCTATGCCATGAAAACTAAAGCCGTCGGCAGCAGTGCGGGTCGCCGCTTTACTGGCCTGTTTTTTCACCGCAGTTTTTTTTGTTTTTACTGCCGATGCTTTTTCGGTTGATTTTTTCTTCACCGCAGTTTTTACAATTTTCTTTTTTGCTGTTGGCATCGTAGAAATTCGTTCCCATAAAAAACACTCATGTATATCAAAAAAAAATAAAAAATGCAAACATTTTACGACAGTTTTTTTTATGGTTTATGCATGAACTATCATTGTTATATGGTTGAATTAACTAGATAATGAGTTCTTATTTTCACTTGATTTAAAATGGTGGTGCCTAATGTTAAGCTGATAGCTTAAATTATAACGATGAACTGGAGTATGAATGGAAGTATTGATATTTGATGTGGATGGGACCTTGGCTGACACCGAGCGCAATGGTCATCGAGTCGCTTTTAATCAGGCATTTAAAGACGCAGGGCTGGATTGGGACTGGTCACCTGCCTTGTATGGCGACTTGTTAAAAGTGACTGGAGGGAAAGAACGGATCAAGTTTTACCTGGA
>JAADHS010000150.1 GCA_013151745.1 Gammaproteobacteria bacterium | reverse complement strand
AGTAACGATAGGCCTAACCCCAGAAACGATACCACACGCCATAAGCCGTCAAGGTCACGCATATCCCAGAAGAAGGCTTTTGCGACAACCACCAGCAGCGCAACAACACCTGCTTTTTTAGCATCACTGTTATTTTTATATGCACCTAAGACCATTATCATTACCGAAATCAGTAGCCAGACTAATGAATAGGTATAGAGCTCACCCTCTTTTACTGGTGCATTCAACGGGATTCCACCATTCCACAGGTGTCTTATCTCCAGCGTTACAAACATGTAGAGCCCTATCATACTGATGAGACCTGCTATCTTTTTAAGATCTTCGATTCGTTTATAAACAACAGCAGCCAGCACAACAGGTATACCATACCCGACTAGTAACACGTTAAAGATAGGGACGCTGCCGATACTTTCAGAATGCCACAACGGGTTATGCAACAACAGGTTGTAGAGAACATACAGCCCGGCGGCAGCATAGATATGCAGCATCGCCAAACCACGATACCATTTTTTGAAATGCTCTAAATTATTTGACTTCCATTCATAGATAATACCCACCGCTGCCCATGAACAAACATAGACTGACGCTTCTGTTAAGTTAAATTCTTTCGCAAATATATCGCCACCATATAACATATAGCGGGTAAATACGGCCAGTGTCAGAACAAGTAGGTGCGCTGATGCAGTGTTAAGCCATATGACGAGTTTCGCTCTTCCCTGTACTTCTCTTGATGCAACAACGCAGGATGCCAGGCAGCCTATGTAAGTCAGCAACAAGGTTAAGCTGCTGACCTCATACAACGCCACCCAGGGATTAAACGTTAAACGTACTATGACCAGCAACAACATCACCTTCATAATGACAGGTAAAACGGCAACGTGTATCTTACGGTCGATATAGGCAAGCCCTATCAATTGCACTGCTAGGATCAAGGTTAATGTCACTTCGGAGAAAACAAAGAAACAGCCAATAGCGATAGCTGCCTGAGAGGCTATAGCAAAGGCGGCTTCTACTTCAACACTCTGTTTTTTATTACGACATACCGTCAGCAGGTAAGCATACATACCGGCTAAAACAAATGTAGGCAGTGCCCATGGCAGGCCAACTTGCATACCGGAAACTCGCAGGTAAGCTAATACGATAGCAATGAGTGGCATGAATAATATAAATGACACCCAATAACCGGGATGCCTGACCTTAACGAACTCTTTTCCACCGATACCGGCAAAGGCTACTGTAACCAGCGCGAGCATGGTGATGTAAGCACTCTGCAGATGTTCAGCCATGGGTTCAATGGTAATCTTCCAGTCGCTGAAGCTAACATCCATCGTGAACAGTTCGGCGATAATGGGCATTAATGCGATCACCGGCATCAGTCTTAATAGAGGTAGATTATTTCGTGCAACAAGTGCTGCAACGATGGGCAATAACACCACGGCCGGATAACTCAATTCATTTAAATTTTCAATGTGCAACAGAACCGCCAGCGACACAGCAAGTGCAGAAAATAAAACGGTTATTTGTTCGAGTATATCTCTGCCAGGAAGCAGATCAGCATCGATCTTGCCTAGTTTCAGTCCGCTAAATGAAAGCGCAACACCCGCGTAGGCAAGCGCCGCCAAATATAAAGCACGCGCACCCTGACCCATCTCTGGAAGATCAAGTGACAGAATAAACCAGCCTATAGCACCAACCCATGTCCCCCACCATAGCCAGTCACGGTATATATACCGCTGTAGCCACAGTGATGAACAGGTGACAATAAAACTATATAAAAGTGCTGCCTCTATATTATTACTGCCGGTGCTGACGAGTATTGGCACAAGATAAGCACCCAACAAGCCCATACCTGCCATCATCGGGCCATGTTTCAGTGCTAGCAACATGGAAAGTGCCGACATTAATGCCATTCCGAAAAATGCCGCCTGCGCTGAAATCAACTCATAATAGTGAAAACCAACGAGTAGCGCACTGTATATAACCAGTGAGCCTGACGCGACAAACACGGCGTGTACACCCGCCTCAAGACGACCGTTCCATCTTAATTTTTCACCCGCTAAGATCAAACAGGCACCGAAGACTAATCCCAAAGATAGTCGCGCGGTTGGTCCGAGCATGCCGTTTTCAATTGAATACCGCACCAGGAAAATACCGGAAAATACCAGGCATACACCCCCCAGAAGCACCATCCAATATTGTTGAATCAGTGCCATCCAGTCGATAGCGAGTTTTTCTGGTGTAAGGGGTTCTTCCTCTTGCGCAGAGTCCAATGTGTAAGTTAAATCTGAAAGGTCATCTTCGTTTACATCCGCGCTCCATTTTGACTCTGATGTTTTTTCTTTTGGCAATACTTCAGCTGGTGCTGGAGAAGATACTGACCCTGGATCTACCCGTCTACTGCTCACAGCAGATGCAGTTTGATCAAACTGACTTTGTCGTAACTTTCTCTCTACAAACCGAAGTCGTTCTTCTACATTTTTAACTTTAACGAACGAAACATACCCGAGTATCGAACCAATTAATACTACGAGCGGAATGATTACAAATAATATTTCCATATAGATCCATGAGGTCGGTTAGAAACAGTGTAGTCAGAACGTAATAATAGTATATGCTGCAATTAAAAAGAATATTTAGGGCAGAGTAAAAACCTAAATGTCCGTTAAAAACTTAATTACTACATATTACTAATAGTGTTTTGTATGTCTGCGAGTTGCACGTGTTTTTATTGCGGTACGCGTTGTGGTTCGATGAACATTCGCCAATATTGAGGGTTTAATATCCAAGGTCATCGCCTCTGTATAATCCGACAATACCTCAAGTTCGCCCCTTATCTGTTCAGCCATCTCATCGATAACATCTTCACACTTTTTAATATTGATCGATTTTCCAAAATCAATGATACGCTTTCGATCCGGAAAATCTTTGGATTTACCAAGGTTCAACGCTAAGGTATCTGCCGGCGTATAGATTTGTGTGTTCACTACATCGTACAGTGGGCTTAAGCGCATCGTATCTGGATCATCATAGAGCATGGCATAGTTCTTTAGATGACCATCGCCATTACCAACCATGCAACTATGCACCAGCATTTTAAACAGGGTTTCGTTGTCTGCTTTAATGTCGGACGAATAAAAGGCAAGTACTTTACCTATTGATTCGTAACTTGAGCGGTATTTATCATTGGTTGATTTACCTTGCAGCACAGCCATGTCTTCCATCGCACGACAATCACCATTGGCTTTCAGGTCAAAGCGGCGCATCACAAACAATTGCTGATTATCTGATAACCAGAATTCTGGCGTCTCAATCTGACAGGCCTGGGCCAGTCGCATACAAATAAACTCATTAAGGGCGAGCCCAGGGTATTCATCATCCCCACTTTTAACGATTAGCGAGGGCAATATTAACGCACCCTTCTCTGTCTCAACGGTCACTTCGGGTACCAGAACTTTTGGTTGAATACCACTGATGCTCGATTGCAACAGGTATTTATTGACCAGTTCATCAAACAGCTCATGACTGCCCTGCCAGGCTAAAATTTCCGCCAAGTTTTCTGCGCTCACCGCCTCTTGCTCAATCCCTTCCGTCTCATAGCCAATACAACCAATGCCGGCATTTCCCTGTAGTGCCAAAAAGAGCATCTCATCGACCTGGATATGCTTGCGTAACCTTTCTGTAATGCGGTGGCGAATAAACCCCTCCGGGATATTCATTTCAAAGATCGGAAATAGTGCCCCATCTTGATAAAAACGATTATCAACAGGCATGGACACCGCAACGGGGGATTGTGCATCTGAATGGTAGGTGAATTCAAACTGAGTTTTCTTTTCCAGAAGACCGGTCACCTCACCTGCCACCTTAATCGTAATCTGACGTATGCGCTGGTCGGTTTTAATCTTCATCAAACACCTCAGGTAGCTCGGATAAAATAGGACGGCGCTTCATCTCCAACGTCAGTGAAAATCCCAGTGACATAGCATAGTCCTGTACTTTCAATACACTCCCCCGAAAAGACCCGTTTTCAATTTCACTTATTTCACGACGTGATAATCCCGCCCTCTTGGCTGCATCGGTTTGATTTAGACGCCGAGTCTTGCGCTCAGTTTTAAGTCTCTGGCCTATTTGTTCAAGAAAAGGATTCACAGCCCACCATATTTTGCCTTACAGCCTGTTTTGTAACATATAAGTGACACTATAGCTTATTAAATGTAATTTGCCACTTATTTGTTACATTATACACGTTATAGGCTGAAAACTGCGCCATAGCCTCTGTATTTAGCGTTTCAGCTCGCCTAAGGCCTGTCATCAAATTGTTGTTGGCGTGAGAGGTTAAGTTTCTTCATAACCAAGATGTTCTAACACACCCTGGAGGACATCATTATTTTTTCCGTATTTGATAATTAACGTTCCCTGCTCTAAATCGATCATTGTCCCACAACCAAGAATTTCAGTTAGGCGGTTTTCAACTTTTATGGTGTCAGGATCTTTCTCTACGGAGACGACAGGTTTTTTATTTCTCGCGATTTTTTCTGCTTCATGGACAGAAAGACCTTTTTGAATAATCTGGCTCAATAATGATCGTTGCTGCCCACCTTTTAATCCTGCCAGAACCTTGGCATGCCCAAGTTTGATTAATTTTGGATGCTTACGAATCTGTTCTTTTATCTCAAAAGGCATGGCATCGATTCGAACCAGGTTGCATACCATTGACCGAGACAGGCCTTCCTTTCTACCCAGCTCCGCCAGGTTTGGTGTCTCGATGGTTAGATCCGATATTTTTTCAGCCCATTCAATAATGGGTAACTTTTCGGTACTCGGTGTCTTTAGAGTTACTAATTCGTCAATTTTTAAATGGTCAACAATAATGACAGGGACTTGCGCTTCTTGAATAGCCTGTGCGAGAAACCATGATTTTGGGCTCCCCACGATCTCATACTGTCCCGGTTCTACGGTACGTATTATGAGTGCTTCAGAGATACCTGAGATGCGCGCTTTCTTTTCTTCGAGGGAAGTAAGACCAGTAAAGTCTGTGGTATAGCGACCTCGGCTGATCCTATCTATATCCAGTAAGTGCATGGCAATCTCCGCAGAAAAACGTTACTCGAAAGTATACTCCAAACATGTTTCCACGTGGAAACATTATTGATACTTTTAATTAATAAACACCAATATCTGGGGCGGTTACGTATTATTTTTTTTAATTTAAAATAAATAAAAAACGTTTTTTCTTATTATTTACAATGAGTTATACAAAAAGACCACCAGTGGTCTTTTTGTATTTAACCCCTATCAATAAACTTTCTCGTAATTGCTGCACGAATGATGCTTGAAACTGATCGCCTCATCGGGCGCCCT
>JAADHS010000108.1 GCA_013151745.1 Gammaproteobacteria bacterium | reverse complement strand
TTGAAATATCCAAATATAATTCGGCAAGACAAACCCTTTAATTATCGCCAATAAGCTCTCATTTTTTGACAAACCCTTTGCTATTCTATCGGCTTCTAAATAATATTTATAGTCTGCTTTTGATTTTATCATAATACTGCCTTATTAAGGAATGGAAATTAAATAACTCATACAATTTACATCTCTGCTTCAGCCCGTCTTTACCCGTTTTTCAATCGCAAAAACTCGAAATAAGAGCGACTATTCCTGCATTTTTGCTCAATCAAAACGAACAAGTACGGACTAAATCAGAGCGCCACTTGTATAAGTCTATTTAATTTCCATTCCTAAGCGATACAGACATCGATAACGACTGTAATGACTTCATGGACATAGGAAATATTGATTAGCTATGTATTATACACTAATGTTACGCGCCCTTGATTATAAATCAATAGCTTACGATTTTTCGTAAGTGCCATAGCCCGCATCTTTATTGAACCCTGCATAACATCAGTTATAAATTTAATTTTCCCATTTAAACTGAAATTCAACCTCTTCGCTGTTTCCTTCACGTTCATGCTCTATGCTGAATATTGCTCGAGCCGGAATATAAACCCGCTCTCCGGCAATTTGGATTTCAAAGGGTTTATTGTTCTCCAGGCAATCGGCCAAGCGCCTTAGTTTGGCGGTAATTTCTTTTACGGGGTAGGTTTTTTCAATATCTCTATCGGATTTATTCTTCATGTTTTAGCCTTTTTTATTCTCGGACAACTTTCTGGGCTGGCGGTTTTGATCAACCGCAACATAGGTTAATGTCGCTTCTGTTACCCGAATCACTTGTTTTTGACTACGATGACGTTCGGCATAAACAACAACATCAACGGTAATGGAGGTGTTGCCTATGCGAGTTACATCCGCATATAAATTCACCAAATCGCCAACAAATACAGGTTTGTGAAACACAAAAGAATTAACGGCAACCGTAACGACTCGGCCTTGTGCTTGTCTATAGGCGACAACGCTACCCGCGATATCAACTTGCGACATAATCCAGCCACCAAAAATATCTCCAGCAACATTGGTATCCGTCGGCATGGCTAACATGCGTAATGTTGGACAGCGCTCCGGGAGCGAAATTAATTTCTCAGTGTCCATGGTATAGTCCGTTTATTATGCTTTGATGATCTTTGAGCACCTGATTTCGCTTTAGCTTCAGTGTCGGGGTAAGATGACCTGAGTCAACCGTCCAGGGCTGCGCCAATACCGCTACTTTATGCAGTTGAGCATAACCAGGAAATTGGTATAAGGCTTGCGATATCAAATGCAATAATGCTTCATGTACCTGCGTATCATTTATATCTTCCGCAACGATCCCCTGACTGTTTAAATAGCCCTGCAACACTTCTTTGTTGGGCACCAGTAACGCAACCAGATAGGGTTTACCTTCACCCAGCACCATGACTTGCTCAAATATCGGATCGGCACTGATCGCCGCCTCCATATCAGCCGGGGGAACCTTTTCACCATTCGCCAAAACAATAATATCCTTGATTCGCCCTGTAATATAGAGGTGTTTGCCCGTAATTTTCGCCTTGTCTCCAGTATGTAGCCAACCTTCTGCATCGATCGCTTTGGCGGTGGCCTCAGGGTTATTCCAGTACCCCATCATGATGCCTGGCGAGCGCACTAAAAGTTCATCCTGATCGCCAATTTTAAGTTCAACATCGGCTAAGGCGATGCCTACACTAGCAGGCTCATTGTCTTCGATACGGTTGACACTGATAACCGGGCTGCTCTCCGTCATACCGTAGCCTTGCACCAGAGGGAGGCCGAAGGCGATGAACAATTTTGCGACAGGTTCTGAAAGCGGTGCGCCACCACAGACCGCAAAGCGAAGTTGTCCACCCAGGCGAGCCATCACTTTACCGGCTACTTTTTTCTGTAACAATGGCCACAACAATAATGTTGGATGCCATGAAGCTCGTCCCTGGGAAACAAGAAAGCGACGCCAGCCAACTTTGAGTGTCAGCTCAAACAGTGTTTTAGCCAGCGCGCCAGATTCATTCACTTTCCCCCTGATTTTTAATGCCACGCGCTCAAATATACGCGGCACAGAAATCAAAACCGTGGGTTGAATATTTAACAGGTCATCGGCAAGCAAAGGAATAGAGCGTGCGTAAGCTACCGTGGACCCAGCCATCATCGGCATATAATAACCCGCCGAGCGTTCAAAAGTATGAGATAAAGGCAGGAAGGATAAAAAAACATCAGACGGATAACAAGAAACCATTTCCAATGACCGTTGCGCATTCCAAAGAATATTATGGTGGCTCAGCATAACCCCTTTGGGGCGACCTGTTGTGCCTGAGGTATAGACTATCGTTGCGAGAGATTCCGGGGCGCTTAAATTTTTGGCTTTATGACCATCAACGGCGTTATTTAACCAATGTTCGATTAAAATACAATTCGTATCGGCATGCCCCGCGTCCGACGTGGAGCCGGACAACAGCAAGACCCGTTGTATTTTGGCCGTGACCCCAACCAGCTCGGTCAATTGCGCTTCATTTCCCAACAAAAGCACCTGGACATCGCCATCTTCCAGAATATAGGCTACATTGTCTGCGCGATCATCGACATAAAGTGGAATGACGACCAACCCCAACCCCAGCGCGGCCTGTTCGAACAAAACCCACTCCAGACAATTTGACATCATGATCGCAACGCGCTGGCCTGGCTGTAGCTTTTCCTGCTCTAATGCGCTTTGCCATAAAACAACACGCTGCGCCATTTCAGCCCAGCTTGTATCGACCCACTGCTGTTTTTTTTCATCAAACGAACGGTAGGCTATGTTTGTTGCAGAATGTTGACAACGTGCTAAAAACAGCCCGGACAACGTCCCGGCTGTTTCTGCTGAAATAACCCCCTCAACACACCCTTTTTTATTTTGCATTAACGATCCAGTGCATCCCATCCTGGGCTAAGATTAAAACGATCCCCATATTTTTCATACAGTGCGATTTGTTTTGCCTTCATTTTGGCAACACCATTACTTTTAATATAGTTCACAGGCCCTCCTCGGAAGGGCGCAAACCCGGTACCAAATATCACGCCGGTATCAAGCAAATCAGCATCAGCGACGACTTTTTCGTGCAAGCAACTGACACACTCGTTTAATAAACGAAAAAGCAAGCGATCAGTTAAATCTGCGGGCACATTAGCGTTCTCAGTGGCCGTTTTTTGTGGTTTTCCTTTTTTGTATTCATAAAAACCTTTGCCTGTTTTGACACCCAACTGGCCGGCCTCGACCAAATCAGTTAAGCGCTTGGGTATCTCGCCACCAAATTGTTCCGATAGATTTTTTGCTACCGACAAACAGATATCCAGGCCAACGGTATCGGCCAGATGTATAGGCCCCATCGGCATACCAAATTTCAAAGCCGCTTTGTCTATAGTGTCTGCGGGCACACCTTCGGCCTCAAGAATAACGGCCTCCATGAGATAGGGCATCAATACACGATTCACCAAAAAACCATGCGTGCTGGTTACCGGCACGGGCAAGCGATCTATTTTTCTGGCAAAAGCAGCAGCACGCTGCGCAACATTTTTATCTGTTATTTCGCTACTGACAATTTCTATCAATTGCATTTGAGCGACGGGATTAAAAAAATGCAAACCTACCAGACGTGTTGGGTTTGCCAGGGCTTCACTGAGAATTTGTAGAGGAATGCTCGACGTATTGGTTGCTAACAAAGCATCCTTACGCATGCGAGGTTCTAACTCTTTAAAGAGTGTTTGTTTGGCTTCTACATTTTCAAAAATAGCTTCAACAACAACATCGGCCTTGGCAATACCATAACCTTCTATATCTGGCATTAACCGGTCTAAAGCCGCTTGCATCAGGCGCGGTTGTTTCAACTTTTTCTTGAACAATCCGTTGGCTCTTTTCATCACCCTAGCCAAGCTTTCGCGATTTTTATCCTGGATTGTAACGGTCAAACCGCGTAATGCACACCAGGCAGCAATATCGCCGCCCATGACGCCGCCGCCAATAACATGTACATGTTGTGGTGTATAATTTTTCACGCGCCCTAGCGACTTAACCGCTTCTTGCAAAAAGAACACTCGAATTAAACTTTGAGCGGTGCTGCCAAGTACTAAACGAGAAACGGAAGCGGCTTCTTCTACGAGCATACTCTCGCGATCGTCAAAATACTTCTTCCAGATGCCAATCATGGCATAGGGTGCTGGATAGTGCTCTTTTGTTGCTTTTTTAGCGACTTGTTTTTCAAGATACGTCGCCAATAATGGTCTGACCAGTCGATTGTTAGTCCAGGCTTTCCAGCCGCACGCTTTTTTTACTTTAGGGGGGGTTAAAGCCACTTCTTTCGCTGCAAAGCGTAATTGACGTGACGGCACGGCATAGTCAATTACGCCTATTTTTTTTGCCGCTCTGGCGCTCAAGGCTCGCCCGCTGAGCATCATATCCATGGCTGCGGGCGCACCCACCAGGGGAGGTAAGCGTACGGTGCCACCGAAACCAGGATGAATACCCAGCTTGACTTCGGGAAGACCTAATTTTGTGCCTGCATCATCGTCAGCAATACGGTAACGACAGGCTAAAGCCAGCTCCATGCCGCCACCCAGGCAAAAGCCATGGATTAATGCGATGGTTGGACACTTCAGCGCTTCTAAACGATCAAAGATACGCTGGCCTCGCTGAATCATTGCGGTTGCTTCTTTTTGCCCGCCCAGATTTAAAAATTCATTAATATCTGCACCGGCAATGAAACCCTTTTTTTTACGCGAGTAAATCACGACAGCTTTGGGCAGTGTCTGTTCCAATTCACCCAAAATATTATCCAGCTCTTCTAGTACAGCAGCACTGAGGACATTGGTCGAGGCTTCTTTTTTATCACATGCCAGCCAGGCAATATGATCGTCATCGCGCTCTAAAAACCAATGTTGATAGCATGATGTATTATTTGTGGCTGGCTCCAATACAATTGACGGTTTTTCTGTCTCCATTTGCTTGTTCGTGCTTTCTTGTCTGGTTGCCATTATTCGCCCCTTTCGACTAACATTGCGCCCCCTTGTCCACCACCAATACAAAGACTGGCGATGCCACGATGCGCCTTTTTCCGTTCAAGTAAATGCAACAGATGTAAAACAATACGAGCACCACTTGCGCCAACGGGATGACCAATACTGATGCCTCCGCCATCGACATTGAGCTTGTCGCTATCTATTTCCCCCATAGGCTCCTGAAGTCCCAGTTTTTGACGGCAATAATCCGTGTCTTTCCATGCTTCGAT
Source organism: Gammaproteobacteria bacterium (assembly GCA_013151745.1). Lineage (GTDB taxonomy): Bacteria > Pseudomonadota > Gammaproteobacteria > JAADHS01 > JAADHS01 > JAADHS01. The sequence continues at coordinate 462 of JAADHS010000108.1, read as the reverse complement.
ACAACCTAGAACTTGCGTTGCAAATGCTTCATTGATTTCCCAGTAATCGATATCTTTAAGGCTTAATTGATGATTCTTTAATAAATCAAACATCGCATGAGCAGGCCCCAAGCCCATTTGTTCAGGTTCTAATGCGGACCACCGTGCTTCACTGATCCGTCCTAATACGGGTAAGTTATGTTTTTTAACTGCGCTTTCACTGGCGAGTATCAGCATCGCGGCACCGTCGGTCACTTGTGCACTATTGCCTGCCGTCACCTTGCCAAAAGGGCGATCAAAAACAGGTTTTAACTTAGCCAGTTTTGCGATACTTGAATCCCGTCGCAAGCCATCATCTTCAGTATAGACATTTCCGGCAACATCATAAACCGGTTCGATTTCATTCAACCAAGCTTCATCTATGGCTTTAGCTAAACGTTGATGACTTTGTACTGCAAAGCCATCCATTTGTGTCCGGTCAAT
>JAADHS010000257.1 GCA_013151745.1 Gammaproteobacteria bacterium | reverse complement strand
AACTAACAATCTCTCGTTACAAACGCACTAGCAATTTCTAACGTAAAGGAGATAGCCCAATGTTACATGGCACAGAAAAGTATTTTTTTAAAGAAGGAAAAAAAATATCTCGATATAAAGCGAATTTATTACCTAAGCATGTTTTAGAAAATTCAGAAAAGCATCTAAAAAAAATTCGCGGAAAGAGCCGATGGAAATTACCTAGGTATACCCGCCCAGATGAGCCAAAAATTAATGAAGAGTATGCGCCAGAATTAATTCCTGAGGCATCGGAAGAAACTGCACCTCGTCGTATATTTTGCCGGATATTTGAAAAAGGAGCGCAAGCTAATTACACCGGGTTAGTTGACCTCGGGTTGGCTATGGAATCGGAAATAACAAGTAATATAGTTGTGGCTGGCAATTCTAATATTCCAGGAGGTTATACTTACCTAGCCCAGTTTATAGACCATGACATAACTGCAACACCAGGTGACGCTGAACTGACAGTTGATGGGAAAGTTGATCCAGAAACGATACTAAATAACCGAACCCCCAGCCTTGATCTTGACTCATTATATGGAAATGGACCCAATAACGCTGACTCAGCCGCAATGTACGAAAGTGATAAACTGCGTTTGAAGGTTGGTTTAACCAGCGACACACCCGCAACCGCGCCAGGTGGACCTATTGTCGGCGGGGATCCTTTTGATTTACCGAGAAATCCAGATAGTTCTGCAATTATTGGCGATGGACGCAATGATGAAAACCTTGCGGTAGCGCAAACTCACGTTGCATTTATCAAATTTCATAATAAGAAAATTGATGAACTAAAGAAATTGGGGGGAATTCAGGACTGTGATTTATTTGCTGCCGCTCGTGAAGAAGTCGTCCTTCATTACCAATCGATCGTATTTACTGATTTTCTCCCAAGGATAATCGAACAGGGTGTGTTACAAGACGTTATAAAACACGGGCGTAAGTTTTACACTGATGATTTAATGCAATGTATGCCCATTGAATTTTCGGTTGCCGCTTTTCGATTAGGCCATAGTATGGTTAGACCTAGCTATGAATGGAACCGAATATTCAATAGCAACCCGGGTGGAGTTCCAGCTACTTTTGAACTACTTTTTGAATTTTCAGGGGGAAGCGGTACACGCACTCCCGATCCAGCTGATGACCCACTCTTTTTTGGCAGCCCAACGTTACCCTCCAATTGGACAGTAGATTGGACGCGTTTATATGATTTTTCTAGCGTGGCAGGGACGAACTCACATCCCGATTTGAATTTTGCCCGCGAACTAGACACTAGCTTAGCGTTGACACTGCAAACATTGCCTGAATTTCAGCAAATCCCTGAAATCGCAGCATTGCCGGAGGAAAAAAAGGCTATATTGTTGTCCCTTGCAACACGAAACTTATTACGAGGGCGTTTATTAGAATTAGCCAGCGGCCAACAGGTCGCTAACCAGATGTTAGCAGCAGGTGTCAATTTTACACCAATTACAGCACAACAGATTGCGGATACTCCTCATCAAGCCATTGTCGAAGCTAATAATTTTCATAAAGACACGCCGTTATGGTTCTACATATTACGCGAAGCAAAAATAAGGCATAATGGTGATTTTCTTGGGCCTGTGGGTAGTCGTATTATCGCGGAGGTATTTGTCGGGTTGGTAGAGAACAGTAAAACGAATGTATTTCAAAAACGACCTGGTTTGACTTTTTCCATGCCAGAGTTACTAGCTGAGGTAGGTGATCTAAATCCATTAGGTAGTTAGCTTAGCTGCCGCTACACCAGCTAAGGAAACCGCAACATTTTTACCACTTATGGAGTGACTGCGGTAACGCGAGTCGTTAAGCTTAGACAGGGAGGCTAAGCTATAAGTCGCCAGAATTAGTTCAGTATCACTACGATAGATTACGGGGGGAGCGAAGGTAACCGACTCCTCCGCGTTCTCTTGCGGTTATATACCCGTGTTTTTCAAGGGCGTTGTCGCCTAAAGTTTAAATTTATGCCGCCTTATTTTTACCAACCTCTGATTTTATTGTTCTTCCTGTTGGGCTATTAACCGCATCAGCGGCTCATTCACGAAATAATTAGTTCGTCCCATTTTATGTTTGCTGACAAAGCCATAATCTGTGAGCTGATTAAGATATTTCGTTGCCGTTATCCACGACACCCCGACCTGTGATCCATTACGAACTGCACCTTAGTGTGGCTAATGTCGTTATTTAAAAAGATCTTTTAATTTATCTTTGACTTTTTCTTCCGCTTTGGCTTTTAGTGCTTCTTTTTTTTCTTTTAATTTTTTCTTGGCTTGCTCATTGATCAGCTTGCCCATGTCTAGCTTAATTTCAGGCTCAGAAAAACGGCCTTTAATCCTAACTGGTATCGTTAATCCTTTTAATTCTGACAGCTCTGCGCCGCCTTGCCCTTTACTGGTATTAACAATTTTTGCTTTGACCCGGTAATTCAAGCTTTCCTGGGGTAAATCAATACTTCCTTCGCCCGTAATCCGCGCAAAGGGCAAAGTCGCTTCGAGATCATTGTTTTTCACTATTCCATTTTTAATCAGAAAAGAACCACCTAATTTAGCAAAATCGGTCTGTTTCACATCACTTTCCGGCAATGACTTTCCTTTAAGTTTCGCCTTGGCTTTACGCAAGGTATAAGCCAGATTAATGCCCTTGAGCGCCCCATCAGAAAACTGAAAACGCGCACTGCCATTCAGTGTTTTCGTGATTTTTTCAGGCGTTAAACCTTGAGCCGTGACTTTAGCTGATAAATTTGCCTTGCCACTGATTAAATCATCTTCCATGAAATCTTTAAGCAAGATACCCGCTTGAACACCATTTACTTTTTCATTAAGCGAAAAACTTGGAATGGCTTGACTCACATCTACAGAAATATCTCCCTTGTATTCACCTTCATAAAGCTTCATCTCTAATGGATGTAGACGAAAAAAGCCATTTTTTGCTTTTAAATCTGCACGAACATCATTCATTTTCAAATTCGATACTTTGAGTTTATTCACTAAAAAACGGCCATCAATATTTAAATCGCGCAATGTGTCCAAAGGCAATTCAGGTTCAGTTGTTGTTGTCGTTGTCGCTGCTGCTGTGCCGGTAATACTGGGCACAGATTTTTCTACGGCATCACTTTCACTCTCCGGTGGCAGATAGCGATCGGCATCAATACGGTTCATAACAAGATCATAAGTAATTTTTGGTTTTTCAAAATCGTGTACCGCGACGGTTCCAGACAGTGTCGTTTCATCAAAATTGACATTCAACTCCGTCACTTCAATCGATTCAGTTGAACCTTTAAGCTTTAAATTCAAGTCTGCTTTTGTCAGCACGGTTGCATCCGCTGTTTGCGGAATTTCAATGGCCAATTTTCGCATCATGTCGCGTGGATTAAATGGCGTAAGATCAAATTTCGCTTGGAATTCAGGCGTATCAATGATTTTTTTCGCCTTAATATCACCACTCAGATTCAGACCATAACTATCCAGTTTTATATCACGGACGGTGGCTATTTGTGATTCAAGGTTGGCTGCAATTTCTACCGTCAGATTAGCGACTGCTTTGCCTTCAGGCATATCAGGGTTATCTATCTCTACACGCAGCGTGACGCCACTCAAGTTGTACTGCTGCGCAGCAAGATCAAGCAACGCATCAAAATTGAGATCGACCTGCCCCTTAGAAGACAATTCCTGGCTATCAAAACTCAATTTTATGGCTGTTTTTTCCAGACGATACTGCTGTTTTTCCAGATTGTAGACAATACGCGATGTCAATGCCCCATGCCCCTGGACTTCAGGCTGGTTGCTTTCAAAGCCCGTATTAAATGTAACCTCTAGAGGTTCATTTAAAACCACCGCACCAGTTTCAAGACTTAAATCACTCAAAGTATATTTTGCACCCGTCGCATGATCAATATAAACAATATGAGCACCAATCAGTTCAACACCTTCAACGGAAAGTGACGCTAACGGCAGTGCGGTGCTCGCCTCTGAGCTTTCTGTAATGACCGGTTTTTCTGCGACCTCCTCAGTCGAACCTTGAGTCAAATCATCCCAATTGCTTACCCCTTGTTTGTCTATTTCTAAATTCAGCCCCAAACCATGTAGAACAATCGCTTTCATTTCAATTGATTTTTTAAATAACGGCAGTAGTTTCAGCTGAATATCCATACGCTCCAGTTGCGCAAAAGGCGCATCAGAAAACCCCTCAGCATTGCTCAACTGGACAGCGCCCAGCGCCAGACCAATCCAGGGAAACAGGGACAAATCGATGTCACCCTTGATATCAAGCTCTCGCCCTGTTGCCTCATGCACCGCATCACTAATTTGTGGTTTGTAATCATTCAGGTCAATAAAAAAGGGGATAGCGATGACTAAAGTAAGCAAAAGCGCAACGACAATACCTATGACTTTGAGTGTTTTTTTCATCATTTAGAACCTGTTTTTTACCACCTAATTATAAAAATGCTATTTTAGCAAAGATTTAAACAACACAATGCGACATTCCACCTATCACCCGGAACTCAAACCCGCTACACTTTGTAATCACTTATGAACGATATAGATAAAACTCAGGAACATGTTACTGTTACGATCAACGGTCAACAAATTTCCGCTCGCGCCACGCTTTCCGTCATCGAAGCACTGTGGCATACCGGCAACGCTCGTATCAAGGGTGTAGGTTGCCTTGAAGGCGTATGCGGCTCGTGCCGTATCCTGGTACGCCGCGCCAATCGCTCAAAAGTGACTATGGAGCTGGCTTGCCAAACCTACGTGGAAAAAGGCATGCACGTTATTTTCCCGCCTTTTCACCCCCCTACACTCCGCAACTATCAACTCACTGATATTAAAAGTTCACAGGAGATAGAGTCACAATTTCAGCGCCTGTTCCCGGAGGTTAATCAATGCCGCAGTTGTGGCGGTTGCACTGAATCTTGCCCCAAAGGAATTGATGTTGAGCAAGGCATGCATCTTGCCGAAAAAGGTCAATTTCGTGAAACCGGTGAATTATTTATCGAGTGTATCATGTGTGATATGTGTCAAACAGCTTGTCCGGAATTCATCGACCCCCAGTATGTCGGTCTTTTTTCGCGCCGTGTCACGGCCTTTTTTCACCTTCAACCCGCTAATTTGATACATCGTCTTGAACAATTACAGCAAGGTCATCTGACCGTAATTGAACCGACAACTACGGCCTTACCCGAACAAAGCAACGGTTCACAAAAACATGATGTCAAATGAAACCTCCTACGCAACAGCGCTACACCGCTACCAGCCCAATACCAATCGATCCACACCCAACTATGAAATGGCAGCAAACGAGCTACTGAAAAACTTCCATCCTGATTACGATCAAAATGCCATGGTGCCTCTACAAATCGGCTCGAATCAAGGAGAACTTTGTCATCGACAACTCGCAGCTTTGTTGCAATCCGATGCCCGTATCAAGGAAATTGACCTAATCAACGCGCCGGTGATAGAAACGGATGTTTTG
>JAADHS010000007.1 GCA_013151745.1 Gammaproteobacteria bacterium | reverse complement strand
AGCTTCTAAAGCATCAATCCAATCGTGGGTTTCATCACTATCAATATCAATGGTCTGCATTTGCAGGGTCATAGTTTAATAACCTCTTTAAAAATACGGAGGAGTTATTTCATTTAGTGTTATCGTGATTTTGCTCAAGCCAGACAGGGCAGATAACAGAAATTAACGCCGAATTTCAGAATTTTAACATAAATTTATTCTAATACCGTTCCGTTCTTCTTCTCGATTGTTGCTGATTGTTTGGCGCAACGATTTTTTACTTTGAAGAGATTGGTGGAATATTTTTAAGCTGGGTAGTGTTTTTCATTATTTTTTGGGGAGAAACTCGCTTGGCAGCAAATTTTTTACATCGTTGCATGACGACTTCATCGCTTTTTTCCAACACGTTTCAGTATTTCGCTCCATTGGCTTCGTGCTTTTTTGATATTAGTTTCCATAGTTTGCCTCTATGTTTTTCGTATACATATTTTTAAAATACCTTCTTTCTAATGGTTTTGTTGCATCACAAGCTGCGATCCCAATTGTAAACATGTCATAATATATTATTTAGTTGCAAGGTAAAGATCAAAGAATGTTAAACAATGTTGAAAAGGTGGTTTTGGCTTATTCCGGTGGTTTGGATACGTCTATTATTCTTAAATGGTTGAGGGATGAATACGATTGCGAGGTTGTGACCTTTACTGCGGATATCGGCCAAGGCGAGGAAGTGGAGCCGGCGCGTGCAAAAGCAACCGCGATGGGCATCAAAGAAATTTATATCGATGATTTACGTGAAGAGTTTGCCCGTGATTTTGTTTTTCCTATGTTTCGCGCCAATGCGATCTATGAGGGTGAATATCTATTAGGTACGTCTATTGCGCGACCGTTGATCGCCAAAAGACAGATAGAAATTGCTAATGAGACCGGGGCGGATGCGGTATCGCATGGCGCTACCGGCAAGGGTAATGACCAGATTCGTTTTGAACTGGGTTACTATGCATTGAAACCGGATGTTCAGGTGATCGCTCCCTGGCGTGAATGGGATCTAAACTCACGCGAAAAATTGTTGGCCTATGCGGCCGATCACGGGATTCCCATTGATCAACAAAAAGGCCAAAAGTCACCTTATTCTATGGACGCGAACTTGTTGCATATTTCCTATGAAGGAGGCATTTTAGAAAGTCCGTGGGCAGCACCCGAAGAGAGTATGTGGCGTTGGAGTGTCTCGCCGGAAGCGGCCCCCGATGAACCGGTCGTGTTGGAACTGAGCTATAAAAACGGCGATATTGTCGCGATTAATGATAACAAGATGAGTCCTGCTGAAGTGATGCTTTATTTGAATAAAGTGGCAGGTGCTAATGGAATAGGGCGGGCTGATATTGTTGAAAACCGCTACGTCGGTATGAAGTCGCGGGGGTGTTATGAAACCCCAGCCGGAACCGTGATGTTAAAAGCACACCGTGCGATTGAATCGATTACTCTGGATAGAGAAGTTGCGCACTTAAAAGACGAACTGATGCCGCGCTATGCAAAATTAATTTATAATGGTTATTGGTGGTCGCCTGAAATGCGCATGATGCAAACAATGATTGATACCTCGCAAGCCACGGTCAATGGCAAGGTTCGGATGACATTATATAAAGGTAATGTCATCGTGACGGGTAGAGAGTCCGTGAGCGATTCGTTATTTGATGAAAACATAGCTACCTTTGAAGATGATGCGGGTGCCTATGATCAAACCGATGCGGCCGGATTTATCAAATTAAATGCGTTACGCCTGCGTATCGCCGGTAAAAAACGCTGAATAATAAGTGCAAAAGGGGGGGTATGAGTCGTACCCTGCTCTTCGCGATCTGTTTTTTTGTCCCTATATTGAGCTTGGCACAGAGCAATGATAACGAGCAACAATTATGGCATCTCTATTTCGGTTATGTTAGCGACGAAGCACTCAAAAACACACCGGAAATCCGTGTTTCAGAGTTACTTTTATTAAGCGAAAGTCAACGTGTGTTGGTTGATGTAAGAGAAAAAAATGAGATTCAAGTTTCGATCATTCCGGGTGCGTTAACACAACAACAGTTTGAACAAAACATAAAAAAGTATCAGGATACTATCGTCGTTGTCTATTGTACTATCGGTTATCGCAGTGGGCGCTATGTTAATCGCTTGCGGAAAAAAAATATAGACGCCTATAATCTTGCCGGTGGTGTTTTAGCATGGGCACATGCAGGGCAGTTCTTTAGTCATAATGGCCAAAAGAGCAAAAAAGTACATGTCTATGGTGAGCAATGGAATTTATTGCCCAGTGGCTACGAAGCGGTTTACGAAAAATCGTGGTTTTAAGGAATGGGCACGTAATAACTTCCCGTTTTGGCGCTCGGCTTTGTCTCCTGAGTCGCCCTACCTCCCCCATCCATGGGGTCGTCAGATTTGACTTGTATTTGTTCGTTTTGATTGCCTACAGGGATGAGGGTAAGGGGCGTGAGCATGGATGCGGAAGCTTTGAGCAAAAGCGCAGGAATAGTTGCTCTTATTTCGAGGTTTTGAGATTGAAGAACGGACAAAAACGAGTGGAAGATGAGATTCCAATACGGGAAGTCATTACGTACCCATTTCTAACATATTTGACTAGCTTATGAGGAACTGATGGCGGCTAAAAAAAACACTTTTTACTGGTATGACTATGAAACTTTTGGTCTTAACCCCATGACTGATCGCTTAGCGCAGTTTGCCGGTGTTCGCACGGATGAAGATTTTAATGTGATAGGTGATCCGTTAACGCTCTATTGTCAACCCGCAGATGATTTTTTACCGCAACCGCAATCCGTTTTAATTACCGGTATTACCCCACAAAAAGCTTTGTCCGATGGGGTGCCTGAAAGTGAATTCATCACGCGTATTAATGCCGAATTCTCCAAGTCGAATACCTGCGTGCTGGGTTACAACAGCATTCGTTTTGACGATGAATTTACACGTTATAGTCTATATAAAAATTTTCATGACCCCTATGCACGCGAGTGGCGCAATGGCTGCTCGCGCTGGGATTTGGTTGATGTCGTCCGCATGACCCGAGCGCTACGGCCGGATGGCATTGTTTGGCCTACGTATGGGGACGGTCGTCCCAGTCTTCGTTTAGAGGATTTATCGAAAGCCAATGATATCGAGCATGCCTCAGCCCATGATGCTTTATCTGACGTGTATGCGACCATTGCGATGGGTAAACTTATCAAAGACAAACAACCCAAGTTGTTTGATTATGCCTATAAAAATAAAAAGAAGCATAAAGTATTGGAGCAACTAAACATCTCTGCAGCAAAACCCGTGTTACATGTTTCAGGCATGTATCCGACCGAGCAAGGCAATATGGCGGTGGTGGTGCCCATCGCCATGCATCCCGTTAATAAAAACGGCATCATTGTTTTTGACCTCAGTCATGACCCTGAAATTTTATATCGTTTAAATGCAAAACAAATTCATCACCGCTTATTCACCTCGGTGGCTGATTTAGAAAAAGAAGGCTTGGAACGCATTCCATTGAAGACCGTACTGGTTAACAAGTCCCCGATTATTGCGCCGTTAGGCACCCTGGATGGGGAAGCCTCACGCCGTTTTAAAATAGATTTAATGCAATGTAAAAGACACTTTGATTTTATTCGAGTACAGCCCTCTTTAAATAAAAAAATACAAAAAATATTTTCCATGAGCGAATATGACAAACACACCAACCCCGATTATATGCTGTACTCAGGGTCGTTTTTTAGCGATAAAGATCGTGCTGCCATGGATGAAATTCACTGTCTTACACCACAGGATCTAATCGATCATCAGCCAGTGTTTACGGATACTCGCCTAGCTGAAATGTTTTTTCGTTATCGAGCAAGAAATTGGCCAGAGACATTATCGACTGAGGATAGACAAAAATGGAATCAATATCGCCAGGCTCAATTTAATAAGCCGGATAATGGCCAGCTTAGTATGGCGGACTTTCTCAAGGAAATTGCAGAACTGCGTAATGATCCTGAACGCAGCGCTGCGGAGTTGACGCTGTTGGATGAGCTGGAGAGCTATGGTAAAAAACTGGGAACAGACCTTAAAACTTCAGAGCGCGCCGAGTAGTTTTTGGTTTTTTTATGTGGTATAGCCCTGTTTTTTGTTTCCATCTCTAAACTGTTTCTTCAATCGCTCCATTTCAAACTCAATGGTCAGTCTGTGGACTAATGCTCCGGGTGCAAAAGCTCGGCAATAACACCAGTCCAGGTTAAACATATTGTCTTCGTAGTCATCATCTAGATAATATTTATTTCTCAGAATGTTCGTGCGATCTCGAGAATTAGGGTCGCCCATGTTTTCGGCAATTTTAAATTGATCCATTGCAATTTGTGTCAGGTATGAAAGATCCAGAATTCTTGAAGAAACATCCTTTACTGTTTTCATTTTTTCGTCCATTAGATCATGAACATGAGCAATAGCTTCCTCATAGGTCTTTTTATATGCGGACAAATGCCCATATTCAGAAACCTGGCGATACATGGTCTCCCACATATTGTAATAAATAAGAAATAGCGGCGGTAATACCATGCTTGACGCATCACCTTGGGTTTTCGACACGTACTGTGATGCCCTAGAAAAATTAATCAGAGCGTTAATAGCGATTTTTATTTTTTCTTCTGGTAAATACTTTTTCTTGTTTTTTTCATACGGAGCATTATTTAATTGACCAAGATACTGCTTTCCCTTCAGCCACAACATAATTGAATAATACCGGACACTAAAAGGAAGAAATTTATTTCCTTCATTAAAAACCTCTGGCAGGGGCGTTATTTCGATGTGTGATGCGGCCACTTTTTCCCATAATATAGCTGCAATAGTTAGTTTTCCATAAATAGAATAATGTTGATACAATAGATGATTTAAAAACTTTTTATCAAAAACACGATCCCGGGCACTGCTTGCGATGAAAGGGGTTTCGCTCAATGGAATGTCAAGATTGCGCCGCAATGTTGTTTTTTGGGAATGGGATAAGGCTTTTCCAGTCGCTAATGCATTACATTCAAAAGCTTCTTCTTGAGCCTCTACAATCCAGTTTTGGACACTATTGTTTGCGTCACCCTCCTGAATATCGCGGATAGATTTTATGTAATGCCTGATATTTTTTGCTTGAACAGGAAGGCCGTCTTGACCGAACAGAGCTTTAATTAAATCAGAGTCGTCTTTTTTGCCGTTTTCTTTCGAAAATAACCGCCAAGGTAATAACTCTAAAAACATTTCCCACATCATATTAATACTGAGGTAGGATTGTGCCGAATTAGAATGTAAACGACTGGCTTTGAATGCTTCGGCGGCCACAACCATTAGACCCAACGCAGAGCTAAGTAAGGGCTTCTGATTATCAGACGTATCTGTGCCGTAATTGATTTCACCGGCCTTAAGCATATCGACTTGAAAGCGTTTAAAATTTCCATTGTGCGTTTCATCGATAACCCCAGATTTTAAATCATCAAGTGTTAAAATGTTAGCCTTCTTGGTCTCCTTCAGTCCTTTGAATATAGCGTCCAAATTATCAAATTGAACAGTGAGTACGCGACGTAAC
>JAADHS010000078.1 GCA_013151745.1 Gammaproteobacteria bacterium | reverse complement strand
TACGCCACTTCAGAAAAACGACGATAAAAAAGCTCTTCTCCAGTCGCCCCACTGCCTTTAATAAACTGCACCACGGCAACCCGCATATCATGCCCTAAGGCCCGCGCGACCATACCAAAGGCCGAGCTGCTTTTCCCTTTACCGTTGCCGGTATGAACAAGAAGAACCCCCCGTTCTTTCGTTGCCTGAGCAATACCGGCATCAATAACCGCTTTTTTTCGCTGCATACGGTGTCGATGGCGATCCTGGACACTTTGATCTTTAGAATTCATTGATATCAACCTATATTTAAGTCCAACAAACGCCCAAAACTATTTAATCATGATACTGAGCAGAGATCATTATGACATAAGATACACAACACCCCCGCTCATCCAAACCAGATCATCGCAGAAACAAAACCACTTAATCCCGAGAAAAAACCTCTAAAAAACCGACGCCTACAAACAACAAACACTTTCTACAGAGCACCAAAAACCCCCAAGTTGTAAAATTACAACAGAGCGCCCTACCAAGAAACTACAGAAAGACCTTTGATTTTTAGCTTGATTTTATAAAAAAAGCAGTCTATCATTCATTTCGAAGCATATTTTTATCTTGTTGTTATTTTTATCTTGTTGTTGCAAGTTAACAACAAACAACACAGTTAGGAGTTAACATGAAAAAGACAGCATTAAGTTTAGCAGTACTGGGGGCTTTCGCAGCGAATAGCGCCGTCGCCGCGCCGGAAGCATCAGCCAACGCATCCGGCTTCGCTGACATTATTTATACCGCCGTTGATGAAGCCAGTGATGTAGTTGGCGGCAAAAACTCAACTGAAGGTAAATTTGGTGCAAATGCTGAAATTGACTTTTCTGCAACCGTGGGCGCGGTCACTGGACGCATTGATGTTGATTTGGATCTTGCCACTGACGCACAAACTGGTGGCAATTCAGGCCGAATCGAGCAAGCCTTTTTCGCTTGGGGTGTATCGGATAATGTCACCTTGATCGGTGGTGTCTTCAACAACCCGATCGGTCACGAAGCAGAAGACGCGCCAGACAAAAATTTCACATCTAGCGGCTTGGTTTACTCAGTGCTTGATCACCAAACTGCCTTAAATGGCAACAACATTACTGGTGTTGCTGCGGCCGCTAATTTTGGTATGGTGACGGTCACAGGCGCCTTTTTAAATGACTTGCAACAAGTAGATGAAGAAAACTCTTTTGCACTGGTTGCTAACCTAACACCGATAGAGGGTTTAGATCTTGAATTGGGCTATGTTAGCCAGGCAGATAATACGGACAACCCACTTTCTGCTGAAGATGTGATTGATTTCAATGCTCAATATACCATCAGTGGTTTCACTGCTGGCATAGATTATCTGTCTGCTGGAGCAATCGTCGATAGTACATACGATGCATGGGGCGGATATGCTTTCGGCGATTTTGCTGTCAAAGCACGATACAGCGTTTTAGCATATGAAGTCGCCGCGAATGAGGATCTCACAAAAACGACTTTATATGCTTCTTGGCAAGCTAACAGTAATTTGTTAGTTGCACTTGAATGGAGCAACAACGAAAAAGGCGGAACAGCTTCGGACATCATCACAGGTATGGCAGGAGACAACGACATAATCACTGCTGAGTTTATCGTCACCCTGTAAACTACGATTCATCACTGATCAGTAAAAAAGCCGGGCAATGCCCGGCTTTTTTATGTCTCGTTTTTGACTTCCCTCTGCAACTCACGCAAAAATCTCGAATCAACCTGCTAAGTAAGTTCGCAACAACAGGGCTTAGCCTGAAATATATCTCTACAGGTACAGATGACAATGCACCCGATGTGTTTCTGATAATTGAGAACCCTCTGGATAATCTTTTTTACACACTGCTTTCGCTTCCCTGCAACGCGGATGAAAATGACAACCCGCAGGCGGGTTAACAGGTGACGGTATATCACCTTCAAGCTTGATCACAGCGCGCTTCTTCCTATCGGCATCAATCACAGGGACGGCTGATAACAAGCTACGCGTGTACGGATGTTTGGCGGCCTTCATAACCTCTGCAACCGTACCCTGCTCGACAATTCGCCCTAAATACATCACGGCAATATCGTGCGCCAGGTATTCGACAACCGACATATTGTGTGTAATAAAAAGATAGGCCACACCCAGCTCGTTTTGAAGTTGTTTCAATAAGTTCAAAATCTGAGCTTGTACTGACACATCTAAAGCACTGGTAGGTTCATCGCAAACAATAATTTTAGGTTCTACTGCCAAAGCACGGGCAATGCAAATTCGTTGCCGTTGCCCGCCTGAAAACTCGTGGGGATAACGACGCCCAACCTCAGCAGGCAGGCCAACCTGGACTAATAACTGCGCGACTCTTTCCTGCCTTTGCGCTGGAGTCCCTGCTTTATTTTGTGCGATCATGCCTTCTTCTACAATATCACCCACCCTCATGCGTGGATTCATAGAGGAATAGGGATCTTGGAAAATCATTTGTAAATCACTGCGGGTGCTGCGCATTGCGGCCTTATTCAAGCGACATAAATCCCGCCCATCATAATAAACGGTTCCCGAAGCCGGACGAACCAATTGCAGCACCCCTTTGCCCACTGTAGTCTTACCACAACCTGACTCACCCACCAAGGCTAAAGTACGACCTTTTATTAACTCAAATGAGACACCATCGACCGCCCGAACAACGTTTTTTTTCGTTTGAAACAAACCTTTTTTAACCGCGAAATAAATTTTTATATTGTTCACCTGAAGCAGCCTACACTCTTCTTTATGAGCATCACAATCGCTCTGAATTTTTGTGTACGCACCTGATTTTGCCCCTGTATCGCTCCGGCTGGTTATATCCATCAAGTGACAACGTACCTGATGATTTTCCTGAATCTCCAGCAAATCCGGCACCACTTTTTTACATGCAGACTCAACCCAATCACATCTTTCAGCAAATCGACAACCTTCAAACTCTTGCAATAAAGACGGCACCTGCCCAGCAATGACCGCCAGCTTATGATTGCGTTTGTTCACATCAGGCAAAGAGGCAAATAATTTTTGTGAATAAGGGTGTCGCGGATGTTTAAAAAATAAATCTTTTCGAGCAAGCTCTACAATCACACCGGCATACATCACGGCGACTTTATCGGCCATATTCGCAACGACGCCCAAGTCATGCGTAATCAACAACAGAGCCATATTGTTTTCTTGCTGTAACTTTTTCAATAAATCCAAAATCTGAGCCTGAATCGTCACATCCAAAGCGGTCGTCGGCTCATCGGCAATTAATAAATCAGGGTCTCCTGCCAAAGCCATAGCGATCATGATACGCTGCTTCATCCCGCCGGATAGTTGATGTGGATACTCACTATATCTCTGTTTGCATTCGGGAATACCGACCGCATTCAATAGCTCCAAGGTTCGTTTTTTAGCCCGCTGCCCCTTCATTCCTTTATGCTGGTTCAGCACTTCTTCAATTTGCTTACCCACCGTCAAAACCGGATTGAGAGAGGTCATCGGCTCCTGAAAAATCATGGCGATACGACTTCCCCGCAGCAACCGCATCTCTGTCTGACTGAGTTGCAACAAATTTTGAGCCGCAAAATTAATCACGCCGCTCACATTACCTTTTGCCTGGGGAGGTAACAATTGCATGATCGATAATGCAGTCATTGATTTGCCACAGCCTGACTCACCCAATAATGCCAGCGTCTCACCTCGTTGAATATCAAAACTAATACCGTCGACAACGCGAACAAAACCCTGACTGCTATCAAGGCAGGTTTTGAGTTGTTTTATCGAAATAATAGCGTCCAAACTATTTTTTAACTTTATTAATATGAAAAAAACAGAGGGTGATGAACACCACCAAAAAGATCACAATAAACGTAGTTTGAATCAAGGCCAGAAACCATCATCCTAGAATCCGCTCACCCTTGCAATAAGTAGTGATGCATAATTATTTTAACAAACTACCGCAGGATTTTTTATGTGAATCAAGGCGCAGCAAAAAGAGCATAGTAAACTATGCGACTGGAGCCGCAACGCTGAGCCACTTAAAAAAGACTAGAAAATTATTAAAATAATTATGCATCATTACTTATACCACATAAAAAAAATCCGGCTACCACACTCAGTGCGGCGCCGGTTATCTCAAAATACAGCCGCTCTAAATCAAAGAAACGACTGTCTCCCTCCCCCTTATTTTATTATTTTTCTTCTTTGTACATTCGCTAATAAGTTGAAATAACAGAGTACGATTTAATGCCAATATGTGACGTAAACAATTTGTACATAACAACATTCTGCAACCTTAATTTTATCAAGACGAAGGAGAGCGTACTTTAAATTATGTGCTTGGGAGGGGGACCAGCAGGAGGACCCGGTAATGTAGAATTGAAGTGACCCGAAGGCATGAGTTGTTTTAATATGATGGCATCAACGACCAAGCTCAACACTACGTCAAACGATTCGCTGTACGCAACAGGCACTGATTTTTGATTCGGTGAAGCAAAGTAATACGCTGCGTGATTTACAGCGTGCTCTTGTGAACAGACGGAACGCTCTCGCTCAGTGAGTGCCACCCTGTCCAAGGCTAATATACGAGTGAGTTGCTTGTTTGCATGATCATAATTAAAAATGCGTTCTTCAACTACAGATGCCCAGATAGAACCGGACATCAAAGCTAACAACAAACCTGCAATGTATCTCTGTATAGTCATTGAGACAACCATACTAATTTCCGAGTTAAGTTGTCAATAGTTTTTGTACTATTTTACGAATAAAACACTCAAAATAGGTATTCTTCCTTAATCATCATCTCACTTTATACCTCCATATTCGCCAGGATAGCCCCTTTTACTTCTTGTAAATTAGCCTCTACGGTAATCATACCCTCTCCCGCTTGTTTGATTGCCGTATCAGGGTCTTTTAAACCATGACCGGTTAGCGTACAAACAATCTTGCTACCAGCGGGAATTTTACCGTTCTTGATGTCACGCATGACACCACCCAGCGAAGCAGCCGATGCCGGCTCACAAAAAATACCTTCTTTTTCGGCTAGCAATTTTTGTGCAGCGAGAATTTCATCGTCCGTCAATTCACCAAACCACCCTCCTGATTTTTTTTGAGCTTGCCATGCAAAGTCCCAGCTTTGTGGGTGACCTATCCGTATTGCCGTTGCCACCGTCTCAGGTTCTGCCACAGGCGCGCCGCGCAAAAAGGGCGCGGCACCGCACGCTTGATAGCCCAGCATTTTGGGTAAAGCATTAACGATCCCGTGGTCATGATATTCCGTATACCCCATCCAATGGGCACTGATATTGCCCGCATTACCCACCGGTAAGCAATGATAATCGGGCGCACCCCCCAGCTCTTCAATAATTTCAAAGGCGGCTGTTTTTTGCCCCTGCAAACGATAGGGGTTAATAGAATTAACAATGGTGACAGGCGCTTCACTGGCGACCTCTTTGACCAGCTCCAAACCGCGATCAAAATTACCCTTTATTTGTATGATGACAGCCCCGTGTATCATCGCCTGCGCTAATTTGCCCAGCGCGATTTTACCCTCCGGTATTAAAACAAAAGCGCTGACACCGGCGCGTGCCGCATAGGCTGCTGCCGCTGCCGAAGTATTTCCAGTTGAAGCACAAATTATCGCCTTACTGCCCTCCTCCACCGCCATGGTCACCGCCATAGTCATACCTCTGTCTTTAAAAGAACCCGTGGGATTCAAACCTTCGTATTTAATGTATATATCCACGTCACGCTTGAATAATCCTGGAATATTATTCAAGCGTATTAGCGGTGTATTTCCTTCACCTAAACTAATAATGCGCACATCATCTTTGACCGGTAAGCGATCACGATATTTTTCTATTAATCCAGTATAGCGGGGACGGAAGGGCATCACACACCTCTTAAATTATTATTTATGTTTATAATTAATTGCAGAAAAACCAGCTCACACACAGACTTTAATCAGCAATTAAATGTTCCAGGCGAATACGAGTTACCTTACCGACAACGGAATTTAACGCTTCAATATTTTGAATCGCAATGATCATTTGTTTTTCCTGCAAGCGGTGTGTCAGCAATATAATGGGAACCGTTTTACTTTCTTCATTTTCTTCTTTTTGAATCATGGCTTCTATACTAATCGATTGATCAGCAAGGCATCGCGTAATATCAGCAAGCACACCGGGTTTATCCATAACGTGTATACGCAAATAATAAGCGGTCGTAATTTCTTCAACAGATAATATGGGAACGTCAGATAAAGTATCCGGTTGAAATGCTAAATGGGGCACCCGGTTTTCAGGATCGGCCGTTAAGCTGCGAACCACATCGACAATATCGGCCACGACAGCAGAAGCTGTGGGATCGGCTCCGGCTCCTGCCCCGTAATAGAGCGTGGGACCAACGGCATCCCCTTGAACCAATACCGCATTCATAACACCATCAACATTGGCGATTAAACGTCTATCGGGAATGAGTGTCGGGTGCACTCTTAATTCTATCCCGTGATCAACATGCCTGGCGATACCCAAGTGTTTAATCCGATAACCTAACTCTGCTGCATTATCGACATCCTCACGAGTTATACTCGCAATCCCTTCCGTGTAGGCTTTTTCAAATTGTAAAGGAATACCAAATGCTATGGCGGCCAATATGGTTAGTTTATGTGCCGCATCAATACCTTCAACATCAAAAGCAGGATCGGCTTCAGCGTAACCCAGCGCTTGAGCCTGAGCCAGCACATCCGCAAAATGACTTCCTTTGTCGCGCATTTCGGTAAGAATAAAATTACCTGTACCATTGATTATTCCGGCTAACCATTCAATTTTATTCCCTGCCAACCCTTCGCGCAACGCTTTGATAATAGGGATCCCCCCCGCCACCGCCGCCTCAAAGGCCACCATCACACCTTTATTACTCGCTGCAGCGAATATTTCATTACCATGTATCGCAATTAAAGCTTTATTTGCGGTAACAACATGTTTACCATTTTGTATCGCTTGCAGCACCAACTCTAATGTCAGCTCAGTCCCTCCAATGAGCTCCACAACAACATCAATATCCGTACGGTTCACCACGGCAAAGGGATCAGTCGTTAATGAGATACCCGCCGTTGAAAAATTTCGTTTTTTATTAACATTACGTGCCGATGCAATAACAATTTTGACCTCTCTTCCAGCACGCCGTGTAATTTCATCCCGGTTGCGTTTCAATACATTAATCGTCCCACCACCCACGGTGCCTAAACCTAGCAGCCCTACTTTTACGGGTTCCAACTTAGTTTTCTCCTCGCTCAAAAAAAATTCTCTCAAAACATTACTTATTACTGCGAAACATATCGCGTATACCTCGAATAGCCTGGCGAGAACGATGTTCATTTTCAATTAAACTAAAACGCACATGGTCATCGCCGTACTCGCCAAACCCGATACCGGGTGAGACTGCGACTTTGGCCTCTTTCAGCATTTTTTTAGTAAACTCCAGAGAACCCAGGTGACGATATTGCTCAGGAATCGGCGCCCAGACGAACATGGTCGCTTTTGGCACATCTACCGCCCACCCTAGGGCATTGAGACCCGAGCATATGACATCTCGGCGCTTCCTGTACGTTTCTCTAATGTCATTGACACAAGTTTGAGGGCCTTCTAAAGCGGTGATGGCAGCAATTTGTATCGGCGCAAAGGTACCATAGTCCAAATACGACTTCATCCGTGCCAGTGCGGAAACAAGTACCGAATTCCCAACCATAAATCCAACCCGCCAACCGGGCATATTATAGCTCTTTGATAAGCTGTAAAACTCCACCGCAACTTCTTTTGCACCGGCGACCTGCAAAATTGAAGGCGCTTTATAACCATCAAAAACAATGTCTGCATAGGCAATATCATGCACCACCCAAATTTTGTGTTCTTGGGCAATCGCCACCACTTTTTCAAAAAAATCCAGCTCCACACACTGCGTCGTTGGATTGGCCGGAAAATTCAAAATTAACATCTTGGGTTTCGGCCAGGTATCCTTAATGGCTTTTTCCAGCTCTGAAAAGAAATCTCCGCCTTTAACCAGAGGAACCATGCGGATATCTGCACCTGCGATCACCGAGCCATAGGGATGAATCGGATAAGCTGGGTTCGGAACCAACACCGCATCACCCGGAGCCAGCGTCGCGAGCGCCAGGTGCGCGAGCCCTTCTTTAGAGCCGATAGTAACGATGGCTTCCGATTCTGAATCAAGGTCCACGCCATAGCGATCACGATACCAATGGGTAATCGCACTTCGCAAACGTGGAATACCGCGCGAAATCGAGTAGCGATGCGTATTAGAGCGTTGCGCAGCTTCAACAAGCTTGGCGACAATATGGGGGGGGGTTGGTTGGTCTGGATTACCCATACCAAAATCAACGATATCTTCACCACGAGCGCGTGATTGCGCTTTCAGCTCATTAACAATATTAAAAACATATGGAGGCAGCCTCTTTATACGAGGAAAGTCAGTAATCAAAACAATTATCCTCGGGTTTTTCTTACAATATCAACAATGATTAATTTTAACCTAGAAAACGCAGTTGATTCACGAAGCGCCCTTATAAGGTACATCGTGAATCAACTGCGTTTTTTAGGTTTAAGGAGGTTCCGAAAAAGAATATACCAGATTGTGCCCGATTTTTGTTCCCAGACCAAGTGAAAAAGCAGATGTATATTGTAACGCAATTTACCATTTTTTTAAAAGAGGTAATAAAGAATAAGCACGTGATCAATCACAACTCGCCCATTAAAAAATCCAATCAAATATTACGCCCGCTTCAATTTTATCACTTTAGAATCAGCGATTTGTTTTTCAGATTCAGCGATACAATATTGCCCAGGAACGAGAACTCTCAACTGAGCGATCATTTTTTCTACATTATTATCTCTGCATGCCCTTTCAAAAACGGCCACTGCACGTTCAATTATATCCCAATCCACTAAACTGGAGTTCGCGAGCATAATTTTAGAATACCCTGTTTCAGAAAGCACTTCATGTTCATAAAAAAGCTCTTCATAAAGCTTCTCACCGGGGCGCAATCCGGTAAATACGATTTCAATATCGTCACCCGGCACCTTACCCGACAAGCGAATCATTTGCTCAGCCAGATACTTGACCGGAACCGGAACCCCCATATCTAAAACAAATATTTCCCCACCCTGCCCCATCACACCCGCCTGCATAATCAACTGACATGCTTCAGGAATAATCATAAAGTAGCGCTTTATATCGGGGTGTGTGACAGTAACAGGGCCTCCATTTTTGATTTGCCGTTTAAACAAAGGCACCACACTGCCCGTAGAACCCAATACATTACCAAAACGGACTGTAATAAATTTAGTCTGAGAACGGGTATTTAATGACTGGCAAAAAATTTCAGCGGCACGCTTGCTCGCGCCCATCACGTTAGTCGGATTCACCGCTTTATCCGTCGAAATCATCACAAAGGTTGAACACGCATATTTATCTGCCGCTAACGCAATAGTTTGGCTACCCAAAATATTATTTTGCACCGCTGCACGCGCATTGTCTTCTAATATAGGGACATGTTTATACGCTGCTGCGTGAAAAACAATATCAGGATAATGTGTCTCCATCACGTTTTCCACCAGAACAGAATCACAAATATCTCCCAGACAACAATGTAACTCCAAGGTCGGATACTTCGCGATCAGCTCCAGTTCGATATTATATAAATTAAACTCCGACCGTTCAAACAAGATGAGAGATTTGGGTTTTAGCTTCGCTATTTGCCGACAAAGCTCCGACCCAATTGACCCGCCTCCGCCTGTAACCATCACCACCTTAGACGTCAGACCCTTGTTAATCCCTTGCCAATCAAGTGAAACCGGTTCACGGCCAAGCAAGTCTTCAATAGCGACTTCCCGTAACGCACTTAAAGAAGAGGTACCAGATACAAAATCGTGCAACTTCGGCAACATGCGAAAGGGAATGTTTAATTTCTCACATTCTTCTACTATGCTGCGCATCTGAGCACTACTGGCAGAAGGCATAGCAATCACAACCACATCAATATCCAGTCGCTCAACAATACTTGAAACATGATCGATGTCACCTAAGACAGAAAGACCATGGACTTTTGCACCTAATAACCGTTTGTTGTCATCAAGAAAACCAACAGGAAGATACTGCCCATCCCGGCTCATATCACGAGCCAGCATTTCACCTGCTCGCCCCGCTCCCAGCAACAGCATTCGTTGCCGTGCAGGTCGGGTTGCAGCTCCGGTGATAACACCATAATCCTTGAACATACGGTAAGCCAGTCGCGGCCCACCCAGCAATAAAACCAAGTAGACTGGATATAAAGCAAATATGGATCTCGGCACGCCTTCTAAACGGGTAAAGAAAAATAAAACCAAACCGACCCCCGTCACCCCGACTGTCACCGCCCGAACAATATTCCAAAGATCCGGAATGCTCGCAAAACGCCATAACCCCCGGTACAATCTAGTCCACCATAGCGCCACACCTTGCACCACCATCACCGCAGGCAATGTCGCTAAAAATATATTCCACTCTGCATCCGGCAATGAAAAATTATATCGGGACAAAAACGCTAAAAGCCATGCAACAGAAACCATGAATAAATCATGAACGACAATAGCAATACGATGCAGGGAAAACTTCATTCTGGTAACGTCTTTTCCAAATAAGGTTTTTACGCAAATCATAACCACGCAAATAAACCAAGTTAAGTGTAATGTCTAATATGAAATTATATCATATAATACAGGGTTAAAAGTAAAAACCATGTCGCTCGTTAGGAACACAACCCTCACTTCCTACCATAAATTAACTCCGCTTTACTAAGAGAAAAACAGCCCAAAAAAGGTATTGACTCGTCTATTTATAATACTCCCCAACATTTCAGACCACGAGTTAAGAAGGAAAACACAGTCATCAGACCAAAGTTAAATTCGCATTAGAGGCGATAAACGGAGAGAAGACAACTGCTGAAATTACATCAAGAACAGTGTTCACGCTACTCAAATCGCCATTTGGAAGAAGTGCATGTGCTTGCACTATTATTCTTCTCGCTCACAATACCCATTGAGAAAACAAATCTACTGCGTGATTTTCGCGCGTCCCTGTGAGAAATGCGGATTAAACTCGTTTAAACACCATATCTCTAATCAAGTACCCTAACTTTTGACCACGTTGCTCAAATTTAGTCCGGACGCGATATTCAGGACAAGGAGAATATAAAGCCGCACCGGCTGTATTTTGAAACAATTCAGAAGCTGACATCACTTTCAGTATATGATGGGCATAATCCTGCCAATCCGTTGCCACATGAAAAATACCGCCGACCTTTAACTTCTTCGCGATTAATTGAACAAAATCTGCCTGTACCAAGCGTCGTTTATGATGTTTTCTCTTCGGCCAAGGATCAGGGAAAAAAAGGTATAAGGCATCCAGACTGGCATCTGAAATTTTATGGCTTAACACGTCCTTTGCATCGTGCTGTAAAACGCGTACATTCTTGATTTTTTCATTCTGAAGATGTTTTAATAATTGCCCCACTCCGGGACGATGAACCTCAATACCCAAATAATTTTTTTCAGGATAAGCCACGGCCATTTTGGCCAGTGATTTGCCATTACCAAACCCAATCTCCAACACCGTGTAAGCTTGACGCCCAAAAAGCTGGAGGAAATCAATACTCAGCTCATCATATTCAATACCAAAAGTATTCCAGTTCGCTGCTAAAGCTTGCTTTTGACTCTCTGTAAAACGCCCCTCTCTACGTACGAAACTCTTTATTTTTGTTCGATACGGCACAGTTTCAGACAATACTACAGGCCTCTCATCTTTACCCATATCAAGCTAGAAAAAAACGTCATTAATAGGCGAAGAGGCTGAAGCATAACGTTTACGAGGCATACGTCCGGCAAGATACGCTGCTCGTCCTGCTTTAACGGCATTTTTCATCGCCGACGCCATTAATACAGGATTTTTGGCCGCAGCAATCGCTGAATTCATCAGCACACCATCACAACCTAATTCCATTGCAAATGCAGCATCTGATGCCGTACCCACGCCCGCATCAACTAATACGGGTACACTCAATGCTTCAACAATGAATTGAATATTGTAGGGGTTACGGATACCTAAACCAGAGCCAATCGGCGCACCTAAGGGCATCACCGCAACACACCCCATAGACTCCAATTCTTGCGCAACAATGAGGTCATCGCTAGTATAAACCATCACCTTAAAGCCATCATCGATGAGCGTTCGCGCCGCTTTCAACGTTGCCGTCACATTGGGGAATAAAGTTTTTTCATCCCCTAACACTTCTAATTTGACCAGATCATGTCCATCTAATAATTCACGCGCCATACGACAAGTTCTCACCGCATCTTCGGCGGTATAACACATCGCAGTATTGGGTAAAATTGTATATTGATCCGGTGCAACCACATCTAACAAGTTAGGCTCGCCTGGATCTTGGCCAATATTGGTACGGCGTACTGCAACCGTAATTATTTCCGCTCCACTCGCCTCTGTTGCCAGACGTGTTTCTTCTAGATCCTTATACTTTCCCGAACCCACCAATAACCGAGACTGATACGCCACCCCGGCAATGATTAAAGGATCATGTGATTGGCGACTATTTGACATATCCATACCTTTTTTACCCTCCCCCAATCGCATGTACAATTTCTATCTGATCTTGAGATTGCAACAGGTATTTTTCATGCTGACCTCGAGGAATAATTTTTCGATTCACTTCAACCGCGAAACGTCGCCGCCCTAAATCCATATCTTGAATAAGATCAGCGACAGTGTAAATCGAAGCCACATTACGCGTCTCGCCATTGACTCTGATTTCCATTTTTTTAACCAATTATTCCGAATAAATATAAACCTAAAAAGATAGTGACCGCTCCTGATACAAGCAAAATACCTAGAATGATAGTGACCATTATACTACGCACACAAATACCTCTCCAACTGCAATATTATTCAATTTATTCGGTTAACTGCACACTGGTGTTACATTCTGGACAGTAGGTATACAGAGGCGGCCAATCTTGAGCCTCCATCTGAATTTCTACATTTTGACCGCATTCCGGACATTGTACTGCCACTTTTTCAGCCGCCTTATCCACTTTGTACCTCATTATCGCCATCACAGGGCCTGCAATAAAAAAACCGGGAACTAGGACAAAGTGCGCGAGCGGGATAAAAACCGTAACACCCGCAATCAGCCAACAAATACCCAGTATTTTCAACGCTCTCCCAACACGGTCTGTCGAAGAAAACCGCGTAAAATAGAAAATACCCTCTTGTGTTTTTGTTTGTTGAGCCGTCACTTTCAGCACACAGGAATCTGCAACAGGCATCTCCACTCCTTATGTTATTTCAAACATCACAACTCAGCAATTATTTTCAATCCGGACTGCTCGCCCGTATTGCTCACCGGATCCACACAAGCTCGCTCGCTTATTTTTTTACAATAAATCTCGCCCCTCAAGGGAGTACCACGGTGTTCACTGGCAAATAGACACGGTTATTCCTTTCGTTCACCCTCTCCATTGTGAAAACAATCTATTGCGCGATTTTCGCGCGTCTCTGTGAAAAATGGGAGCTAGAATAAAACATTTGATGATGACTAAAAACAATTTTTAATTATGCAATATACAAGAGTACCATACCCACATAAAAACTTTATCCGCCTTAACAATTAACAAAATAATGAAAATTAATAAACCACTACTCGCCTGGTTTCACCAGCATGGACGTCACAACCTGCCATGGCAACAAAACCCGACACTTTATCGTGTATGGATTTCTGAAATCATGTTACAGCAAACACAGGTCACCACTGTCATCCCTTACTATAAAAATTTTATACAACATTTTCCGACTATCGCAACACTGGCGGCGGCACCCGTTGATGATGTTTTGCAACTCTGGTCTGGCTTAGGCTATTACGCTCGAGCGCGAAATTTACACCGTGCTGCACAAAGCATAGCCTCTCAACATGACGGCCTATTTCCGACAAATTTAGCTGATGTCGTCGCTTTACCTGGCATTGGGCGCTCAACAGCAGGGGCTATTTTATCACTGGCTTTGAACCAACCTCATCCCATCCTTGATGGCAATGTTAAACGCGTACTGACTCGCCTCCATGCTATTGAAGGATGGCCGGGCAAAAAATCTATAGAGACACAACTATGGGTCTTCGCCGCACAGCACACGCCAAAAAAAAATGCGAAGCATTACACTCAAGCCATTATGGATTTAGGCGCAACAATCTGCACACGAAAAATCCCCCACTGTAAACTCTGCCCTCTTAGCCAGCTTTGCATTGCACATCAACAACAAATACAAGAACAATTGCCTACCCCTAAAACACGGAAAAAACGTCCTATACGCAACACTACCTTTTTAATGTTATGCAATTCAAATCATCAAATCTTGATGGAAAAAAGAGCGCCAACCGGTATTTGGGGCGGACTATGGTGCTTTCCAGAAACAGCTTTATCACCTAGCCTGAGTAAAAACATCACTAAAAAAGAAATATGGCCTGGTTTCCGACATACGTTCACCCACTTCCATTTAGACATCACGCCTATCCTGGCGACCACAAAAAATTACGACAACTATGTGGCCGAAGATGAATACGCTTGGTACAATATAGAAACCGCAATCAATTTAGGATTGGCAGCACCAACAAAAAAACTGCTCATTCAGCTGCAGAGTAAACTGACTAAAAACGGAGAATTCTATGTCACGCAATGTACACTGCGTAAAACTCGATAAAGAAGCAGAAGGTCTTGAGTTTGTACCTTACCCAGGTGACCTGGGGAAAAAAATCTTCGCTAACGTCAGCAAAGAAGCCTGGAAACTGTGGTTAAGCCAGCAAACAATGTTAATTAACGAATATCGCCTGTCCACCATCGA
The DNA here is from genome assembly GCA_013151745.1 of Gammaproteobacteria bacterium. Lineage (GTDB taxonomy): Bacteria > Pseudomonadota > Gammaproteobacteria > JAADHS01 > JAADHS01 > JAADHS01. The sequence goes on along the minus strand of JAADHS010000078.1, from coordinate 50,555 downwards.
CCCTAAATCACGGGAATTTCTGGAGACTGAAATGGAAAAATTCTTTTTCAGTGAAGAAGGCGGCACTACCCCTGAAGGCTTTGTGCCACCTGATGCCTAAGGGCACGTAATAACGCCCTCACACCAACTGCTCAACCGGAACCGAACCGTTTCAGCCCCCTCTGAATTTGTCAATTCAGGGCGATTGCGTGAACTTAAAAGTGCAAATAATCATTTTTCCTAGGCGCCCCTTGAGGGTAAACGTAGAAATGACAAATTTCAGAGGGGTCTGAATGGTTACGTTCAATCTTTTGCACAACGGAAACCCACATCGGTACTCAGCGACGAAGGATCAGCATGCCCCCGTTTGCTTGCCCGAAAAAAAGTACTGATTGCATAGTGCCCCACCCCAGCACCCCCGCCACGAATGACTCTATGAAAGTCGCCATAGATTTCGCTCGTATGCTTTGAACCCGGATAAGCTCGATACCAACTATCCGTCCACTCTGAAACGTTCCCACCCATATCAAACACACCGTAAGGTGAACGGTCTCCTGTCACTGAACCCACGGCAAGCAAGGTCGTTTTTTGTTCCCCAGCTTCCCCGGTATTGGTTAACTCTTCGCGCCATTCATTGCCCCACGGATAGATATTTCCTTGCGAACCCCGCGCCGCTTTCTCCCATTCTTGTTCTGTCGGCAAACGCTTTTTTTCCCACTGACAATAACTATAAGCATCATACCAATTGATCCCCATCACCGGGAGCTGATCACGCTGGCGTTGCAATGCAGCAATGTCTTTCAATAAAGACTCTTTAGACATAGCCGACGTATCCCTATCCAGTTTAAAATAGTCATTGGCTATAGATTGCAAACGCTCCAACGTTGACTGCTCCAGAACATCCCAATGAACGTTATAGCCATTCTGTATCCAGGCTACGGGATCCGGATATTTTGTCTCCACAACAAACTTTTTGTAATCGGCATTGCTAACTTCTCTCAAATCGAGATGAAAACCAGCCAACGTGACCTGGTGTTCTGGATGTTCATTTTCAAATAACGGATCAACAAAACCGAATTCTTTTTGTATATTCGCTTCATCTTTTTTATCACTTCCCATAATAAAAGAACCAGATGGAATATAGGCCATATCCGGTTCTAACAAGACCTCTTTTTGCTCCTTCTCATCAGAGCTACACGCCATCAGCGCCAACAACACGAGCAGCATCCAAAATAGCTGACTTGTTTTTTTTACTTTTTCAGCCATCACTCTAAGCATCTTTTGCACAGCGAAACCCAAAACTGGAATTTTTCACTTTAGGATTAAAAAAACTGCGATTATAAACCGGAGCAGAAATTCCACACTTATAAAACGAGCAATCCCACCACGATCCGCCTTTCAAGGTACGATATTTTTTCCCATAGTTTTCCGTCTGCCGCATATTATTGGGATACGCCATGTACCAAGCATCCGTCCATTCCCACACATTACCCGACACATCGTAAAGACCATAGGGACTCTTCCCTGCAGCAAAAGCCCCGACAGGAGACGTATCGCCCTCTTCACCCAAAGTCTCCCATCTCACCGGTGTATTGGCATTGTGCATCTCAAACTCATTACCCCACGGAAAGGTACGAGCATCAAGACCTCTAGCCGCTTTTTCCCATTCTTGATCCGTTGGCAAGCGCTTTCCTGCCCATTGACAATAAGTCTGCGCATTTTTCCAACTCACAAAGGTCACCGGGTGATCCGCTTTACCCTCAGGAACTTGACGTTCATCAAAATGCTCTGGCGCTCGCCGCCCCACATCATCAATATAACGCTTGTATTGTAAATTAGTCACTTCAAATTTATCGATGAAATACTCGTCGAGGTGAACCACATGCTCCGGCCCTTCATCGGCAAGGCGGTCGTTGGTTCCTCGAATAAAATCACCCGCAGGAATCACAATCATTTCATTAGGTGCGTCACCTAAACGAGACTTCGGATAATACATAGGCACACTCATGCCCGGTGGCAATAAATTCGTAGAGGCCACGCTCGACTTGTTTGCTTTAAAGAGAGGTTGATCTAATACGACCCTCTTCTTGCCATGAGATGGATCAAACTCGGCGCCATGACAGGTCTGGCATGCCTCACCTCCTGACAAATGCGGCGGCTCCACATGACAATGAATACATTGATCTTCATGCTCCTGTGCAAAAACCAATGCCGAAACCAATAACAACATCGTTCCCATGGTAAAAAAACCTAACACGACTACATACCTATTTCAGTCAATTCAAAAGTATTTATTCTACCATCCGCTTCAAACATTAGGCAGAAATCAGGGTTTTAGGACAAAATCACCCTAAAGAAAAGAAATAAATGACATTACCCCTTGACTCAGAGCCTTGAGATCGGTTTAATAGCGGACTTTCGTTGAAACAGACAAATCAAAAGTCAAACTGAAGTCATCACACTCGGTACACGCCTCAATGGCCAGGTAGCTCAGTCGGTAGAGCAGGGGACTGAAAATCCCCGTGTCGGCAGTTCGATTCTGTCCCTGGCCACCACTAAAACAGAATGAGGTAAAATACGTTTTGCCCTCAATACAACACTAGAAACACATTCAAAGCGCACTCAATAGCAACACAACGCCATTAAAAATCGACTCGGCTGGATTCGTTGCAATGCCAGATGAGTCAATTATATTCTGCAAACACAACAAGTTTATTCCCCTATTGGATTAAACCAAATAGGGGTAAATATAGGTAATTTATGACGTTCTCCTCTCTAGGTTTATCTGCCCCTCTTTTACAAGCACTACACGACAAAGGCTACGAAAAACCAACTTCTATACAGGCTCAAGTCATTCCTTCTATTCTCGCCGGGCGAGATGTTATGGCGGCAGCGCAGACAGGAACAGGGAAAACCGCAGGTTTCACCTTGCCACTATTGCAGCGTCTCGTCAAAGGGTCGTGCGCCAAGCCAAACAGAGTAAGAGCATTAGTCTTAACTCCAACCCGTGAGCTTGCAGCCCAAGTTAACGAGAGCGTCAAACAATATGCCAAATATCTTTCTTTGCGTTCTAGCGTCGTGTTTGGTGGAGTTAAGATTAATCCCCAAATGATGCAATTGCGACGTGGTGTTGATGTTTTGGTTGCCACCCCGGGTCGTTTAATGGACCTATGTAACCAAAACGCCATCAAATTTAACGAGTTAGAAATTTTGGTATTAGATGAAGCAGACCGCATGCTTGATATGGGCTTCATCAATGACATTCGTAAAATATTAGCCCTACTGCCTAAAAACCGGCAAAACTTAATGTTTTCCGCAACATTTTCAAACGACATTCGCAAGTTAACCAAAGGACTGCTCCACAATCCAGTAGAAATAGAGGTCAGCCCACGCAATACCACCGCTACCACAGTCAAACAAATCATACATCCGGTAGATAAAAAAGATAAACCTCGGTTGTTAACCCATTTAATTCGGGAAAATAACTGGGATCAGGTCTTGGTTTTTTCACGAACCAAACATGGCGCAAACCGTTTAGTGAAACAACTGGAAACAAAAAAAATTCATGCCGCAGCCATTCACGGCGACAAAAGTCAGGGTGCTCGTACGCGAGCTTTAGCCGGCTTTAAGAAAGGCGAAATAAAAATCCTAGTCGCAACTGATATCGCAGCAAGGGGTATTGATATCTCTGAATTACCTCATGTTATTAATTTTGATTTACCTGATGTCGCTGAAAATTATGTACATAGAATTGGCCGAACGGGCCGGGCTGGCGCCTCTGGAGAAGCTATTTCTCTAGTTTGTGCCGACGAGGTGGATGTTTTATCCGACATAGAAAACTTGATTGGAAAATTATTACCACGCATATTGATCGATGGTTTTACACCCAGCCATACCCTACCTACCACTCAATTAGGGAAAAAAGGAACGCCATCACGAGGAAAAAAGGCAAAAACTAAAGCACACACAAAACCTCGACGAAGAAGAGCGCAATCAGACAGCAAGAACTCGACAAGAAATAAACAGACCCGTTAAACGATAAAAACGAGATCCCAGCGACCCAGCCCTACTCCAAATTAAATCTAGACAATAATACAAATACTATTAGAGTGGTTTTGAGCTGACAGGATCCACTTCAAGCAACCTTAAAAAATCATTATAAAATAATTTAGATTTTTTCTGGGAAATAGGCTATAGTGCTTCCGCCTGCGTTGACTCATAGCTGGCTTTCTTAGATTACCATTTGGCACCTCTCTGAATCCTCATTGCGTCATCGACATGCTGTTTTATTTGTTTTTTTAGTTTTGAGGATATATATCAATGAATACCGGTACAGTTAAATGGTTCAACGAATCAAAAGGATTTGGTTTTATCAGCCCTAATGATGGTAGCGAAGACGTCTTTGTACATTTTCGCGCAATTGTTGGTGACGGTTTTAAAACTCTGGCTGAAGGCCAAACTGTAAATTATGAAGTAGAAAGCGGCCCTAAAGGTCTGCAGGCTGCTCAAGTTCAGCCTCAATAATTTAGATCTTGTAATTTAAAGCCCTGCTAGTCAGGGCTTTTTAATACGCTTTTTTTGCTTGGCGCTTATGCCTTTGTGCTTGTACGCCTGAATTGTAAGGATGCAACTTATGAAAAAGCTCTTTGTCGGCAATCTGGCCTCCTCCGTCAATGAAAGTGAAGTTACTGAGCTCTTCTCTGAATATGGAACTGTACGTTCCATCAAACTGGCAATGGATGTTTTTACCAATAAATGCAAAGGTTTTGGTTTTATTGAGATGGAAGGCCACGAAGCACGGGCTGCTATTGCCGGTCTCAATGGTAGAGATTTTGCCGGTAAATCGCTACGTGTCAATTTTGAAGAACCTAAAAATAAACGAGGCGGCCGCCGTCGCTAAATCTTACAAACAAACCTGACCTTAGCAACTTCACGACTCTCGCTCCTACGTTTTGCCTGCATGGATGTATATAGCTCACACCCTAGCATTTAGGGACAAGGCAAATGATCAAACACCGACCCCAGGCAAAGCCGGAGGCGTGCCTGGCGCCGGAAGGTTGCACATATATAACTTCTCCCCTAACCTCTAAAAGCATCGACTCAATGGCTGGTCTTACGATAAGCATGTACCAGCCATAACAATGACAATCCACCAACCAACACGCGGATTGCAATATCGACTTCCTTTTGAAAATCTAACGGAAAATGAGACCCCATCAGCGGGGCATTAAACCAGTAATATATGTTGAATGCAGCAGCACCATATAAAATGGTCATTTTTATTGAACTGATCCGGAATAAAACCTTAACTAAAAAAAAGATACTGGCACTTATTGAGCAATAAACTATAAAATAGCCATACATACGCCCGATTTCCAACCAATTCAACATAACTGGGTCAGGCACAAGGTAATAAGCAAAGATAAAACCCGGAAAGATACTGGCAAAGAACATAAGATAGGTCATCGGCGCTTTACCTCGCACAGGCGAGGAGGTTCGCAATTTAGACTTAAGATCGCCACAATGTTTAGTACACCCCACACAGGGCTGACAATGGCTATGAACAATATCGAGAGCAGCGCCCTGCCCATATAAACGCTCGACAGACAACATCGGGCAAAAACTGGTACACCAACCACTTTTACCTTTGTATCTGACTCCCATAAATATAGCTATAAGCGCCAGAAAAATCAGCAAACCAGCAAGCGCAACAGCATTGTCGTTAAAAACAATTTTTCGACATGACACAATGATCAACAACAAAATAATACTGATGATGCCGCAGTGCGCAACAAACCATGGCGATAGACGCTTGCTACCTCCTAACCCCATCATTCGTGGCAATTGATTCAATGTTACGAGAGGGCAAAGGTTTCTCCACAGCCCTGGAGCAACAAACAACAATAGAGGGACAACGGGAATGAGTATGTTCCATATAAAAAATAAAGTGAGATCAGGCCTGACAAATAACCCAACAATACAAACAATCACGATAGAGACACTGATGAATTGCAATAATCGCCATATCGAAACAGGGAAAGAAGCATGACTAACATGTCCATCTTGTAAAACACTCGTCTTCACGCCCAGTCCCCCTTCCATAAACTTATGGTTAACTCACCTACTGCCTTCAACCCGCTTTCCATAATGCGCAGCAAAATTTATGAAAACAAAAAAGATAAGTATAAGTACTTACTTTGCCTGTGTCTACCGTTTTTCTTGCCCCACCAAAATTCCAAACAAAGCTTTCTTTCTCCCTTCCGCTAAGTCAGGATAAACCCATAACATAGCCTGTTCAAGCCTTATATATCGCTCTAAAAATACCTACGTCTAATTTTTCAGCCAATAGAGTCTGCTTATGATTTTGTCAGAAACTTGTTCCGTATCGTAGACCTTAACAAATCAATATTGAAATATTCATCCATTTATATTGATTGCTATTTTTATATTTTCCGTTCTACAATTCAATCTTAAACTAAACAGACACCCTAAAAAAAACGACCCACATTTTCGAATTAAATTCGCTGTATTTTTACCCAGAGAAGGCACTAATACAACTGAGCAATGTCTATTGTTACAATCTTACCGATTTTTTGATAGAGATGAAGCTTTTCTGTTTGGCGCTCTGTTCTATAACGTCAAACCGATTCGTATTGAGAGCACCCACCTTCAAAGAAGGCAAGCTTAACACCTAACAAAGATTGTAAATTTGTACGCTATCGAGTACTCTTTCGCTCCAATACTCTAGAAATAAAATAACAATAACGATCAAAAAAATCAAAAAAACAACATCGAAAAATCGTTTCAACCACCTAAACCTAATACAAACCGGCCTCAGTTAAAACTTATTTATTTTAAGAACATTGTGTTTATGAAAAAAATAGCATGTATCTTTTTTTTAACCAGTTTGTTTGTATTCGTTGTTTCTTGTGAAACCATTGAAATACAAGCCCCGCCATCTAATTTACCTATCAGCTCTGACATTAAACCAACCTATACCTGGTTAGTTGAAAATGTTTTTCGTAAACATTGCGTTTACTGTCACAGTGGACGCCCCCCCTATTTATTATCATACGACAGTGTTCAAACCGTAGTAACACCAAAGCAACCTTTAACAAGCCGATTGTATTTCATGATTGCAACAGGACGCATGCCTAAAGGAGGCAAACTCAATGAACAAGAAAAATGGGCAATCTACCATTGGATAAAAAATGGAGCAAAAAATGATTAAGATGCAACAAGAATGAAATCTTCAGCCGCCACGAGGTATTGAGGCAGCGTTGTATACGTTAGAAATCAGGGGGACAACACACGAATAAAACTTTACCTTCTTTAATCCTGTCGGCTTACAGAGACAAAAATATAGACGCACCCTGCTTACCATTAGACTCTCGCACAAAGCATAACGAACGTCCGCACGAAATAAGTCGTGCCCAGCGCATTAATAAACAGAGAGTATATAATCACAGAATAGCGAAGGAAGTTGTAGACTAGCGCCTACAAAGCTAAAACATTAACATTGCAAGATAATTAACCTACTGGAATTGGGTTACATGCCAGCTCACTCTGAACCACATTAGCGGCTTCTTCACGAGTATAAAACTGCCCTTTACGCAGAAAACCGGGAACGACACTTCTTTTGACTTGGCTCACCGCCCCCGATGCTTCATTGGCCAGAATTAAATGTTCAGGCAAACCATCGAGAATATGAATACTTGCTATCTGTCCATTGGCATAACAAGATGGGTGAACTTCTGCACGCTCAGTATCTAAAAACACAGGAACAAATCCTGATCGCCGATTCTCAGCACTGAGCCCCCCTGTTCCCAACAATACAACATTTTGAAAGGTGAGCTCTCTTTTTGTAAATGCTTTATTCATCACTGTACTATCTGCGTAATGTCTGACTTCAGGAAGAAAGTTTCAGGCATTTTACACAAACAAAAACAAATATCAAGTCATTTTCTCCAGGAGAATTTTCAACTCATCCCGCACGTAAGGGGAAGTACTTAGTCGGTTTAGCAACAAAAAAACATCGCCACTGTAGTAAGAAAACCCGGCATCAGCCTATCCTGAAAAAACCAACCACCTGCTAAAAGCGCACTGCTTTACCTCTAAAATACACCGTATAAGACTGAGAGATAGAGGTTCGACTGGAATCGATTGAACTATACTCTATGGGTAAGGTTTGTGTTAAATCATGTCGATCATGATCAAGAGTATTATGGTCAAGAGGACTATGACCATCAACCCCTCCATAACGCATTGTAGAAATCAAGGCATCCCCCACTAACACTTCGCGAACCACTTCAAGAATGCCATTTGCACCCGCGAGAGCAGCTTGATTTTTCAACTCCTGGAGTACTTTGCCTTCAGCAATAGCAATATCCACAGGTTCAGCCAAACTAACGCTGGCATTAACCAGTGCAACGACTTGGTAATCGATATTTTCAGTTTCCAATAAAATCTGTACCTGCTCAACAGGTGAAGGCTGCATTGGAAGATCTCCTTTGAGCATCACCGCGCTACCTGTTACACTCATGCCCAAACTACAACCCGTCAGCAAGACCACCGCCATCGAAATGAAAGAATAAAACACCGCTCGCTTGTACATTATATGCCCCCAGCCTGTTCAATAAAAAATAGAAAACAAGCAAAATTTATCCTGACAAAATCTCTACGCAGCATCCTTGTTTTTCTTTTTTTGGATGCGTCGCTTAATTACGAAATAGGTCACAAATATACCAATAACACCCACTAAACTAGCAGCACCAATAACCATCATGATACTGTGCATGTTTTCTTTTAACCACGGATCCATATGCGTTGTTCCCAGTTTTAAAACACCCGTTTTTCTTATTTGTTAGCTACGTTTCCCCTGTCCACCCTATAACCCAAATAGCGACTTTTTGCGCCGTTTGCGAATCTCTTTTTCATCAGACCACTCAATAATGCCACTCTCAAGATGCATTAGCTTAAGGGTAAACTTGTAATAGACATCCTTCACTTTATTATTTTTTTTCACAATGCTGCTCAGGTTACCGTACATCATGTATTCCGCTCCGATCTGACGCCCGATTTGTGCCGCTGTATTACGGTTAACCATACCACTTTCATTTTGAAATGCCAGTTGCTCGCGTACTTCCGCTGCTTTAGTCATATCGACAAAACGAAATTTTCCAGAACGCAAAATACGAGTAGAAATCGTATCTGTAATCGACTCTGTATCAATATGCTCCGTAGTTTTGTTTTTGATTTTATCAACAAACATCACTGGACGACGCTGGTTCGTCACTTCAACTACCGGCGGAAAAGATAATACCGAATCGACCATTTTAACCGCAATCTGCTGCAAATCAGTAGAACCGAACTCGAGGGTTGTTGTCTCAACCTCGGTCGCGTCTTCATAGGCCACTTTACTCGCACAAGCCTGTAATAAAAGCAGTGATGCAGTGATTGATAGCCCAAGCAAGATCGAACGTTTTTTCATCAACATCTATTGTCCCTTTACGTTTAAACGATAACTCTTCACAGAACCATTGGGTGCCACCCCCTGTACACTAATACTCTGTGCACCATGCAGGCTCACCGGTGTCCACCCATCGACACCCGCCTCTACTTCAAATTCATCATCATCGAACCAGGAAAAACGGTATGACACGGCTTTATCGCGAGGAGTGAGGTTACTCAACGTCAACTTAACCTCAAGTAACCCTCCTGTTTTTCGTGTGCGCATATCGGAAATAGTAATTTTTTTAGCAAGAGCATCATTGTGTATCAGCAGATGTTTTTGAACCTCTGCGTCATCCGGCGTACCGATCGCCTCAAGGCCTGAGGTACTGCAAGCACTCAGCAATGCCACCAATAATACCGAAGCAAAAACCCTTGCAAAATAATTTTGGTTGCTCGTTTTGGCTCTTTTCATATTGATCTCCATTATACACCCGCGGCAATTAAGATTATGGCCATGACACGACCTTTCCATGTCAGGGCGGACATTGCACTCGCTTAAGTATATACCCGTGGCGTCTGAGATTTAGGTGTGATTGCATGTCCTCTTCATTCCATGGCGGCGTTAAAATTCCTCGCAATAGCCAGCTATTACTCGTCATTTTGACTTACCATGAAATGAATTGAACGCACACTAACACCTAAATCTCAAACGCCACGGGTATAGAGTTCATTCTATATCGTTATCACTCGCGTACGCAACTGGCCACCAACAGCAATCACATGCACCACCGTAGTCCGTCCCGGCAAAATATTGATGTTTATTTCAGCGTTGTGAATCCCGTCTTTCAAAATCAAGGTCTGTTGCCCAGAATCCACAATAGAATGCATCATCTGGACCTCGGCTGGCAAGGTCAACCAGCTACGTAGATCCGCTCGATTCAACAGTAATTGCCCCAAACCCACCAGTGCACTAACAAGATTGTCTCCTTGTTGAGATTTCAACTGTTCACGAGCCATGGCACGTAAGCCTTGCCGAACCATCATGCCTGGTAACTGTTCTTTTAGCGCTTTGGCCGCCAAAGCCGAAACGTTAACAATGGTTTGGGTCTCTCCGAGACGTTGACCGTATAGCCCGACAACCAGTGCACGATAGTTTTTCTGCGGGTTAAAATAAGTCGGAAATACCAGATTATTAGGTACACCACGCAAGTCAAGTAAAAGATTGATTTCTTGCTTTTTTGGCGCATAACCTTGCTCATAAAGCACAACCAGTTTACCTTTTCCTTTGGCTGGAGAGGCTGTTTTTTCTATCCCCCCCGCCGCCATCAAGGCCAAATCTTCCGTCATTCCGAGTCGTTGCCCCAAATAGACGACATCACCTCGCAGGTAACGATTATCAGGGTAGATGTCCAATGCCTTTTTATAGTCGATATAAGCGTCATTATACTCGCCATTAATTTCATATATTAGCCCCGATATATAAAATGTATAGGCATTTTGAAAAGAGTTTTTGACCTTTGATGAAAGCGAGTTCAACGATGAAAATGTTTCTTTGTAACGCCTGTTTTGAGCAATGGTTGCCGCCACATTGCCGTTTTTCGCATCTTGCTTTTCCGCCTTGATCAGTTCTTTTTCATACTTAAGTAGCGCCAGATTTTGCTCCAAGTTAGCGCGTCGTACCTCAACAGCTGCTGCCTCCAAATTCCGCTGATAAAGAAAGTTCAGCGCCTGAAAACTATAGACAAAAATTCGCTCATAAGCATGACCTTTATATGGAAGCACATTTTCATTCAATAACACCGCACTCGCTTTGTTTACGGCACCGGAAGCGGTAATTTTTGCCGCAGCTTCATTGGCTTCAAACCCATCTATGACTTGTTCAAAATCTAGAATACTTGCTTTAATGTCTCCGGCAATCTGGGAGATACGCCCTCGCTCCATTAGGTAGAGCATTTTATCCGACCCTTGGCTCTTTTCCTCCAATAATGCCTGCGCCTCAGAAAACTCACCTGCCATAATCTGCTGTTTGATTCCCTCTATTTGAGAGGGATAGGCACTAAAAATTGAATTAGTGGCACAACCGCTCAACACCATTGCACCGAACAACAGGATCCAGATTGCCATTGGCTTTGCTGGCAACCGATAAGCAGGCAAGAAACGAGAACACGATTTCATGAACTTCAATTGTTTTTAAGTGCGTTTATATTTCATCGCATACATGTCGATCTTGAAATTTTTTGTCAATATCATCAAATGGCATTTTCGAAGCCATACCGTCTAATATTTCGCTACATTTTTTCATTTTCTTGATTGCGGGTCGATTCATCACTTCTTTGGCATAGTCCATTGCTTTTTTTTGAGCTTCATCACGTTGTCCATCAGCGCACAGAAGTTTGACCTCAGCATCCATTTTTTTTCCTTCTTGCTCTAATTTGTCAAACACCGATGAGTCGATATTTTGCATACAGTTTTGAGCTTTTTTCAGCTGTTCCATCATCTTCTGTTGCATATCCATTTGCATACCTGAATTACCCTCGGCAAAAACAGCAACGGAAAACAGGCAGGTCATTAAATAAATTATTTTTCTCATTTTTATTATTTCCTAGTGAATTGATTTTTGTTATTTATCTATATCGTAACACGCTCAATTTCGAGCGCGTACTGAGCAACTGCGTTTTCTAGAATTAAAGCAGAGGTATGAATTAACGCACGACAATCAAGATCATCAGCTGATAGGCGTCAATTTCAAGCTGTTGCGTTGCAATCACCGTTTTACCTGCAACGATGTCGGTAATGGCTTTACGCAAGCCTAGCAACCGTAAACGTTTCGCTGAAATGACTTGCTCTTGATCCGAAAAGTTAGCCAGAACAAGGACACTTTGCTCATCATGATGTCGAAAATAACCTAAAACATGTGCATTTCCTGTATTTACAATTTCTGTTTCTGCGCGTGTAAAAGCAAGATTTTGCTGACGCAATTGTGCTAATTTCAACATCCCCGAGTGAATTTTTTGGATTAAACTATCCCGGTCAGAACGCTTTTTTGCCAAAGCCCAATCAAACCGTGGACGATGTATCCAACGGGTATCACCCATTTTTTCCGGATCCTCTTCATAACTATAGTCATTCAGCATACCTAACTCATCACCCAGATAAAGCATGGGAATACCACCAATCGTATAGACGACGCCATACAATAAAACCATACGACGAATGGCTAAGTCTGTTTCAATTTCATTTTTTTCAGCCAACGCCTTTTCTAACCCTGCTAGCGAAGCGAGGGTACCCGATACTCTGGCATCCTTTGTTTCTGGGTTTTCTTGAAAAGGCAAACCACGAGCAAAACTTCCAGGAAAACGCCCGACAAAAAAATCGGTTAGAAAATGTCGATGATCGCTCGGCTCAATACTCAATTCCCTCGCATCATCATCAGAGAAAACCCAACCTATATCATCATGACAACGCACATAATTAACCCATGCGCAGCCACTCGGCAATTCGAAACGTTTTTCTAATGCATGTCTCAGCAAGCTGGTATCCTGTGTAGCTAAAGTATTCCATAACAAAGCCATTAATTGCGGGTTATATGAAAGCTGGCACTCCCCTTCGCTAATATATTTATTCACTTCATCGGGATGAACTATCGCTTCAGATTTAAAAATCATGGCAGGGGCTGCGATCTGAACCATACAATTAAACGCCTGTATAATAGTATGAGCTTCGGGTTGGTTTTGACAATCTGTACCCATTTTTTTCCATAAGAAAGCAACGGCATCCAAACGCAATATCTCAACGCCTTGATTAGCGAGAAAGAGCATTTCACGAACCATAGCATTGAAAACTTCAGGATTTTTGTAGTTCAAATCCCACTGATAATTGTGAAAAGTTGTCCATACCCATTTGCGAATTTTGCTACTGTAAGTAAAACAACCGGATTGTTCATCAGGAAAAACGGGGATAATAGTTTGCTCATACTGATCGGGCATGTTTCGGTCAGGAAACATATGATAATACGTTTGATATTCTTCGATTCCCGCCAACGCTTTTTTCGCCCACTCGTGTTCATCGGAGGTATGATTAAATACAAAGTCCAACGCGAGACTAATACCATGCTTGCGAAACTCAGCAGTCAATTCCACCAGGTCTTCCATGGAGCCGAGCTCAGGATCAAGTTCACGATAACTGCTAATCGCATACCCGCCATCATCATCGCCACCCGAAGTCTTGAAAAGCGGCATTAAATGAATGTAGTTAATGCCCAGCTCTTTAAGATAAGGAATTAACTTGAACATTCCTCTGATGTCTTTAGAAAATAAATCAACATAGGCCATCGCACCAATCATGCGATGCGATTGATACCAATATGAATCCGATATACGTACCGCATCCAAAGCTTTTAATTCATCACTACGACTCAGCCACATCTGCGTCGCGGTTTCCAGGGTAGACTCCAGGTGATAGAAAAAATCATATTGCTCACCATAAATTTGGTGCAATAATCGAAAATAACGAGGGAAATGGGTACGCAAGCGTTGTTCAAAACACGCCCACTCTGCATCGGTTTCCGTTGCTATTTCTATCTCACCCAAACCGCCTGTTTTAAGACGGGGCAAAATACGCTCCAGAGTAATTTTACTTTGTGTTTCATACCATTTTTGATCGCGCATAGTTCATATCGTATCGTTGGTTTTTAATTAGGGAGCGTGTATAGCTCTCGATTTCCTGGCGTGGCGCCACGGATACCGACAATTTTACTTGCAAAGTTTTGCGCATATTTCATCGTTTTCGGCAAAGACCAGTCGTTAATCAAGCCCTGTAGCAATACAGCAGTAAAAGCATCTCCTGCCCCGACGGTATCAACAATGGGGGTCAGTTGTGGTGGTTTTACCGTATAATATTCACCCGTAGCCGACAACGCTACGGCTCCTCTTGCGCCCAAAGTCACCAATAATAATTGCAAAGAATATTGACGTTGAAAGTCTGTCATGGCTTGCTGTAAATCGTCATACTCGCCAGCGAGCATCACAAATTCCTCTTCATTGAGTTTGGCCCAGTGCGCCCTCTTTAACCATCCCAATACATCATCCTGATGCCACCAGGGCGTTCTGAGATTAACATCGAAAAAAGTAGCGACCTCGTGAGAGGTCAGGGTTTGTTCTAATGCGTTTCTCGACACGGGGTTTCGCAGCGCTAAAGAACCATGATATAACAAGCACGGTGTATCTTTCAGATGTGCATCATATTCAATAAAATCATAAGCGACTTCAGCTATTATCGTATAATGCGGTTCGTTTTCGATGAGCACCACTGAGACTTGGCCAGTCGCATGTTGCGAATCAACTTGTAGCCCTCTCGTATCCATTCCCCACCCGGTCATAGCCTTTGTGATTTTTTCACCTAACTCATCTTGCCCTATTTTTGAAATAAAATAAGGTGAACCACCGAATGCCTGTAAATGCCAGGCAACATTAAAAGGCGCGCCCCCAAGTTGTTGCGCACCATCCGGAAAACAATCAAATAATACTTCACCAAATAAAACAGGTTTTAGCTGCGGTTTCACGCTCATGACAAATGATCCCGATACTCTGCAAAAAAATGCCACACCCCTTCTAAAATACCTGCGGCATAGTTGCCATTCATAGTCAGATACCGTCCGTCAGCACAATACAAAGCAAGGCTGTGACCTCTATCGCAAGCTAATTTTTTCGCCGCATCACGCACCTCGTCACTGGCGTTGGCGACTAATACAGAAGGGATCAGGCTAGCCAGCACGTCAAGGTCATTACCACTGTCGCCCGAAAACAACATTTCGCCAAACTCATAGCGAAGTCGTTGTTGTAAAAAAGTAACCGCGTGTAATTTATTGGCGCTCTTCGGCAAGATATCCAGTAAACCCTGGTTCGTCTCATCATCAAGACTCCAGACCAGATTGGCTGCTATACCCAACTCATTAAAAAAAGTCTCTACCTTATTTAATATTCTTTTTTTATCCTTCTGAAGATCAACATAGTAGCTTAATTTATGTTGATTTTGCTTTTCGTGCTCCTGCAAGGTTAGACCTGCAACTTCGGTAAGTAACTGTTGTAAATCCAGTCTTGACTGACCTCGCCAATCACCGTCGATTTGATGCGCCCATTCGTCTAGCGCTTGCCATTCACTTTCTTTTATTTTGTATATTTTTGTACCTACATCGGTAATCACATAGTCAGGAATCGGCAAATCATAATCGACTATTGCCTGCTTTACTAATTGCAGGTCACGCCCCGTCACATAAACCAGTCTGACTTCAGGCTCAGCAACAAAATCACTAAAGCGCTGGCGAGCAAACTCAGACTCCGTCGCTAAGCCGTTGGGGATCAGCGTACGATCCATGTCGGTACAAAGCAATAAACGACAATTAGACACGTTGGTATAATCGGCATTTTGGTAAACTACATCTGTTCATTTTTTGCCCAGACCCATATATTTGGGTGATTCATTTATAACGTGTCTCTGCCTTACGTAATCCACAGGAAACAACACAGTATCAGCAATAAAACTAAACGGAACATCTGCTACTACAAACATAACCTGCCCATAAAAATAATAGTCCGACCAGGATTTTTTTGTTTTTTGTAATGCCATTTTTGTACCTGCATACGGGGTCGGTTGACTCCCTTCGGCTAAATGAACGGCAACGGTTGAACACCCCTGAATAAAAGAAATAAGTATTAATGTTATATACCGTTTCATTTGGACACTTTACCTTTTAGCTTTGTATCTATGAAATAGAACCTGTTCGGACATTACCCTTATTTTCATCAGGTGCAACACAGAGGCCAAAAAAATCATAATATTCCAACGCTTCAAGTATGCCTTCAGAAAAAGGTTCATTTGCAAAATAAATACGCTCTACATCGATCAACTGTGACAATTCTTCATGATGTCGATTGGCAACAACAGCCGCCAGTGTATTGCCACGCATCATATCTTCATCTGCTCCAGAACCTCCGGCAACAAATATTCTTTCCAAAGGAATGCCCCAACGGTCTGCTACATACCTTAAAGCCAGCCCTTTTGATGCACGAATCGGCAAGATATCTAGGTATTGACCAAAAGCAAATTGTAAATGTACAGACTGTTCTTCTTGATGCAATAAACGATTGAGCTCTTCGATACCGGGTGCAATTTCAGGGTTAATAAAATAGCTGATTTTATAACGACTTTGTTCCGCCTTAGCTTGCAATTTTAATCCTGGCAAACCCTTTAAAATTTTTTTCACAATATGTGGTGCCCACAGATAATCTATGTGTTTTCGCCACGATCTATCCACTGTTAGCTTGGGAGCATAATGTATTTCACTGCCACCGCTGGTAATTAAAATATCTGGTTCTGGCAATCCATTTTTTTTCATGATCATCCATGCTGAATCAAGTCGGCGTCCCGTTGCAATACCAAATTTAGTCGTTTTACGATGCGTCCTTAAAACTTCAATTAAACGTTTTAAGGCAAGTGGATCACCCAATAAATTTTGATCCAGGTCGCTAACTATCGCGCGATCTCGATAGAGCACCCGTCGCCGTGCAATCGGTTTACGCTCTAGTAGTTCCGTACGCTCGACAATAGGACGGACTATATCCAGGTAACGTTGCGCATGCGCATCCCAGGAATAATATTCACGCACGCCTTTTAAACCATTCGCCGCACACTTCAGCCACAAATTTCGATCATTCAATAGCCTTAAAATAGAAACAGCAATGCTCTGGCAATCTAACGGATCAACTAATATTCCATTTTGACAATTGCCTAAAATATCCCGGGGGCCACCCTCTTCGGTGGCAACAACAGGCAAACCCGATGCTGCCGCTTCAATCAAAGTC
Organism: Gammaproteobacteria bacterium; assembly: GCA_013151745.1. Classification (GTDB taxonomy): domain Bacteria; phylum Pseudomonadota; class Gammaproteobacteria; order JAADHS01; family JAADHS01; genus JAADHS01. Next base: position 33,264 of record JAADHS010000078.1, on the reverse strand, counting down.
AAACCAAACGGTTCTGTTAGTGCAGGATTAACAAAAACCCCTCCCGTCATCGCCGCTATACGATAAAACATCGGTACATCTTCACGGAAATGCTGTTTCGGCAAAGCTACTTTTCCGTATAAATTATGCCTGTCTATAGCGACGAAAAGTTCATGAAAAACCTCTTGTGCGCCTTCTTCCAAGTCATCAACATCCTCTCGATTTCCGGCAATAATAACCAGATTCGCTTTTTTTTGTAATTCACTGGATTCGCCATAGGCTTGAACCAGTATCGCAATATTTTTTCGTTTATCCGCTCGGGACAAGGCCAGGATAAGGGGTTTATCGGGTTCTTTTAAAAAACGCACCAACTCGAAATAAAGTGGATCTTTGTTTTCTGAGCCATCAGGCGGTGTAAATTGGGTGACATCTGTTCCTGGAGGCAAGACTCGCATTTGTGCGGGCTGGTAATGGTCATAAAGCTCGTATTGTTCTTCTATTTCCTGAAAAGTGCTGGTGATCACTCGTTCAGCCGAGGCGAGCGTCAATTCTTCAGCCTCGATTCGCCTTGCCATTTTGTAGCGTTCTTCTACTTCATTTGATGACAATCCATCGGCCAGCAAATGATGACGTTTCACCCGGCCTAATGAGTGACCCGTATGAATCAGCGGAACACCCAGCAAACTGGCCAGACGTGAGCCAACATAGCCGGCATCCGCGTAGTGGCTATGAATAATATCGGGAATTTTTCCATTTTCTCTGAAAAAAGTCGCCGCATTGTCCACCAAAGTATCCAGTTCATCCCACAATTGTTCTTTGGGGATATAGCCATCAGAACCTGCATCCAGCCGGATAATACGAGCACGATCACTCAAGGGCTCCGTTACCGCATCATAATCATCGGAAAGACTGGCATCCAATACGCGACGCGTGATTAAATCTACCTGTACTACGCCCTCTTGACGCGCCAAAGCTCGGGCAAGCTCAACGACATAGAGCGTTTGACCACCCGTATCCGCATCACGTCCCAGTTCTAGCTCGTGGCTGCGAATCAGTCCATGCACACTGATCAGCGCGATATACAGTTTTTCTGATTCTGGTTTCATTTCGGCTCTCATTCCGAAAACGACGACCACTCCATCCTAATCAACTATGGGACTAAACACAATGGTTTAGAAATATCAGGTATAACATTTTTGTTTAGCGTTTCGGTCTGAGATAATAAAAACGAACAAAGACAACATTAAGGAATGGAACACATCTTCACGTCTGAGCATTACGCGTTGCTTTGATGATTACTTTTCCCGATCAATCCCATTTTAAACACCAAGCGAACCAGATTCAGAAATGTTGGTAACCGCCCTGTAAAAGCGGTACGGTGTGACCTAAGGCATCAATGCCCTTGATGTTTGCGCCCTGCTCAACCAAACCCACTTGAGTAATCATACAACCTGTTGATGCTGCAATAGACTTTAACGCCTCTTTTTTATCTGGCGGAAGGGTAAAACAAAGTTCGTAATCATCACCCGCATTTAAAGCAAACTGTAAATCGGGCATATAGCTTGCCTCTGCGACCTCTCCCCATTGACTCGTCAACCCCTCTTTTTTCAAATATTGATAGACTGGTGATAAAGGAATAGCATCTAAATACAACAGAGCGCCCCTATGGCTGGCAGTAAGAATATGCCCTAGGTCGGCGAGAAAACCATCTGAAATGTCGATCCCCGATGTTGCGAGACCAGACAAGGCCTGACCCAATTCAACACGGGCTTGAGGTCGTTGTAAACGTTCAAGTGTCGGTTTGAATATTTCGATATCAGGTAATTTCCCCTGGGAGACAAGCAAACCTAAGCCCGCTTCACCGAGAAAACCCGTCATATAAATTAAATCTCCAGAGCGGGCACCACTCCGTAGCAAAGTGGCTTTATCTTTTGACTGCACGCCCATGAGCTGTATTGTCACCGACAAAGGCCCTCGTGTAGTATCGCCGCCGACGAGTTCAATTGAAAATTCATCAGCAAGAGAAAACAAACCTTCACTAAATTCTTTTAACCAGGTTTCCGAGCTTTCGGGTAAAGTTAATGACAGCGTCATCCAGGCTGGGACGGCGGCCATGGCGGCTAAATCACTCAAGTTCACCGCCAAAGCTTTATAAGCAATATCATAGGGGGTCGTATTGATTGGAAAATGGACGCCAGAGACCAGGGTATCCACCGCGACGATGAGTTTTTGATGGCCGGGAACAGCCAATACCGCTGCATCATCACCGATACCCGTCACCACATCTGTTCGTTTGGCAGTACGCTTTGCGAAATATCGGTCGATCAGTTCAAACTCGCTAAGCATGGGTATAAATTCTACAATTATTTTCGCTCTGCACTACGCAAAGTAAAAGAAAGTTTGTCGAGAATACCATTGATAAAACGATGGCTATCTACAGCACCAAATTTCTTTGCAAGCACCACACCTTCGTTAATAACCACACGGTAGGGAATATCAAACCTGTGTTTTAATTCATAAGTACCAATACGCAAAATAGCGCGTTCAACACTATCGACCTCGTTCATTTTTCGGTCTAATAAAGGCTGTAAATGCGCATCCAAAGTCTCAACATCACTAGGGATTTTGTGTAACAATTCCTGAAAATAAGGCACATCCGCTCTAGACATATCTTGCCCAACCAAAAATTGAGACTCTATTTCACTTAAATCATGACCCGCTTGTTGCCATTGATAAAGCGCTTGCACAGCACGCTGCCGCGCCATAGGACGTCCCCGACTCAAAATTTTTCTCCAACAATTTAATAACAATGAATAGATTTCGGAACAATAAAGGCAAAAACTGATTCAGCCCAGTTGTTTAATAACACTCACCATTTCAATGGCCGATAAGGCGGCATCCACGCCTTTGTTTCCTGCTTTAGTACCGGCTCGTTCTATCGCTTGCTCAATGTTATCTACCGTCAAAACACCAAAACTAATAGGCAAACCCGACTCTAACGCAACCGTGGCAATACCTTTAGCACACTCACCAGCAACATATTCAAAATGAGCCGTTCCCCCTCTGATCACCACGCCCAAAGCAATAATGGCTTGATAATGAAGGGTCTGGGCTGCTTTTTTTGTTAATAATGGTATTTCAAAGGCACCAGGCGCATAAATAACATCGATGTTCTTTTCGTCAACCCCATGCTGTAGCAAAGTATCAATGGCACCGTTGACCAGATGTTCACCGATAAAGCTGTTGAACCGCCCCGCCACAATCGCAAACCGGGCATCGACAACAACCAGATTGCCTCTAAATATATTCACTTTTGTCATCTTCACCCCCTAATCACAATCCACATATTCGATTATTTTCAGGCCGAACCCCGCCAGACCATGAAAACGTTTTGGCGTACCCAGCACCCGTAACTTGCGCAAGCCCATTGCGGTTAAAATCTGCGCACCCACACCATAGGTTCGCATATCGTCGCTGGGTGAGGGTTGCGGTAAGGTAACCCCCTTTTCTTTCAATGTAAATTGATTGATACGCTGAATAATATCCTGGGGTTCCATCATATGACTCAATATAACCAAGACACCAGACCCCTCTTCGGCTATTCGTGCCAAGGCGCGGCGATAAGGCCAGCCCATCGCCGCCCATTCAAAACCGGCCATGTCAGCCAAGTGATCCTGCATGTGAACACGCACTAATGCAGGAACGTCCGCATTAAGCTCACCTTTAACCATCACCAGATGCACCAGCTTCCGATGTGACTCTTCAAAAGCCAGCAACTTGAACGGACCCCATTCTGTATTAACGTCACATTCTGCAACGCTATGGATCGTTTTTTCATGTGACGCTCGATAACGAATTAAATCAGCGATGGTACCTATTTTCAGCTGATGTGTTTGTGCAAATTGTTCAAGCTCCGGCCGACGCGCCATGGTTCCGTCTTCATTTAAGATTTCAACAATAACACTCGCCGCCTCCAAGCCCGCAAGTGCCGTCAAATCACAGCCTGCCTCCGTATGGCCTGCTCGAGTTAATACACCTCCGGGTTGCGCCATAATGGGAAAGATATGCCCTGGCTGAACAAGATCACTCGGCTTCGCATCACGCGCCACAGCAGCACGAACCGTTTGCGCTCGGTCTGCGGCAGAAATTCCTGTGGTCACACCCTCTGCAGCTTCAATGGATACTGTGAAATTAGTGTGATGTTGATCACGGGTATCACCCACCATCAAAGGTAACCGCAATTGCTCACAGCGCGACTCCGTCATCGTCAAGCAGATTAAGCCGCGACCATAACGCGCCATAAAGTTGATATCTTCAGGCCGTACCCATGATGCGGCCATCAATAAATCACCTTCATTTTCCCGATCTTCATCATCCATGATGATCACCATTTTCCCTTGGGTGATATCATTAATTATTTCTTCAATACTATTCATTTTTAACGAATAAAACCGTGTCTATTTAAAAAATTTGTCGTGAGGGTCGAGTGCGATGACGAAGCCTCATCAGACATCAGCCGTTCAATATAACGTGCGACCAAATCAACCTCAATGTTAACGGATTGTCCAGAACGATAAGAACCCATTGTCGTCTCTTGTAATGTATGCGGGATAAGGGTCAACTTAAACTGACACCCCTCAACCCAATTGACAGTGAGACTCACACCATCAACGGTAATTGACCCCTTTGTGGCAATATATCTAGCTAACTCTTTGTCAATTTCAAACGTCATAATTTGGCTGAAGCCGTCTGCCACAATAGAGACTATTTTGCCAACACCATCAACATGGCCACTCACCAAATGGCCACCCAAGCGAGTACTCGGTGTGACAGCTTGCTCCAAATTAACACGACTCGCCGTTGTAAGTTGACCTAGCGTAGTACGCGATCGTGTTTCGGCAGAAACATCAAACATCAAGTCTTTATCAGCAAATTTGCAAACGGTTAAACAAACCCCGTTCACGGCAATGCTCGCACCTAAATCAACCGTGGCCGGAGTTATTTTTTCTGGCTGCAAGCGCAAACGACACCCTTGCTGACCATTTTCAATATGAACAACCTGACCCACCGTTTCGATTATTCCGGTAAACACTCAAACCACCTCACTATGCTGGCAGGGAAAAGCTCGAATGCGAATATCATTACCCAATTGACGAACCTCATCAATCTGCAAGTTAACCCGGTCAGATAAACATTTCATATTAGCGGTATCAAATAACCCACGCGCACTGTTTCCCATAAAACTGGGAGCCATATAGATTAAAAATTCATCAACCCAGCCACCATCCACGAAAGCCCCATTTAAAGTCGCACCCGCCTCAAGCAAAATTTCATTAATATTTTGCGTTGCCAGGTATAACAGCACTTGTTTTAGATCCAGCTTGTTATTTTGTTCTGGCTGTATCACCACCGTTGCACCCGCATCACGCAAGGCTTGTATACGAAGTGATTTCTCTCCTGTTGTGAAAATCAGGGTACGTCCCGGCAAAGCCAACATTCGTGCACTCGGCTGCATTTTCAAGGTACTATCTAAAACGACTCTCAAAGGTTGCTGCTGAAAATCATCATCAAAGTGCCTTACATTGAGCGAAGGATCATCGGCCATAACAGTGCCTATGCCCGTCATTATTGCACTACTGCGTGCCCGCCACCGTTGCACGTCCTGCCGTGACAAGTCTGAGGTAATCCACTTACTTTCACCGTTGGCCGCAGCAGTACGCGCATCAAGAGAGCAGGCTATTTTGCTGCGAACCCAGGGATAACCGGTGGTGAGCCGTTTAACAAAACCTGCATTCAGACGTATTGCCTGTTGTTGCATCAAGCCCACATCCACTTGCACTCCGGCTTGACGCAATATTTCGATACCACGCCCTGCCACTTCAGGAAAGGGGTCCATCATCGCCACCACCACACGACACACTCCGGCGCGAATCAAAGCTGAGGTGCAAGGGCCGGTTCGCCCGTGATGACAACAAGGCTCCAGAGTCACATAAGCGGTTGCCCCTTCCGTACTTGTTGTTGCATTTTTCAACGCAACAATTTCCGCATGGTCGCCCCCGGTTGTCCTATGCCAGCCTTCGGAGATAACGTGCTCATTCACAACAAGGACACACCCTACACGAGGATTAGGCTGTGTTGTATTGAGACCTCGATACGCCAAACGTAAAGCCTGAGCCATGAAGTGATGGTCATTTGCAGAAAATAACACCTGAGCGTTTTTTACCCTGTATTAATCTAGAAAGTACATAGCATAAAATACTCTGCCACCATCAGGACTGCATGGGTGGCAACTCTTTTTCTAGCCGTTCAATTTCTTCTTTAAACTCACTCACATCCTGAAAACTGCGATATACGGATGCAAAACGTACATAGGCAACCTGATCAAGATCTTTGAGCTCACTCATAATCCATTCGCCCACTTTGTCTGCTTTAATTTCTCTATCTCCTGTTGAGCGTAACCGATGCTTGATACGATTGATCGCCGCCTCAACTTCCTCTATTTCAACAGGGCGTTTTTCCAATGCTCTTAAAATACCTGAGCGTAATTTTTCTTCGTTAAAAGGCTCTCGACGTTGGTCTCGTTTGATAATTCTCGGCATCACTAACTCGGCCGACTCAAACGTTGTAAACCGTTCGAGGCAATGTTGACATTCACGCCGTCGACGTACTTCTGCCCCCTCATTGGCCAAACGAGAATCGATCACCTTTGTCTCATCGAGGTTGCAAAAAGGACAGATCATTATTATTTTTCGTATACTGGAAACCGTGCACATAAATCGAGCACGCTCGCTTTGACTTGTTCTATGCTTTCCTGAGATTCTACATCGTCAAGAATATCACACATCCAGCCCGCCAGTTCAGCCGCCTCAGCCTCATTGAGACCCCGCGTGGTTATGGCGGGGGTTCCAACACGAATGCCACTCGTCACAAAGGGCGATTGAGGATCATTAGGGACACTATTCATATTGACCGTGATATTTGCTGCGCCTAATGCAGCATCGGCCACCTTACCTGTCATGCCCTTAGCAATCAAATCAACCAAAAACAAGTGATTATCCGTGCCATCAGAGACTATTTTATACCCACGTTCAATAAACACCGCCACCATCGCTCGCGCATTATCGACTACTTGTTGCTGATACACTTTAAACTCTGGCTCAGCGGCTTCTTTAAACGCAACCGCTTTAGCTGCAATAACATGCATCAAAGGGCCGCCTTGCGTACCTGGAAAAACCAAAGAATTTAACTTTTTTTCTAATTCGGGGTTTGCTTTTGCCAAAATAATACCACCACGAGGCCCTCGTAAAGTTTTATGTGTCGTCGAGGTGGTGACATCAGCAATATTTACCGGACTAGGATAAACGCCAGCAGCAACTAAACCCGCAACATGAGCCATATCAACGAACAGATAAGCACCCACTTGATCTGCAATGTCACGAAAACGCTGCCAATCAACAATTCGTGAATAAGCACTGAACCCGGCTACAATCACTTTCGGTTGATGCTCTTGCGCCAAGGCTGCAACTTGCTCATAGTCAATTTCTCCCGTAGCTTCATTCAAGCCATACTGGATGGCATTAAACAACTTACCTGAAAAATTAACTTTCGAACCATGGGTCAAGTGACCGCCATGCGCCAGGCTCATACCCAATATCGTCTCACCCGCATTCAATAATGCCAGATAAACAGCCGCATTGGCCTGAGAGCCAGAATGAGGCTGCACATTGGCGTAACCTGCTGCAAACAAAGCTTTGACACGATCTATTGCAAGTTGCTCAGCAATGTCAACATGTTCACACCCTCCGTAATACCGTTTCCCTGGATAACCTTCCGCGTATTTATTAGTTAAGACAGAACCTTGCGCCGCCATCACTCTTGGGCTGGTATAGTTCTCAGATGCAATAAGTTCAATATGCTCTTCTTGCCGCAGTAATTCGTGCTGCATGGCACTCCAGAGTTCTTCATCATAGTCTGCGATTTTCATATCTCGTCTGAACATCAATTCCACCTTCTAGCCTAACTTAATCAATGTAAGTAATGAAACAAAAAAGAGGCCAAGAATACATGATCCACCTTCTCGCTGCACAGATATATTCATCTTGTTTCCATACCAATAAAAGCCACGCCTCTACTTCACGAAGAATAAAAAAAGGTGTCGGAAATTCTGACATAGCGTGACATTCAAGAAACAACTAAAAAACCTAATAGGTTGATTTTAAATAACTTTAAGAACTAGGCATATACTTTGCTTAATGCTAGTCAGCCCACTCAGAAAAAATTGATAATAGATAAATACGTACAACATATCCATATAGTAAATATAGCATTACAAGCTAATCTTAGCGTAGAATAGACATACCAAAAAGCCAACCCATTAAAAGGATAGCAAAAAAGGTGTCACAAAAGTTAGATATAGCAAAAATACCGTTTCCAAAAGTGGTTTTACAACCCCTAAAAGGACTGTCCCACACGACTGTAGGTGCCACTATATACAAGCACCTTGAAATCATGCTGGAACGCAATGAAGCCAATCATGCGGAGATGGAAGAGGCTTATTCCCAGCTTTTAGATATACTGTTAAAAGCGTTTATATCACGCACCACTAAAGGGTCGTCATTGCAGGCTCAACTCAACTTGATTATGTTGCACTTGTCTCCCCCTTTATCAAAACCTGAGCTCATCACCTTAAAAAACTGCTTTGAAGCTTGTTATGAACAAATGGAAATGACCCCCGCCCATACAAGCATGGAGGAATCAATAGAACCTATATCTGCTAATCACCCCGCACACCACGATGAAAAACTGACACCGGGCACAACCCAACAAAAACAAGACGTGCTGATAACACAATCCCCCATAACCCATGAACCTACCTTCCAGGAAAGACGCCGGATACCACGCAATGAGTCCGTATCCAATAATGCTGTTGATTCTGCATATAAACGTCATTTGCATGAAAAAAAGAAAACAATTGTAGAAATTCAGCAAAATCTTGCCCAGCAGCTCAATGACACCAAACACCGAAATGAAGAGTTTGGCATGTTATTAAATGGAGAATTACACACTCTCCAGGAAGCAAACTCACAAAAAGAAATAGACTTATCTCGAAAAACACTAATTATAGAGGTCAAAAAACTGCTTACGGCTCATCATGAAATGTCCAATCAATTTAACAATGCCCGCCAGTATCTGGATAGAATTGCCATGGACAGCCAGGAACTTAATGATGAGCTTGACCGCGTCCATTTATTAAGTCTCACCGACGAACTAACCGAGCTGCCTAATCGTCGCGCTTTTATGCGCAGGTTGGAAGATGAAATAGGGCGAGTACAACGTTATGGCAATGACCTGCCATTAGTTCTAATTGACCTTGATGGATTTAAAAGCATTAATGACCAATATGGTCATACGGCAGGCGACAAAGTACTGCGCTTGTATTCAGAAAATATTTTATCCATTTTCCGCCATCATGACATGGTTGCTCGATATGGTGGCGAAGAATTCGCCGTATTATTACCCAACACCGATGCTGAGGGGGCATTGAGCGCCGTTCGCAAGGTTCAACGACAAGTCGCCAAACATGCCACGGAACACAATGGAGTCATGATCCCCACACCTACATTTTCAGCAGGTATTGCACATTATCAACTAGGGGAAACACCCACAGAAATCATCGAACGAGCTGATACGGCATTATATCGCGCCAAACACCTAGGCCGTAATCGTATAGAAGTTGCCTCTAAAGACGAGCCTCGCACAGCAAAACACAAAGAGGGTGCGGCCTTTTTCTAAATGACCTGTAACCTAAAAAACTCAGATGGACGCAAACGTACCTCAAGGGCACTTCTTTCTGCGCGTATAGTGCAAGGTAGTGATATAGAACAACGTAGTAGGAAAAATCGTCGTCACCTTACGCGACAACTACTTCGCTCATTACACACCATCATATTTCCTCAATGACTCTACGGTCACTAAAGCCGCTCTTGCATTTCTACGTCACTCGCTAGCGCTCCTAACTTCAAAGGGCAAACAGCGAGGCGCGGCGCGCGCGTGACCTACCGCGGACAACGCAAAACGGGCTCTCTCTGCGCTCTCCATGGCCGTCAGCGGGATAAGATGGCTCTATGGGCGATCATCATCCAACTCGGCACCTTCCTTAACTACCGGCATTAAATCGGCTTTACTCACACCCAACATCAAAACAGCTGAACTTGCTATATAAATAGAAGAATATGTTCCAACCAATACACCGATAATTAAAGCAGTGGCAAAACCATGGATAACCTCTCCACCAAACAAAAAAAGTGATAACAGCACTAATAATGTCGTTAAAGAAGTCACCAATGTTCTTGACAATGTTTGATTTAGAGACGTGTTAATAACACTTTCTGAGCTTGCTTTACGAATTTTTCTAAAGTTTTCACGAATGCGATCAAACACTACGATCGTATCATTCAACGAATAACCGATCACCGCTAGAATTGCGGCTAAAACACTCAGATCAAACTCAAGCTGGAATATTGAAAACAGACCTAAAGTAATCGTGACATCGTGAATCAAAGCCAAGACTGAACCCGCAGCAAAACGCTTCTCAAATCGTACGGTGACATAAATCAAAATGCAAACCAGCGCAATTAATAGCGCCATGCCACCATCTTCTGTTAATTCTTCACCGACTTGAGGCCCAACAAACTCAACCCGCCTCATAGAGACACTGTCATCCTGACTTTGTAAAACTTGCAGAACTTGAGAACTTACTTTTGCTGTATCGAGTCCTTCACGAGGCGCCACACGAACTAACACCTCGGTCACACTACCAAAATGCTGTACAATGGCATCATCAAAATCAGCTTCTACCAAAGCATCACGCACCTTATTGAGGTCGGCTGCTTGCTGGTAGCCCACTTCAATCAAGGTGCCTCCTGTAAAGTCGATCCCCAAATTCAGACCTCTTACACCAAGAGAAATAAACGAAATCAATATCAAAGCTAATGACACTATCAACGCAGGCTTACGCATAGCCATAAAGTCAATGTTAAGCTGCTTAATTAATTGCTTCATATTTTCTCACTTACACTTATATTCATAAAACAAGGGCACTCTTGAGGATGTGTGACAAAATAACCTGGACATTTTGCTTGTCTATCTATCCGTGTTGCATAAAGGGTTACATACAATGAGCATGCACCCCTTTGTGCACCTTGCCTATATGGAAAAGTAGGTAAGGGGCGTGCCATGGATGGCAAAAGCCTTGAATACGAAACGATATCCTGCGCAATCTGCCCAGGTTATTTTAGTCACACCTCCTAAATAGAAAGCCGTTCGATACGTTTACCACCATAAATCAGGTTCACGATTGCACGTGTTCCCATAATAGCGGTGAACATTGAGGTCAAAATGCCAATCGACAACGTGACGGCAAAACCTTTTATTGCCCCCGTACCCAAGCCATAAAGTACGATCGCAACAATAAATGTTGTAATATTCGCATCAGCAATCGTCGAAAGAGCTTTTTCATAACCCGCATGAATACTCGCCTGCGATGAGTTACCATTACGTATCTCTTCTCGGATACGCTCAAAAATAAGCACATTTGCATCGACGGCCATCCCTACCGTTAAAACAATCCCGGCGATACCTGGCAAAGTCAGAGTTGCTTGCAACAGCGACAACACCGCAACCAACAAAACTAAATTGACAGTCAGTGCTACACAAGCAATCACACCAAAAGTTCGATAATAAAAGACCATAAAAATAAGCACAAGGATAAAGCCAATCTGTACAGACAAAAAGCCTTTATCTATATTATCCTTACCCAGGCTCGGCCCTACGGTACGCTCTTCAACAATATCCATAGGCGCAGACAAAGCACCCGCACGCAGCAACAAAGCTAGGTCTCGCGCCTCTTCGGTATCATCCAAACCCGTAATTTGAAAACGATGACTAAACGCTTCACGAATCCGGGCAACATTGATCACTTCTTCTATGCGACGCTTTGTTTTGACTTCTTCGCCATCGACGAGCCTGGTGTCTGTTTTGTTTTCAATAAAGACCACCGCCATTAACTTACCAACATTAGCCTTGGTCGTATCTAGCATTTTATTGGCACCCTTGCCATCCAGACTGATAAATACAGCAGCACTGCCATCTTGCTGATCTATACCTGAAGCGGCATCGGTAATTTGATCGCCCGTAACGATAATCCGCTTTTTCAATAAAATTGGACTGCCATTACGTTCGCGATACAGCTTGGATCCGGCGGGTGAGCGCCCTTCTACGGCACTTTGAACGTCACTCGTTTCATCCGCCATGCGAAATTCAAGGGTTGCTGTTGCGCCGAGAATTTCTTTTGCTCTGGCCGTATCTTGAATACCGGGAAGTTGTACAACAATGCGATTTAGACCCTGTTGCTGTATTACAGGCTCAGCAACACCTAACTCATTCACCCGGTTACGTAAAGTCGTCATATTTTGCTGCAACGCAAAATTTTTGACCGCACGAACCTCATCTTTCGTAATCGTTAAGAACAGAGTGGCACGTCCGTCATTCTTTTTTTCTTGCTGATCCAGGGTATCTAGTTCTTTACGAATAAGGTCTCGACTAGTCTCCAGATCAGTCTCATCACGAAACTTCACGGAAATGCCTCCCGCTGCGCGATGAGAGATTGAAAGATAACGAATTTTATTTTTTCGCAATAATGCTCGCACTTCATCGCGATAACGAATTTCAGCGGATTTAATCGCAGAGTGCATATCGACTTCCATTAAAAAGTGCACACCACCACGTAAATCCAGACCTAAAAACATGGGATCTGCTCCCATGTCTTGCAACCACCCTGGCGTCGCTGGCGCAAGATTTAATGCAACAACATAATCACTGCCCAACTCAGACTTAATCAGCCGCTGTGCCTTGAGTTGCTCATTGGTATCGTCAAAACGAACTAACAGTCCCTGCGGAGTGATTTCAGCTGATTTATATTTAATTTCAGATGAAGTCAACGTTTCTTTAACGAGCACTTCGGTTGAGGCATCAATAATGGCTGAACGCGTTGCTGACACCTGTAACGCCGGGTCATTACCAAATAAGTTAGGAAGTGCGTAAAACCCAGCGAGCAAACATATAACCGCAATCAGCGTGTACTTCCAAACCGGATATTGATTCATCATGTCCTTATCTGTCCCAATTCGAGCTTAGGTGATTTTTGTCAAAAAATAGGCCGTATTATTTGTACCATTAAGGTATAAATATCACTACAACTAATCCGGCATTTGTTGTCTATACTATGGCATTATAAAACAGTGGCACAGCTCACTATGCATCTGTTTTTCAGCTTAATTTAGGACGGTAAATAAATAATCTTACAGACCCGTAGAAACAAAAACCCGACGAGATCAGGTCTATTTTTTTTCAGCAATCTCCTTAATCTGTTTTTTTTGTTGATCGTCTTTGTTTTTTTGTTGGTCGTCTTTAATAGAGCCTTTGGGCAATAATGAGGCCACCGCATTTCTCTGCACTTTCACGCGCACTCCATCAGCAATTTCCAGGCTAACAAAATTGTCATCTAATTTAACAACACGCCCCAGTATACCGCCGCTTGTTGTCACCTCATCATTTTTGGCCAAGGTGCCTAGCATTTGTCGATGTTCTTTAGCACGTTTCATTTGTGGACGCATCAGCAACCAATAAAAAACAACAAAAATAATAATCAAGGGAATGAACCCCATTAAACCACTACCTTCGCTACCGGCCCCGCCTTGCGCCATTGCATCAGATATAAAAAACTCCATAGACTCTCTCCATTAATTAATTGTTTTTTTATTTTTCAGCTCTGCTCTGAAAACAAAGCCAGCGATTCATTTGGTAATTTGCCTCGGCCAGCAAAATAAAGCGCGTATTATGACACATTCCCGATTTAATGCGCTAAAGATCGTGTATTTTCTACATATTGACTACTCTTTATGACGTCGTAGACGAACAAAAAGATAGAGATGCGCTGTTAGTCTATCCTGACATGCTTCAGCACAAACAATAGGGCCTATTTTTTTAAAACCTAACTTAATCCGGCTTCTGCTCACGTAAGGCATAAAATTCTTTGACAAACGCAGTAAAATTGCCCTCATCCAAAGCCTCTCGTATCCCTTTCATTAGCGCCTGATAATAATAAAGGTTATGAATTGTATTGAGTCTTGCGCCTAGCATTTCTTTACTGCGATCAAGGTGTTTTAAATAAGCACGACTATAATATTGACAGGTATAACAACCGCAAGCCTCATCAAGCGGACGAGTGTCACGCTCATAACGTGCATTGCGAATTCTAATTTCACCTTGGCGAACAAAGAGATGGCCATTTCTAGCATTTCTTGTCGGCATGACACAGTCAAACATATCGATACCACGACGCACGGCTTCGATAATATCAACAGGGGTACCGACCCCCATCAAATAACGCGGTTGCTGTTCTGGCATATCAGGCGTAATGCTCTCTAACACCGCCCTCATTTCATCCTTCGGCTCCCCTACTGACAGACCACCAATAGCATAGCCATCAAAGCCGATGTCAAGCAAACCCGCCAAGGATATTTTTCTCAAATCATGATACATCCCGCCCTGAATAATGCCAAATAAAGCTGAAGCATGCTCACCATGGGCATTTTTACTGCGCTTAGCCCAACGCAAAGACAACTGCATTGACACCTCAGCCTCTTCGTAACTTGCTGGATAGGGTGTACACTCATCAAAAATCATCACGATATCCGACCCTAAAGCGTGTTGCACAGACATTGACCGCTCGGGATCAAGAAACACTTGATCACCATTAATAGGCGACTTGAACATCACACCTTCTTCTGAAATTTTACGCCTGTCGCCTAAACTAAACACCTGAAAACCACCGGAATCCGTTAAAATCGGCCCCTGCCAATTCATGAAGTTATGCAGACCTCCATGCTCGCTTATTACTTCGGTTCCCGGCCTTAACATCAAATGATAAGTATTTCCAAGCACCATCTCTGCACCTGAGTTACGCACCTCTTCAGGGGAAACACTTTTGACTGTTCCCGCCGTACCCACGGGCATAAAAGCAGGCGTCTGTACTTCGCCGCGTTCAAAAACAAGTTCTCCGCGACGCGCTAAGCCCACTCGCCTTTTTAACTTAAATTGCATCATATTTACTCAGATGAATAAGGCCAAATTAAATTTGCATCACCATAACTAAAAAACCGATATTGTTGCGCTACGGCATGTTGATACGCAGCCATCACCCGGTCATAACCGCCCAAAGCACAAACAAGCATTAACAATGTGGATTCTGGCAAATGGAAATTAGTAATGAGTGCGTCAATCGAACGAAAACGATAGCCGGGTTGAATAAAAATATCTGTATCACCCTGATAAGGCATCAACTTTCCCGATTGAGAGGCCGCCTCCAACGCTCTGACTGCGGTTGTACCCACAGCAATAATTCTTCCACCTACAGCCTTGGCTTTTTTAATCTGCTCACAAAGCGCCCCATCCACATTGATATACTCACTATGCATAACATGATCGCTTAAATCATCAACACGCACAGGTTGAAATGTTCCAGCACCCACATGTAGCGTAATAAACCCGGTACTTATACCCACAGCGGCTAATTTTTCGATCAATATCTGATCGAAATGTAAGCCTGCCGTCGGCGCAGCAACAGCACCGCTATGTTGCGCATAAACCGTTTGGTAACGCGCTAAATCTTCATCTATGACAGGTCTGTTTATATAGGGTGGTAACGGTATTGCACCTTCGCAGTCTAAAAATGCAAGCACATCGACTTGACTGTCTAAAAAAGCAATTTCAAAAAACGGACCTTGACGCCCCAGCACTTCTGCATTGACCGAACCTGCTTCTGAGCCTAATATCAAGCGAGCACCACTTTTAGGCGATTTACTTGACTTCACCAGAGCTAAAAAACGATCACTGGCCAAAATTCGTTCTACCAACACTTCAATTTGACCGCCTGAAGCTTTTTTACCCTGCAAACGGGCGGGAATCACTTTGGTGTTGTTCATGATTAAAAGATCACCGGATCTTAGTAACTCCGCTAATTGTGCAAATTGCCGATCCTGAGGATGAAAAGTGTGTGCTGCTAAATGAAGTAGTCGACTGTCACTACGCTGCGATAATGGATATTGCGCAATAAGCGCCTTTGGCAACTGAAAAATAAAATCACTACGTAACATGACGCGGGATCATAACATAATTCCATAGGCTCATAATAAACTTAAGTTTTGCATTAAATATACCCGTAGCGCTTGAATTTTAGGTATTGAGTGTGCGCCCTATTCATTTCCTGGCAAGGCGAAATGACGAGTAATAGTGAGCTATTGCGAGGCGTTTGCAACGTAGCCAGGGAATGAAGAGGGAGTGCAATTACACCTAAATATTAATCGCTACGGGCATATGCCCTCAACGTATAAACAAACAGTCCGATAACAAGATGATTATTGAAAAAATACTCTGAATTGTGCCAAACCTTTGTTCACAGACAAGAGACAAAAACAACGACATAGCATATGCTATACCCATGGCGTTATGACTTTAGGTGTTAGCGTATGCAGATGTGCCTTAGATTCGGTTTTTCTGATTGAGAAAAAACACAGACCTAGCTGTCTAAGTTGGGTTATTTTCAATTAAATAAAAGTCGAAAATGAGGTGTGAGTGTACGTGAAAACACCTAAATTCATAACGCCACGGGTATATATCAGCCTTGAAATAATAGACTCTCAATGATGACTAAAAAACAACTTCAATTACTGGTCGTTGATGACGAACCTTTTAATTTAGAAATCATCCTCGCTCATCTCGAAGATAAAAATTTCGGATTACATACCGCTCAAAATGGCGAAGTGGCATGGGAAATGCTTTCAAAATCACCCACGCAATATGATTTAGTTCTGCTCGATAGAATGATGCCTAAACTAGATGGTATTGCTGTCTTGCAGCGCATGAAAAAACATAATGAGCTGAAAAATATTCCCGTCATCATCCAAACTGCTCGAGCCAGCGAAGAGGATATTGAAGAAGGTTTGGCGGCCGGTGCCCTCTTCTATTTAACTAAACCTTTCAACAAAAACCAGCTTATTTCTCTCGTTACTTCAGTCACCCAAGATCGTCAACGCTATTTAGAATTACAAAAAAAAGTGCATCAACATTCACGCACACTCACCCTGCTTGACACGGGCCACTTCAGCTTTCAGACACTGAATGAAGCACAAAACCTGGCCTCTTTGCTGGCCGACACTTGTCCCAACCCTACAAGAATCGTCACTGGGCTTTCAGAATTGCTCATCAACGCCATCGAACACGGTAATCTCGGTATAGGCTACGCAGAAAAATCGGTAATACAAAGAGATGGAAGCTGGTTACAGGAAATTGAAAAACGTTTACAACAACCGGAAAATAAAACTAAAAAAGTTCACGTTTCCTACACTCGTCACAACAGCTATATTGAATTCATCATTGTCGACGAAGGACAGGGCTTCAAATGGGAAAAATACCTGGATCTTGATCCCGCACGAGCGTTCGATAGCCATGGCCGAGGCATTGCTCTTGCTAAAATGGGTAGTTTTTCCAAGCTAAATTATGAAGGCTGTGGTAATAAAGTAACCGCTATAGTCGATATTTAACCTAGAAAACAGTTTTAAATTGTGCTTTTATCCAGCATTAATATTGCCATTTTTTGCGCAGCAGTGTAATCTTAGCGGCCATTTAGCTCACCCACTATTGCCGGGGTGGCGGAACTGGTAGACGCGCCGGATTCAAAATCCGGTTCTGGAAACAGAGTGAGAGTTCGATTCTCTCTCCCGGCACCATCTCGACTCATGAATATACAAGCAAAAATCGAGAGTATCGCTGCCTCGGTATGTCACCGTTTACGGCCTTACAAAACTGACAGCGTGACCCTACGAATCCAGTTTAGTATGAATGAGCGAAGTATTGGCTCATCAGGTAACAAGGAAGGGCTTGGCGAATAAAGTCAAAAGCCGATCGATCACGATAAAATGACGCTTGTTTTGCTAGATTATGCCTGGCGTGGTAATGAGCATTCCCATAGTTTCGCAAGCGCTTCGCCAAGTTTTGAGCTTTCGTTTTGCATTCTTTACCTTGGGCATTCAATTCGCGGAGTACCGCCTCTAAAATAATAGTGGAAATTTCGATTTTAGCCGACTCTAATGCCAACTTAACCTCGCTTAAGTTCCCCTTCCGGTTACAACTGTGCTCGATTAACTGGAAATTACAAAATAATCCAATCCATCGAAAAAATTAAATTCAGCGCCAAAAGCAAGATGGACATTCGCATACTATTGCCATATGCCAAAACCTTAAAAAGCGAACAATGAAAGCATGAATATTGAAATCTTTTTGTATCCCACATTGCTGGCGACCCCAGGGGTCATATGGCTCATTCTTCAGTTTATAAAATCTCAAGAGACTGAAACAAAAAAATGGCTCTGGTGGCAACGATTAAAACTGATGTTATCGATTCTAATAATTTTTTCTGTATCCGTCTGGGCTATCTTTAGGGGTTTTATGGCACTACTTGGGATGGGTGATTTTAGAATATGGATCGCCATTCTATTTTTTATTTATGTTGCAACCAGCTTTTTATTGGGGCAATGGATCAAATCAACCCGGCTTGGAAATGTCTCAGCTTCCATCGCGTTTGCAGTAGTGATTGCATATTTTAGCCTTATAAATCCGGTTCTTATTGTTAAGCCACTGGCAGATGAAAACATTGCCATTGCTCAATATTGGATGGGGTATTTTCATGAAACAGGAACAGGGGGTACAACAGGAAAAAATGAGAAATTCGCAAGGGAATGGTACAGCAAGGCAGGAAAACAAGGGCATATAAATGCCGCACATGCAGCTATAAAACTACTGCCGTTAAAGAATTATGACCGTATAGCATTATTAAAATTGTTAGCTGCCAATAAGCCAGATGGGGGGAAATATTATGATTTATGGCAATCAACATCTTTTATGCCCTACTCATCAAAACTTGAACAGGAAAGTGATGCAGACAAATGGTTAACCCTTGCTGCCGAGTATGGGCACAGAGATGCAATTTTGCACTCAATGAATAAAAAATATTCACTGGAAAGCTCATGCCGCCTGTCACCAAAATCATATGAAGCGCTTCCTGAATTTGAAAAATGGGTAAGCGCTTATGAAAAAAATCGGGGTAAATCAAATTTTGATGAGAAAGAACTACAGTCTTTTAAGGAAAGAGTCACTTGCCTTGCAAGGAAAGTAGCAGAGGCAAAAACACAAGATAAGCAACTCGCCAAACACACACAGGATTTATTTTCTACAAACGTTCAAATTCGGGTTAGTGCGCTGACAACCCTCAAAAAAATGGGCCCAAGGGCCATTGCAGCCATTCCTGATTTGCTCAAAGTGACGCAGTCGAGAAATTCCTCTACAGCGTGGCATGCACTCATTGCGATTAACAAAATTGATCCACAGGGTGAAATTGTAGCGGAAAAAATTGTGGCCATGTTATCGCACCAAGCAGCACACATAAGAGAAAATGGCGCCTATGGTGTAGCGCTTTATGCGGATGTTTTGCCAAACGCGATAACACCATTAGATAAATTATTGGAAGATCCAAACAACAATGTTGCGGGGCGGGCTGCTTTAGCTTTATCTGAATACGGAAAGTTGGCAAATACCAGCTTGGAGAAAATTAATGCTTTGACAAAAAGGCGCGATGGAAGGCTAAATTCATATGCCCGCCAGGCTTATAACAAAATTAAGAATGAACGGTAAAAAGAAATATCATTGGTAAACAGTAGCCATCCTATTCTAACACCGGGGGTGACCTACAATCCCTGTAGGTAAGGCAAAAGACGAGGTATAGCCCCCACACTCTATTGCGAGAAATTTTAACGCCGCCATGACATAAAAAAACCGCAACACTGATGCACAAGTTGCTTGATTCTAAGCTCGATCATTCCGCTCAAGACAATGACGTATATCGCCAGCCAGTTCTGCGGGTACTTGCTGCCAGGCAAAACGCCATCGCCAGTTCCCTTCCGCAACACCTGGAGTATTCATCCGTGCATCCTCATCCAAACTCAGTAAATCTTGCATCGGCACCATGACCAACCTGGCGACAGAACTCATGGCCAGTTCTACCAGAGACCACGGCATCGCAACCTTGCTGTCATTTTCAACAAATGACAGCACCCGCTGCTGCGCCCCTTCATCTAAACTGTTAAACCACCCCAGTGAGGTATTATTATCGTGCGTACCGGTATATACCACGCAATTTTCTATGTGATTCTGTAGCAAATAGGGATTATCATCACCACTATCAAATGCAAACTGTAATATCTTCATACCAGGCAAGTGAAATTGCTTCTGCAACTCAACCACTTCCTCGGTGATCACACCCAAATCCTCAGCAACCAGCGGCAAACGACCCAAACAATCTAACACACTTGAAAATAGCGCTTCACCGGGTGCCTTAACCCATCGACCTACGATCGCCGTCTCACAGTTTGCATCAATCTCCCAATAGGCTTCAAAACCACGAAAATGATCAATACGGACTAAATCAAAAATCTGGAACTGGAATGCAAATCGCTGCCGCCACCAAGAAAAATTCTTAATCACCATAGCAGGCCAATCATACAAAGGATTGCCCCAACGCTGACCTGTTTCCGAAAA
This sequence comes from Gammaproteobacteria bacterium, assembly GCA_013151745.1. Taxonomy (GTDB): domain Bacteria; phylum Pseudomonadota; class Gammaproteobacteria; order JAADHS01; family JAADHS01; genus JAADHS01. The sequence continues at coordinate 12,576 of JAADHS010000078.1, read as the reverse complement.
ATAGTCAGGAGGCACGCCCGCGACAACGGAGGGCTTTCCATTGGAATCTAATAGAAACAAGTCTTGATTCGCCCAAACATCCGCACTATCGTAAGCGACAAAAATAGGCATATCACCAAAAATCAAAACGTTTTTGCTGGACGCATAATCTGTAAGTTCTGACCATTGCGAAAAAAACAAATACTGCTCATAACGTAGATGATCTAATTGTTCCGACAACCGCTGCCGTGCCATAGCCAAGGCCTGCGGTTGCCTGCTTCTTAATTCCATTGGCCACTCATTCCAACTCAACTCATGTTGCTCTGCTCTCAGCGCAACAAAAAGCACAAAGTCTTCTAACCAGTATTCGTTAAACGCGATAAAACGACGATAATCAGCATGTTGCTCACCTTGAAGACGATGCCAGCGCTGGTATGCTTGAATTAATAAAGACGAAGTATTTTGCTGGTCGACACTGAACTCTTCTAAACCAAGTTTGGCAAAACAAATCAAACGAGGATTACCAGCGTAAGCTGACAAACATTGATAGGGAGATAAATCGTCGTGCGTCGGACCCAGTGGTAATATTTGCCATACTTTTAAACCACTCTGCGCCAACCAATCGACAAATCGAAAAGCTTCTGTGCCCAGTGTTCCACAGGATTCCCTACCCGGCAATGAAGTAGGATGTAACACCACACCCGCGCACCGTTGATCCAACCAAGAAAAATCAGTCACAAACGAATCCAAACCCGCTTGCATCGCCTTTATTCATATACTTAAAAACCTATTTTTGAACGTAGTGTACACCCTGACCCAGCATGTCAGGAGTAACAAGTACAACACCGCCATCCGACAGAGTGAAGCCTCGTTTTTTATCCGCCTCATGGTCTTCACCAATAGAGGTACCATCCGGGATGATGCAACCTTTATCTATCACTGCTTTTTTTATAGTACAACGACTACCAATAACGACATCGGGCAAAACAACCGAATCTTCCACTAACGAGTTAACCTCAACCCTAACACTTGAAAACAATAAAGATTTACGAACTACCGCTCCAGAAATCACACACCCTCCTGAAACCATAGAGTCCACAGCCATGCCCCGTCGACCGTCATCATCAAGCACAAACTTAGCCGGAGGAAGTTGTTCCTGATAAGTCCAAATCGGCCATTCTGTATCGTACAGGTTTAACTCGGGTGTAATATCAACCAATTCCATATTAGCCTCCCAAAACGCATCAACCGTTCCGACATCGCGCCAATAAGCCTGTGTATTATTTTGCACATCTCTAAATAAGTAAGTGCTCACCGTATAATTTTCAATCACAGAAGGAATAATATTGTGACCAAAATCGTGTGCAGAATCCTTATTTTTAGCATCATTGATCAATTGATCAAACAAAAATTCAGTACTAAAAACATAAATGCCCATGGAGGCCAACGCAACATCACTGCGCCCTGGCACCGGTTCTGGATGATCTGGTTTTTCAGAAAAACGTAATACTTGACCATCACTGCCGACCGCCATGACACCAAATGACTTAGCTAACTCCAGCGGAACCTCAATGCAGCCAACAGTAAGATCTGCATTTGCCGCAACATGATGCGCAATCATGGGACCATAATCCATTTTGTAAATATGATCTCCCGCAAGAATAAGAACATATTCTGGTTTATGGCTTCTAATGATATCAAGATTTTGATATACCGCATCCGCCGTCCCTGAATACCAGGATGCCTGGACTCGCTGCTGCGCTGGTAACAGTTCGACGAACTCACCAAACTCACTACGTAAATAATTCCAGCCCTGCTGAATATGACGAATCAAGGAGTGCGATTTATACTGAGTCAGCACACAGACAGTTCGGATTTCAGAGTTAATACAATTAGATAAAGGAAAATCAATAATTCTGAATTTTCCACCGAAGGGAACCGCCGGTTTCACCCGCCATCGCGTCAAATCCTGTAGCCTTGTACCTCGCCCTCCAGCTAACACCAGCGCCAGAGTGTTCCGGGTGAGTCGGCTAATATAACGCGATTCGGTAGCATCCCCAGAAAGTGAAAAATGTTTCACAGAGCCTCTCTATCGGCACGTATTCACAAACGCTTCAGTTAGTTCTCGTTCAGAGACCTTTGCTTTGCAAACAAGCCGTTGTTTCAGGTGACCCTCGTCACCTTTTATTTATGCTTTACAGCAACCTTGTCATCACGAAATTTTTATATTTCACATCATTATCTTACCATTAATTTAGCTCTAAAAGTGAGCCTATTCTACGCCTTGAAAATAAAAATCATGGCAGGTATTACTCACACAAGTTTCAAGTGTTTTACTCAGGATTCCAAACCACTCAAACATCATACGATCGGAAAATTCGGTGTACAATCAGGATAACCCCTGCCCGGCTTAGGGATCTATTTAGAAATGTTAACTATTTGTGACACTCACGCAACCAAACAACAACCAATCACCTCTAAACTATACCCATAGCGTTATGGACTTAGGTGTTAACACGTGCAGAGGTGCCTTAGGTTCGATTTTTTCGACTGAGAAAAAACGCAGATCTAGTGTGCTAAATCGAGTTTTTTCGATTGAGGAAAAGCCAAAGATAAGATACAGATGGACGTGAAAACACCTAAATTCATAACGCCATGAGCATTATAATCACTCCACCATGACAACAAAAGGTTACGAGCGATGAAACGACGACATTTTCTTATCAGTACGCTGGGGCTAATTCCAGCCTCGATTTTTGGGACACGTGTCATGAGTAACAACGAAATTTCAACAAACCACATCGAAAAAGTCATCAAATCAGATGCCGAATGGGCACAACTACTCACACCAGAGCAGTATCATATTCTACGGCAAGAAGGAACCGAAGCCCCCTATTCAAGCTCGTTAAATAATGAAAAACAAGATGGCGTTTATGTCTGTGCCGCCTGTGAACTGCCCCTGTTCAATTCCGATATGAAATATGACAGCGGCACAGGATGGCCCAGTTTTTTCACGACTATCGATGCTAACGTAGCAACAAAGCGCGACTTTAAGTTGATCTATCCACGCACAGAATATCACTGCGCTCGCTGCGAGGGACACCAAGGTCATGTTTTCAAAGATGGCCCTAAGCCCAGCGGTAAACGATGGTGTAACAATGGACTCGCATTAAAATTCATGCCAGCATAGAAAGTTTGACTATGAAAAAACTTAAAGCCCTGTTCCCATTAACCCTGTTATTACTACTTGTTACGATGCCAAGCAAAAGCCAACAAATAACAACACAGACCAGCGATCAAGCCGCCCTTTTTGCTGGCGGTTGTTTTTGGTGTATTGAGGCCGATTTCGACAAAGTAACGGGCGTCACAAAAACAGTATCAGGTTACATCGGCGGCCATGTAAAAAACCCAAGCTACAAACAAGTCTCAGCAGGTAACACCGGCCATACCGAAGCAGTACAAGTGCATTTTGACCCGAACAAAGTAAGTTATGAGCAACTCCTTGAAATTTTTTGGCGCAACATTGACCCCACCGTGAAAAACAAACAATTTTGTGATAATGGTAACCAATATCGTGCTGAAATTTTTTATCAAAACCCAGAACAAAAAAAATGGGCGGAACAATCCCAAACACGACTCAATCAAACCAAACCGTTCAACGGAGCAATTGTTACAGAAATCACCGCCGCCAGCGTGTTTTATGTCGCCGAAGACTATCATCAGGATTTCCACACCAAAAACCCTTTACGTTACAAGTTTTATCGCTATAACTGCGGTAGAGATAAACGCCTTCAACAGCTATGGGGAAAACCGGGCGAAAAGAATGGATGAGATAAAACAAAGCTATCATAAAAAAAACTTTCTTGCTGGGGACATCATTTTTGAAGAGGGTGCACCCGCAGATTGCGCTTATATTGTAGAAACCGGACAGGTTGAAATCAGTGTTTTATTAAACGGCCAAAGTATAGTTTTAGGCATAGCAGCAAGCGGAGATCTCTTTGGCGAACTTGGACTCATTAATGATGATTTACGATCAGCAAGCGCCCAAGCGTTAGATGACGCACAGCTCATATTGATTGACCGAAACATGTTTAAACGAAAACTGGATGAAGCCGATCCGATCGTTACCTTTTTTCTTAGAGCGCTGCTTGACCGTTTTCAAGAAGTCAGATCCAACTTGGTCACTCTAAAAAAAGAACATGAAAAACAACCTGCAGCCCAGCAACGTTTTAATCACAATGCCAACTACGAAGCAGACAAGACACGAACGATCCATGACATCAAACTTGAAACCAACTTGTTAACAGCGCTAAAAGAAGAGGAATTTGTACTTTATTACCAGCCCATAACCCACCTAAAAAAACACGCTATTCAAGGTTTTGAAGCGCTAATACGCTGGCAGCATCCAACAAGAGGATTGATCCCACCTTCTGAATTTGTTTCATTTTCAGAAAAAACCGGTTTGATCGTCCCCCTCGGAAACTGGATCATTAAAGAAGCCTGTCGCGCACAAAAAATACTCCGTAATCACTTTCCCGACATTTCCCCTTTTATCAGCATCAATATTTCAGCGCTGCAATTTGAAAAACCCGGCCTGGCCTCAACCATTGCGAAAATCATTCACAAATACGAAAATAACCCTGAAGATATCAAGTTGGAAATCACTGAAACACTATTAATGAGTAATCCCGAACATGCAAGCACAACACTCCATAATTTAAAAAAAATCGGAGTAAAACTCGCCATTGATGATTTTGGCACGGGCTATTCCAGCTTTAATTATCTCTACCGATTCCCTTTTGACAGTCTGAAAATTGACAAATCTTTTATTGACGAAATACTTTGCAACACTAAAAGCGCTGAAATTGTGCGTACCCTTGCTCACTTAGCGCACAATTTGGGCATGACGACCATCGCTGAAGGTGTAGAATCTCCTCAACAAGCCGCCCGTTTATTAGAATACACATGTGATTTTGGTCAGGGAAACTGGATCTCCCATCCCGTTGCATTAACCGATGCAACTGCACTACTTGCAAAATTTAAATAACCTGAAGGAATAAGCGCAAGCCTATTTAATCACCCCTCTGCTCTTACCGTGCCACCAATACCAGCTCTTGGTTTTTGATTTCCCCATCTCTAAGCCACGTTAAGCTTATCTGCTCACCCACTGTTAATCCACGTAGTATTTGGGCATAAGCTGCTAAATTTTTTAATTTTTTACTATTAAGGCGTTGCAACACATCACCTGCGATCAAACCAGCTCGTGCGGCGGGGGAATCGGGAACTACACCGGTGATACGGACACCTACACCACTATAGTTAAAATCAGGAATAGTGCCAAGACTAACTTTGCGGCCTTCTTTCGGTGCCTCTACCCGTTTATGGACATCATCGCTATTGCGATTTTTTCGAATCGTATCAGACGCACTCAGTGCTGTCGGTCGATCAGCTAAATAGGCCGCCGTTTCTTTTAATACCGTCACCATTTTAATTAAACCTGCCGCATCAATTTTTTTTACGGTATCTGAAGGCCGATGAAAATCAGCATGAACCGAACCAAAAAACTGTACTGCCGGAACACCCACTTCATGAAAGCTTTTTTGATCACTGAATCCGGCGTCATCCTTAACGTTTTTCACATTATATCCGGTCACAAATCCCGTGCCTCTGAAAATATGCTTCCACTCGCTGGCGGTTCCGGTGCCGAACACAGTAATATCATTATTAGCCAGGCGACCTACGGTATCTAAATTCAGCATTGCGATCATTTTGTCAGCAGGATAAGGATCACTATGTTGCACATAGTAGCGTGACCCCAATCGGCCGGCTTCTTCAGCTGAAAAGGCAACAAAGACAATGCTACGCTTCGGCTTGAAACTTTTAGCCATATTTTTCGCCAATGCCAGCATCACCGCAACACCACTGGCATTATCATCAGCACCAGGGTGAACCTGGCCTTCATCGCCCGCATGCACATCCGGCCAGCCACGACCTAGGTGATCATAGTGCGCACCAACAACAACACTCTGACCCGCTAGATCAGAGTCACTGCCTGGTATCACGGCAATCACATTTTTTAATTTCGTTAAACCCGGTTTACCTGGTACTTTTTCTTGCCATTGTTGAAAAGACGTAGCCAGACCCGCCTGCTTAAAAACATCGGCAATATAATCAGCCGCTTGATCTAACCCAACACTACCCAACCCCCGGCCGGCCAATTTTTCATCCGCTAACACAGCAATATCTTGCAGCATATTTTGCTGAGAGAATAAAGCAGGCAATAAAGCTAATGCCGATCTTGTTTTCATCTTAGCTTTGTTTGGCGGTGAAGTTGTACGTAAACCAGGGAGCGATTGACTCAAAGGCGAAGTGCTCACTCGCCACTGCCCTTTTAGCATATTGCTCGGCGCCTCACCGGTAAAAGCAAGATAGCTATACTTACGATAATGAGGCAATTTGCGCACTAAACCAGGTAATGCATCCGCTCTATTTGAGCCTAGCCATAATAAGGTTTGCTCTGGATTTTCAGGATCACGAGCGGTTAGCACAAGACTATGTTCAGACTTGTTTAATAGGGTATTGTCCAGGCGTCCGCTCGTCGCTTTCAAATCAACCTGACCCTTTGGCAAAGCGCGTTTGAATTCTGAAAAAAATCGATTATCCCAACCAAATAACCATACGGTTTTATCTTTAGGTAAATGGGTCAGGTCGGCATCATATACCAGCTGCCAATTTCCAGGCTGTGATTGCTGCCAGGCTTTTGCCATCGCCAGATAGGCATTAGCCAATTCCGTAGATGCCGCTTTTGGCAAGACAAGCAACACTTGCTCACTACCAAAGCCCTGAGACAATGCAGCCGGAATTTCCCGACTATCCAGACGCCGGAAAATATCGAATTCGGAATCAATATCAACCTGCATTGGCTTTGCCGGAACTTCAATGCTGACATCGCTGCTCGCCCCATCGAGATATACTGTAGTTTGAAATGCGGCATCAACCCCCTCCAGAGTCACGCTCACGGGCACGTCCAGTTGATAAGCAAAGCCGGCTTGAATTTGCTTGATAGTCAGTTGTAGCTCATAAGCATCACGCTGTTTAATGACTTGTGTTCGGGCTAGTTGAAGCTCAGGTGCCCCTGCTTGACGTACCCATTGATCAAAAAAAGGCTTTAAATTCTGGCCGTAAACCGTGCTGAAAACCTCTTCCAAATCCTCGTAACTCGCACGTTTAAAACGGTATTCTCGATAAAAACGACGCAAGGCGTGTACAAAAGAATCATCGCCCATTTTCTGCCGTAGCATATGAAACAGCATTAAGGTTTTACCATAGCCCACCGCTTCCGTTGCCGAACTGTGCCGGGAGCGAAAATCAGCCAGCGGGAAATCTTGCTCATCACTGACATAGTCTGTATATTTTTGCAAAACATTACGCCGCTCAACAACACCCTCTCCGCGCTGCTCTTTGACCAGATGATCGGCTAAATAGGCCGTTAAACCTTCCGCCCAGTTACCTTGCTGATAGTCAACATAAACCCCGTTCCCCCACCAGTTATGTAATATTTCGTGAGGAAAAGAGCTATGCAAAATAAACGGAAAGCGAATAATGCGGGAACCTAACAAAGTAAAAGAGGGCATGCCATAACCAGATTCCCAAAAATTTTCTACCAACGCAAACTTTTTATATGGATATGGTCCCAGCAATTTACTATACATACCCACATACTGACCCGTCGTATCTAGATATTTTTGCGCTAATGCAGAATCAGCTTGACGCAAAAACACCATCGCCTCAACTTGACCATGCTGTTTCGTATACTCCTGGTACGGACCGGCGATCAAAAAAATTTCATCCTGCGGCGCATGCTCTTGCCACTTCACTAAAGTTTTTTCATCTGATTTTATATGTTTTTTACGCTCCCCTTGACTGATGGCCTCCCAATCCGCAGGCACCGTCACCTGCAAATCAAATGTAATAAGATCATCACCGAAATAGGGATACCAAAGTGAAGTCGCAGCTAAATAGGCACCATCAGAATGAATCAATCCCGGCGTGTCACTAAAACCTCTTGCGTACTCTGTCTCCCCAGAAGAAACTTTATGGCCAATTTGACCCGCGTAAATAATTTGCACGACCCCGCCTTCTTGAGGAATGGAAAACTGGTAGGCTGTCCACGACACACCACTGGCAGTGACACCCTGTTTTATTTTTTCAGGAGACGTCGCATTACCCGATATTTCAAAATTTTTAATTTCAAGCGCGGAATGGAGTTTAAACACAAAGTTTTTATTATTTGTCCCCGCTTTTATTTTCAACGTATCCGTGACTTCAAGTAAACTGAGTGCCGGATTGATCTTGACCTCAAGCTGGTGATGCAGGGGCATTCCACCAGCATGCACAGCGCCAGAAAACCAGATAACCATCCATATTATTAGCCCTTTCCGCATAACCATCCTTATCGCATCAACTTAAGAACGTGCGCATCATAATTCGATGCCAGATTCTATTTATAGATCATCCATAACAACGCAATTTCATATTGAATAAGTATAGCGTACATGACAAATGCGCCATATATAATGTGCGAAACTCGGAGCACGCGCATCCAGCTAAAATGATAAAAAATTAATAATGTAAACAAAGCAGCGGCTGTCATTGCTATTTTGACAAAGAGGAACCAGCCAATATCAAAAGCAATTAATGCGCCCATAAACGGATTAAGCTCTACCCCTCCTTTTTCAAGGATACGTAGTGTAAACAACGCATCGAGAACGGATAAGATCAACAAGCCAATACTGAAATACCGCACCCGTGGAGAATAACGATCGACAAAAGTATTCAACAAGTCTCCTTGTCTACGCCCTGATAACCGCTGCCCCCGAGTCCCCCAGCTCATTTTGAAGTTATATTTCCCTGCACGGCGGTTTTTTCCATGTCTCCGTTCCATCTCAAACTCAGTATTATCCTCTTTCATGTCATATTGCTGCATCGAACATCCTTAATTTCCACCAAAACCCACTCTCTGCAGGAATTGAACCAAAAAAAATTTATTGTTTATTTTCAATAATTTAAAAAATATATCACCCTATCAGACCCACGCCTATCGTAAAGAATCTCGACAAGCTTTTGCATTTTTCTTGTTCTCACGAGCCGGTTTCGCTAGAATGAACCCTACTCAAGATCCTGAGCATAAATAAGGATCATGACCCACAAACATGCGAGGATAAATAAACACTATGCAAACGGTTGAGATCATACTGGCAAGACTCATTCAATTAGTCGCATGCTTCTTCTTTACCACAATTATTATGGTCTATATTGGTAGCCTCGCCTTGATTCCCTTGGTGGTTTTATACGCCATCATTAGCTTTCTCGATCACGGTATTGGTTTCAACGGAATTTTTGCAACCATCGTAGCGATACCCGCCATTGTTTGGCTAGGTCTGACCGTCTACCGGATTCCAAATCTTGTAGATAAACTGGTTGACACGGGTCTTCAATTAATTAAATCGGCGGCTCAAAATTATAGGGATCTAGATAATATTGCCAGCAATATTAAAGGGGATACGACGTCTGAAGCGAAACAAACTTAAACTTCAAAATAAAAAAATGTAATTTTTTCTAAAAAGCCCTCCTTGGCTGTTAAACATACTTAATGGCTGAGGTGGCTGTGCGATGTACTTATTTTATGCGGAACAAACTGCTCTCCAGTCACCCCATAGCGAATAGCCAAGCGCGTTAATTCTACATCACCTTTAACGCCTAACTTATCATAAAGCCGGTGCCTGTAAGTGCTGACTGTTTTAGGGCTGAGACTCAAGCTATGGGAAATGTCTCGAGTTCGCTCCCCTTCTACAGCCAACTTCATCACTTGCAACTCACGATTACTGAGCTCTTCAAAAGGTGATTTTTGGCTGGGAGCCAGATATTCTCGAGCTAAGGCCTGCTGCACAACATCAACACTCATATATTGCTGACCCTTGATCGTTTCCTTCAACGCCCTGTTGAATTCATCTGGCGAACTTTTTTTACTCACTAAACCATTCGCACCGGCTTCAATAAGCCGACGAGGAAAGGGATCATATATAGCACTACTAACAATCAGTATTTTGATGCCGGGATAACTTTTACGCAGCCTCCGAATCGTTTCGATCCCGCCTATTCCTGGTAGATTCCACTCCATAACAATCAATTCTGCATAATGATTACGCAAATAATTTAACAACTCATCGAATCGTGAAAATTGAGCGACGACGATCATGCCCTCAGTTTGCTGTATTAATTCACTCAACCCGTTTCTCACCAGTACTTGATCGTCCACTAAAATAGTTTTTGTTTTCATTAGTTAGCTTCCTGTTTTAGACTTGAAAACACATACTATATTCGCAGATTATTTTGATCTTCGACTTAAATCACTAAATTAATGTGATAAATTACCACCCTTTTTGAAAAACCTGCGTGCTGCGGAATAAGGATGAATCGAGAAAGGGATGTTGCCCCGACTAAAGGCTACCAGTTTTCTGGTAATTTATGGTTAATAATAATGCCACTTTTTTTTACTGTAATGTATCCACCCGTTGCAAGATCTTTCATAATACGGCTGACCATTTCTCGAGAGGCTCCCACCCTGTTCGCAATTTCTTTCTGTGTGAGCTTCTGGCTAATAACAAGTTTATCGCCCTCTTCAGAAGCCATACTAAGAAGAATACGTGCTATGCGACCGTAAACATCCATCAAGGCCAGACTTTTCACATTATCAGTCAGGGTACGCAAGCGAAGAGTCAAATCACGTAAAAGACAAAGTGCAATAGAGGGGTTTTGACTCAGACACTCTTCAAAATCTCTTTTTGATATCAGCATAACGCGACACGACTCAAGAGTCATCACCGATGCGGAGCGTGGAGAATCATCAAGCAAGGCAATCTCACCAAAATATTCTCCCTGACCATGAACGTTGATAATAATTTCTTTCCCTTCATGGTCACTAAGGAAAACTTTTACTTTTCCGGATTCAATAACAAAAAGAGAGTCAGTTTCATCACCTTCACTCACTAAAATAGTATTTTTGGGATAACTTTTAGTTGCCGCGCGTTGTGTCAGTGCGGCTAAATCTTTTTCTGACAAATTAGAAAACAGTGGAATATTCTGCAACATCATGGAAGAACCTTATATAAATATACCAACCATACGTAACCACCTAATATAAAAGATTATTTTGTAACATCAACTAGAGTAACATAGCCTTAAGAAAATTCACACAAAGAGATATTATTGATTATCATGTCCTAACTCATCACTCAGTGTGCTGTTTCAGGCTCAAAGGTATTGCAATTCATAGTTCTTCATAGGACAATGAAGGTGCGGTTTAGTTAAGAGAGAAAGATAAATGAAAAGCAAACATGCCATTCATTTTAAATAGACTCTCGGTAACAGCATTTGAAAATTGGGGAAAAAAATGTTTACATCGTTAAGGACATCTATCGCAGCCGCTATGTTTCTATGGCTTGCACTGGCATCAAGCTCGTCACTTGCACAAAACTTAACTAACGTTAACCCCCAAACATTAGACTTCACTTTTGATGCCGCTCCACGAGATGACGGTCTTCGCATAGACAGATCGACGCTTTTCTGCAACACCGCAGGACAGGCTGATTATAACTGCCAAGAACAGAGTAACCCCCAATGGTATACTACAGGACAAATGGGGGATGATACGACAACTGCATTTCTCCAAGAAAAAGTAGAGATCAATGGCGTAAGCTACTATCACTTGGTAATAGGAAGTGAAGAAGAAGGTTTTGTTCAAGAAATTTATATGCAAATGGGAGGGACTAACTGGCGAACCCTTCCTGGTGTTCAAAGACAAACTTCCTTTAGTGGAGGTCGTGCCTGCTTAGCTGGTAATCGAGCGTCATTTGATGAACGAGTCGCGTGTAACGCAGATAACAATGGCGCAGATCCATTAAGCAACAATTCTATTTTGACGGGAAATGGAACAGGGGATCCCGGGAAAATGGTCATGCGTCAGTTTATTAGAGATGACACCAGTGGCTTTACTCAAGAATTTTTAAAAGACCAATTGGCAAACAAGCCCATCATTAGCCAGGATATAGCCACAGGTAGAATCAATTTGAAGTTTGTTATGGACATGAGCAATAGTGATTACGACACCGACAGCATAGCAGGCGTTATGACTAATCAACTTGTCATCAATGACCCTGACATTCCTGAAAACCAAGGAAATTTTGACTTTGCCACAGACCAGGGTGAAGGAGCGAATGTCAGTGGAGGTCGATACAAATTTGTGCGATCATTTGTAAGTGATGAATTTATCACTGGACTGGGTGAGACAAATGGCTACGTTGACTTTCCAACCAGTACTTATACCTATTATGACGGACAAATAGACCCCGTAATGGACATTGACTGGGAAGCCATCAAAGACCCTAACCAAAACTAACTAGAAGCACAGCAACCTCGCGCGCGCAGCAAGAAGACTACTGGCTTCGCTTTGAACTGATGATGGCTTCCAGGAACAGCCTGAGCCGTTATCGTTAATTTTGGATATTCGCTGCAATTGCAATTGCCTCTTAGCTAAAA